>JBJMJD010000095.1:0-42919 GCA_045806525.1 Gaiellales bacterium | reverse complement strand
GGCCAGAAGCTCAGCCGACAGGCGATCTCCACACTTCCCGAGCCGTTTCTTCGCAATACCGAACGCATCCGCGCCGATCACGCAGGGGTCGGCCTCGGCCTGGCAATCGTCAAGAGCATCACCCAGGCACACGACGGGACCCTGACCCTCACCCCCCGGGCCGCCGGCGGGCTCCGCGTCACGGTGCAACTACCCGCCGCGCCGCGACACATGGCACGAGACGAGTCCCCAAAGGAGTCGTCAGGGTCTGCGGCTCCGTGTGGCTCCAGTGACCCACCGACGGGAGACATGTGGGCCCGCTGACGGATCGAAAGGAGACCCCGATGAAGCAGCCAGTGACAGAGCTCGACGCTCGATTCAGCGAGCAAAGCGCCGTCGCGACCGACTGGGAAGAGACCCGCCGCGCGCTCGAGCGGGCCGAGATGTTTTGGATCTCGACCGTCCGAGCGGACGGTCGACCGCATGTGACGCCACTCGTCGCCGTCTGGCTCGAGGACGCGATCTATTTCGCAACTGGCCCCGGCGAGCAGAAGGCCGTGAACCTGAGAGGCAACAAGAACGTGACACTGACGACCGGCTGCAGCGAGTGGGAGCGAGGGCTCGACGTCGTGGTCGAGGGCGAGGCCGTCCAGGTGACAGACAACAGCGTCCTCGAACATCTCGCAGAGACGTGGGCGACGAAGTGGGATGGGCGCTGGCACTACGACGTGCACGACGGCGGGTTCCGGCACGGCGGTGGGAGCGGCGAGATCCTTGTGTTCTCGGTGAAACCTGTGAAGGTGCTCTCGTTCACCAAAGGCACCTTCGGCCAGACCCGCCACCGGTTCTGAAGAACCCAGAATGCACCGGTGACGCACGACCGCGACGCCTTCAGCAGTGAACGTGCCCGTGATGCCGCGGTGATGCACGCCTTCGCTGGGAGCGATGCCGACAGATGCTGGCCAGCGTTGCGCGGGCACCGCGTCGCAGTCGCGCTGGTTGATCTGCGACGCCCACGTCACCGCCTCCATCAGCGGAATGTCGTGTCTCGATGCGGTTCTCGGAGGATTCGGCGGCACGTAGCCGCTCGAGCGCGTCAGGGAAGCCGCGCAGCTGAGTTTGTCAGCCATGGTCGCGGATCCCAGCCTCAGGACAGAAAGGGATCTGGCCGCCGTTTGCTGCAAACTGCCACGCGCCCAACCAGGACGTGACGGCAACCGCTTGATCGCAAGCACGCTCAGCAACAACAACCGTGGTGGCGACCCCGACGCCGGCGTGTCACGCACCGCCGACGTGCTGATCTTCAGCGCGGTCGTGCCGATCACGGGCACGGTCATCTCAGGCAACTGGCTCAGCGATGTCGACTTCGGCATCTGGACGCAGAACGCACACGCCAGCCTGTCGGGGAATCACTTCGACGACGTCGTGGTGCACGTCCACCAAGGCTAGACGCGCCCTGATGGAAGACGGCCGGCGAGCCCGCCCAAGGCTCGCCGGCCGTCCGTGTGATCGAACTGCTCGCGACCGTGGCACTGGACGAGGCCCGCACGGACTAGGGCACCGATCCGGGTGCCTGCTGCACCGATGCGGTCCGACGTGCGTTGCACAAACACGACCTCGATGCGCTGGCCGGCGGGCACGTCGAGCTCAATACCGGGTTCGAACACAGCAGTCCCTTCTGGCACCGTGGCACCGCCTGGTTGGGACAGACTCAAGAGGAGCCCGCTCACAGGGACAATCGGAAAACGACTTCCGATGCGCCATTGGCGTTGATGCCAGACAGCTCGCCACACTCTTCGAACCCGATAGCCCGGTGCCACGCCTGTGGCTCCGTTTCGTCGCCAGTGGCCGAACTCAGAATGAACGGCGTGTTCCTGCTGCGCTCGGCGTCGGCAAGCGCTTGCATCAGCGCCCGGCCCACTCCTGTGCGGCGAAAGCCCTCCGCCACTCGCACTTGCGCGACGAAGGGCACCTGAGACCAAAGTCGGTCGAACCGGAGGAGACCAGCCTTCTCGCCACCTACCTCGGCCACGAGCATCTCGACGTTCTCAACCTTCGCAGCCAGCGTCGTGGCGTCGAGGTGCCCATCGTTCTGGGTGAGCCAATCGACGTCGCGCAGGTCGGCTGCCCGCACGGCGATCTCTTCCCCTCTATGCACTGGTCGAGGATAGAACGCGAGCGCCGTCGCCGCTCCGTTTGTCGCCACGATGAGCCCACGCGTCCTGCACGCCCGCGCTGCGGACCGCTGGGGGGTTACCTGAAACGGCGACCGGCCGCGTGACTTTCTCCGCCCAGGGGCGATGCTCCAACTGGTCCCCCGGCGGAAGGCGCGTTCGGTTCGCACCTTCGCGACGCGGTACCCTAGGCCTCTCGATGAACGAATTTCCGCTCACGGGTGGCTGCAACTGCGGTGCCGTCAGGTTCGAGGTGAGCGAGCCGTTGGTCGCGGCCAGCTATTGCCACTGCAACCGTTGCCAGCGTCGCAGCGGAACTGCAGCGTCGGCCAGCGCCCATCCCGCATCCGGCACGTTTCAGATCGTCGCCGGCGAGGACAAGCTGCGAGCCTGGAAACCCGACGGCGGTGGGGAGAAATGGTTCTGCGGCGATTGTGGCTCTTCGCTGTTTGGCCGCAACCCCAACCACGCCGATCCAATCGGCATCCGCATGGGAACATTCGACCGCGATCCAGGGATCCGGCCAAGCGTCCGCCAGTTCGTCGCCTCCGCCGCACCTTGGGAGCCGATCCCCGACGACGGACTGCCCCGGCACCAAGAAAGCCGCCACTCTCCAGATTGACCGTTGTCCGCCTCGGTCAACCGTCCTCGGTGCAGCAACACCATGCGTCGAGCTGTTACGGCCGGCAGGAGCACGCAGATCTCAAGGTGCTACCGAGGCGTGCGCGTACAACCAACCTCGGCACAGGTGATCGAGCCATACCAACTGCGCCACACGTTCGCTTCCTTCCAGAAACCGACACGCGCAACCTCGCCCTGCTGGGCGCATTCGCAGCGCAATCGGAGATCTAGCGTGCCACCAGCGTGTCATCGGCGCTGGCATCAGCCTCGTCCAACCGGCGAACGGCCTAACCAAGGGATGGAGCTAAGCGGATTCGAACCGCTGACCTCCTGGGTGCGATCCAGGCGCTCTCCCAACTGAGCTATAGCCCCGCGAATGCTCAGTATATCGAGCGTCAGGCCTGGTCTGAGCCGTGCGGGACGGGCGCTTCGGCAACGCCGAGCTGCGTTCGCAGAACACGGATGTCGGGCTTGGCCGGCAGCAGACGGCGCACCCGCGACAGCACGAACGCGGCCGGGATCCACTCCTCCGTGCTGCTCGTCCGGTAGGCCAGCCGCAGCACACCTTCCCCGTCTATCACGAAGACGCCCGCGTCCACCGACCGGCGACCGCAGGCCACGCCCAGCGCCGCGAAGCAGGCGCCGTCCGGGTCGCGCAGCCAGTCGGCGACGGGCGCTGCCTGGGCCTGATCGCCCAGCGGTGACCCGCGCCTGGACACCACCCCCAGGCGCACACCCGCGGGCAAGCCTTCCGCGAGCTCGCCCAGCATCGCGACCCGCTCGTCGTCTCCGCCTCGCTGCCCGGCCAGCACCAGCACGGCCGGCCCTTTCGCGGTCAGCTCAGCCAGCGCCACCTCAGCCCCGTCGCGATCACGCAGCTCGAATCCGGCCACGCCCGCCCCCAGCTCGCCGGCGGGCGCACCCGCCGCCACCGCATACAGCGTCTCGCCGGCGCCGCCCCCACGGCCGACCAGGCAGACTGCGGCCAGCAACCCGCTGGTCACGCAACCCAGCGCCACGATCCGAAGGCTGGTGCCGCTGGTGAACCTGTGCGCCACGAGCGGCGCCACCGCAAGGCCGATGATCATGCCGACGGTCTGCACCGAGTTGACCACGGCGAAGACGCCGCTGCGCACGCTGCGCTGCGTGTTCAGCTGGATCAGGCTGTCTCGCACCACCTCCGTGACGCCGTCCGCCGCCCCGAACAGGAACAGCGCCAGGTACGCGATCGGCACTGTCGTCGCGTAGGACAACACGAACGCGGCTGCGCCTGACGCCAGGAACGCCAGACCCACCGATCGCCGCGCAACGCTCTGGCTTCGCATGTAGCCGGTCAGGATCTCGCTGCAGACGTAGCCGGCGCTGATCACCGCCAGGATGTAGCCGTAGGCATGGCTGTTGCCCAGCTGGTCGTCGAAGGCCCGTGAAACGTCGGAGTTCATGATGCCGATCGCGAGCGTCACCAGCGTGAACGACGCGGCCAGCCCGAACACCACCCGGTTCAGCAGGATCGCCCGCAGCAGGTCGCGGCGCGACACGCGCGAGCCGGGCTCGGCCCGCGGCTGCGACTCCGGCCCAGCGCGCCTGGCGAACCGCCGGTACAGCATCGCGGCCACGCAGAAGGTGGCCAGGTCGACCGCCAGCGCCACCTGGATGCTGAACTCGGCCACCGCGAACCCGCCGACGAGCGCACCCACCACCGACGTGAGGCTGCGCGCCATCTGGTGGATCGCGTTGCCGGCCTGCAGCTGCTCGGCCGGCAGCACGTCGGGTATCAGCCCCTGCGCGGTGGGGCTGGTCGCAGACGACATCATCGCCGACAACGCCCCCAGCAGCACCACGGGCCAGATCTGGCCGGCCGCGGCGAACGGGATCATCGCCAGCGTGCAGCCGCCACGCATCGTCTCCACCACCGACAACGCCTTGAAGCCGGGGATGCGGTCGAGCATCGGCGCCGAGATGATGCCGCCCAGCGCGTAGCCCGCCATCCGCGTGGCCAGAAACGCACTGACGAGACCGACGGAGCGTGTGCTCTCGTAGATCCAGGTCACGCAAGCTGCCTGCGTCAGCCAGTCGCCCACGCTCGATACCAGCCGGCCTGCGACCACGCGCCGGAACGCTGCCGACCGCAGCGGCTGCAGCACCTGCATCGTGCTGGTGCCGGTGGCGGCCGTGCACGACCGGTACACGAACGCGACCATGCCGATCACCATCATCACGTCGCCGATCGAGAGCACACTCGCCAGCGGCACCTGAGCCGGCACGGCGAAGATGTCGCTCAGCCAACGCAGGTGCGTGTCCGAGGTGGCGAGCACGTTGTTGTCGGAGATGCCCTGGCCGTTGAACGCCGACAGTGACTTGCCGGCCGCCTGCCACGCCTCGCCCGACACCGGCATGCGCCCGCCGTTGCTGAAGATGACGGCCACGTTCGAGAGCAGTCCGAAGCCGACCAGCCAGAACGCCGGCACACCCACGTTCAGCAGCAGGAAGCCGATCAGCAGCAGGTAGCTGAGCACGTGCAGCGGCGCGTCCCACGCCGACGGCACGTGCGCGTTCAGCGACGTGTAGATCGCGATCTGGATGGCCAGCGCGGCGAACACGAGCCCCGAGCCGCGGAAGCGCACGTCCGCGAGGCGTGCGGGGTTCGCGCCCAGTGCCCATGCCACCGCCAGGCCCATCACGAACGCGAGGCCGACGACCACGTCAGCCGGCCTTGCGCGAGCCGTAGGTATAGCTCGCGATGAGCTGCGACAGCTGCCGGTCGGCAGCCGTCTCGCCCTGCGAAGGCGTCCGGATCACCGCCTCCACCCGATCCGCCCGCCGCGGCACCGGCAGATCCGCGAGCGCATCCTGGATGCGACGGCAGACCGCTTCCACCTGCGAGGGCTCGGTGACACCGATCACGATGCCGAAGCGATCCTCCGACAGCAGCGCCAGCAGGTCGCCCTCCCGCAGCAGCGCATCCAGGCGCACCCGCGCCTCCGACACGACGCGCTCGGCGGAGAGCTGGCCGGCCACCACCCGAACGTTTTCGAACACCTTCAGCTCGACCACGATCACCGCCGGCTGCCAGGCCCCGCTGGTGCGGCGCTGATCGCCGGTGATCCGCAGCGGATCGGGCGGCAGCTCCTCCGCGACGTCAGCCCGCACGTGATCGGCGACCACGCGCACCAGCCGCGATTCCAGCCGCGAAAGCGGCCGCTCGCTTCCGACCGCCAGCCGCAGCGGATGGTCGCCGTCTGTGATCTCGATCCAGGTACCGGACGCCAGCCGACCGCTGCATCCACGGACGCCCGGTCGCAGCGCCCGCGTGCACAGCTCGCGCAGCTGCTCGCCGCCGATCGCCGCACCCGCAAGCGCCTGGTACTCGAACAGCTGCGGCTGGAACCGCAGCCACACGGCCCAGCAGGGCAGTCCTGCCGCCGCCAGCGCCGCGTCCGGCGAGCCGCCGCCGCCGATCACGGCGAGCGCCGCCGCGGTCCGGCGCCGCTCCGATACGCCGGCTATCAAGGCCCAGGCCGACGCCAGCACCGCCCCCGCGGCCAGCATCGGCGCTGGCCACGACGGCAGCCCGGGCACGCCGAACGCCACCAGCGTCAGCGCCGCCAGCGTGACCGTGACGGCACCGGGGCTGACAACGGCCGCCATGTCCGGCCACGGTACCGTGGTCATCCTCGAGAACTCGTCGCGCAGCGTGCTCACCTGCGAGCGGCCCATCACCTCGTTCGGGTCGCGACCTTCGATCACGGCTGCGAACGCCGTCGCCACCAACGGGTGGAACTGGCTGCCGGCCTTGTCCCGCAGCTCGGCAACCGCCTCCTGCGGCGTCAGCGCTGGGCGGTACGCCCGCTTGGAGGTCATCGCGTCATAGCTGTCGGCCGCGATCAGCACGTGCGCCTCGACCGGGATCTCGCTCTGGGACACGGCGTAGTAGCCGCGACCGTCGTAGCGTTCGTGATGCAGCTCGGCGTAGAGCGAGATCTGCTCGGCGAAGCCGAACGGCGACAGCAGCCGTGCGGACAGCCGCGGGTGGCTGCGGATCGCGCGCATCTCCTGGTCGGTCAGCCTGCCCTCCTTGGACAGCGTGGCGACGTCGATCGCGACCTTGCCGAGGTCGTGAAGGCGGGCTGCATCGACCAGGCGGCGGGACTCGCGATCGGGCAGCCCGATGGCGCCGCTGAAGCGGTCGACCAGCGCCGCCACCCGCTCGGAGTGCTGGGTGGTGAGCGGGTCGCGCTCGTCGACGACCGCGGCCAGTGCGTCAAGCGCGTCCTTCGTCTCGCTCTTCAGGCGCTCGTAGCTGGCCTGCGCCTTGTAGAGCGCGGCCAGCAGCGGCACCAGGTAGGGCAGCATCGCCCAGCGCTCGCGGTTGTAGCCGTAGGCCAGCAGCACGCCCAGGCAGCCCTCGCCGATGCTCTGGCCGAACGAGTCACGGAGGTTGTCGCGGAGCGCCCGGCGGAACGAGGCGTGCATCATCGAGACGGCACCCGAGAAGATCGCCTCGTTGACGACCAGGCGCGTTGCCACCAGCGCCACCAGCGGCAGCACGTTGGAGGGCACGACCGTGCCTACCGTGCCGCCCGTGGCCTCGTAGGCGAGGCCGGCCGTCCAGGCGGCCGTGCCGAACATGGCCGAGTTGAGCAGGATGAAGTGGGTGCGGCGTGAGCGGACCCCGTCGACCAGCACCACTGCGACGGCCGCGATCGATGCCGCGGCCACCGGGCCGAACAGGACGGCAGCGGCCAGATGCGCGACCGCCGAGAATCCGATCGTGTTGTCCTGCTTGCGGACGCCGATCGCCTCGACCGCGATCGCCAGCCCGAGCAGCGGGGCCAGTTGCGTGGGGTGCAGGCTGCCGAGTGCGCCGGTCATGAGCGCGGCGAGCAGGCCCAGCCAGAACAGGGACGAGATCGCGTAGATGTAGATGCGGAGCGAGCGGTTCACGGGACGATTCGGGGAGTGCGGCACCGGCGGCGCGCGTGCACGGCAGATATCGGCATCCGCAGGCGGCTACCAAAGCCGTAAACGAGTCCGTAAACGCCGACGAGACCCAGCCGTTTCAGGATGAGCCTCGCCGGAGCGTTTCGCGCTGCTTACGAGCCGAACTTGTGACCTGCCCCCGATGCCACCACGAAGGCGGCGAGCAGAGCCAGCAAGTATGCCGACCTTGTCAGTCGGTTTTTCATGTACATCTCCTTGGGGGAGGGGTACACCGCACCTCTCATATGGGGGACGGGCGCGTGCCGGCGCCACACCCTTTCGGGTATGCCCGGCCCCGGACTGACGTACCAGGGGAAGCTCGAACGTCGACGCTAGGCGAGCGTCATCACGGTCGTGCGGCTGCCGTCAGCACGCTCGAGCGTGACCCAGCACTTCGTCCACGGCATGTCCTTGGGAATGGTGGTGTTCGCCACCACGCTGCCGCTGCCCGACGTATCGAAGGCGACCAGACCCGTCGGCTCGCTCGAGCCATCCTGCATCCACAGCTCGTAGTAACCGCCCTTGGGCGCAGGCGGCAGGCCGCTCACATGCATCTGGACGCCGCGCACAGGACCGCCGGACGAGCCGATGTCGACGACCGCACTGGCCGATGTGACGCGGCCTGCACCCTGCAGGTTCACTGAGCGGTCGACGTGAAAACCGCTGCCGCCCACGCCGATCACCAGCGCGGCTGCGGCCGAGGCAGTGAGGACGGCGGCGGCCAGCACCAGCCGGCCAACCCGGCTGCTGGGCCGAACCGTCGACCGGATGCGGACGACATCGGGCGGACCGAGCGCCTCGGCGCGAGCGATCGCGTGCAGGTGGCCGGGCGGCGTCGGAGGCGCACCCGCCTCGCGCAGCCGCTCTTCGATCTCGCTGATGTACCGCTCCTCGCTCATGACACCACCCGTTCATCGGCAAGCCGCTCGGCCAGGCGCGCCAGGCCGCTGCGCGTGCGCGTCTTGACAGTGCCCAGCGGGAGCGACAGCTGCTCAGCCACCTCGCTTTGGGACAGACCGCTGAAGTATGCCAACTCGATCACCTCGCGCTCCCGCTCCGGGAGCGAGTCGACGGCCGCATGCACCTTGAACGCCTCCAGGCCGGCCGCCGTCCGCTCCTCGGGGCCGAGACCAGGATCGGCCTGGTCGGGCAGATCGCCGACGGCCACGGGCCTGCGTGCGCGTAGGGCGTCAGCGGCCGCGTTGCGTGAGATGGCGAACATCCAGCCGGCACCGGAGCCGCGCTCACGGCGATAGCCGCGGGCGGCCCGCCAGACCGAGGCAAACGCCTCCTGCACCACGTCCTCGCTGCGGCCGGGATCGCCGATCATCCGACGCACGACCGCGTACACGGCGCGTGAGTAGCGGCGGTAGAGCACCTCGAAGGCCTCTCCGTCACGTCGTTCCGCAACCAGTTCCAGCAGATCCTCGTCGCTCAGAGCGGACAGGTCCACGGCAACCAGCCTAGCCGCAACGGGAACGGCGGCGCTGAGCGGCAGTCCTCTTGTGGCAACGTAGGTCACGTACCGCAGTACGCACGTCCCGCACGCTCGGTTTGGGATGGTGGGATGCGGACCCGGGCGGCGCCGCCAGACGGGCGGGGCCTACGCCCTCACCTGAGTCGCAGCGCGGCGTCGTCCCAGAACGCCGCGGAGCATGGCAGGTGGACGACGCCGCCCTGAGCCGCGAGATGCTTCCCGGCCGGACCACGGGCCCGCACGAACCGGCAGGGCCGGTATGTCGCTGCGATCCGAGGAGCCGGGCAGGGGAGCACGTGTTCACAGCATGCGGCGTTGGCGTGCGCCTTGCGATCCCCCGAAAGCGTGGGCCGAAGCCG
The DNA here is from genome assembly GCA_045806525.1 of Gaiellales bacterium. Taxonomy (GTDB): domain Bacteria; phylum Actinomycetota; class Thermoleophilia; order Gaiellales; family JAICJC01; genus JAICYJ01. The sequence continues at coordinate 33,329 of JBJMJD010000095.1, read as the reverse complement.
TGTTCCTCAGGGAAAGTCGCTGCCGACGTGCGCGTCGTCGGGCAGCATCTGCAGGCCCGCCCCGACAAGGTCGCGGATGCTGACGATGCCCACGAGCCGGCCATCGTCGACCACGGGGATGTGGCGGAACCGGCGCTCGCTCATGATCTGGGCGGCCTCGCTGGGCGCGTGGTCGGAGGGCAGCGTCATCGGGTCGGGTGTCATGTAGGTCTGCACCAGGCCCTCGTCGGGCTGATCGCCGTCGGCGACCGCGCGCAGCAGGTCGCGCTCGGTGAAGATGCCCGCGATGCGGTCACCGTCCACCACCACGGCGGCGCCCACGTTGCGGCCACGCATGACCCGCGCCGCCTCCCGGAGCGATGTTTCCGCCGCGACCGTCAGCACGTCGTCGCTGGTCATGAAGTCGCGCAACGTCACTCCCATGGAGCCGTCCTCCCTAGTCGGTGGTCGCGTCGCGCAGGCGCATCTCGAGCAGCAGCTCGGCGTCGAGGGCGTCCGCGATCCGCATCAACGTGTCAAGCTTGGGCGGTCGGCCGCCACGCTCGAGGCGGGCGATCGCCGACTGGGTGGTGCCGCACAGGATCGCGAGCTCCTGCTGGCTCATTCCCCGCTCCTGCCGGTTGCGGGCAACCATGCGCCCCACGTCGGCGAAGCGGCGCTCGTGATCGCGGCCGATCGCCTCCGATCGCTTGCGTATCCCGTCGCGCATCCGCTCGAGCGTCTGGGCGGTCAGTCGCTGCCTCTGGGCGTGGGGCTGGCTCGACATGCCCGTAGTCTATCGCACGTGCGCTATCGCGCCAGAGGCGCGGGGTGGCGGCCGTATCCTGCCGCCGATGAGCCGCGGCGCCGTCGTCGTAAAGATCGGATCGGGCACCCTGGTCGATGCCAGGGGCCGCGCCCGCCCGCGCGTGTTCGCCCAGGTGGCCACCGACGTGGCCGCGCTGACCGCCGCCGGCACGCCGGTGGTGGTGGTCAGCTCTGGGGCGATCGCGATGGGCCTGGGCTCGCTGGGACGCGAGCAGCGGTCGCGGCGCCTGCCCGAGCTGCAGGCGGCGTCCGCGATCGGCCAGTCGCTGCTGCTGCGCCGCTGGGAGGCGGCGCTCGGCCGCAACGACCTGCGGTGTGCCCAGGTGTTGCTCACGGTCGGCGACATCCACCGCCGCGACGGCTACCTGAACGCGCGGCGCACGCTGGAGACGCTGCTTCGCTGGGGCAGGGTGCCGGTCGTCAACGAGAACGACTCGACCGCGACCGACGAGATCACCTTCGGTGACAACGACGCCCTGGCGGCCCAGGTGGCTGTGCTGCTGAAGGCGCGCCTGCTGGTGCTGCTGACCGACATCGACGGCCTGCACGACCGCGATCCGCGGCGGCCCGGCGCCGTGCCGATCGCCGAGGTGGACGACCACCGGCTGCTGGCGCGGCTCGAGCTGGACGGCGCCCGTAGCTCCTGGGGGTCGGGCGGGATGCGCTCGAAGCTGGTCGCGGCCGAGATGGCCAGCACCGGTGGCGTGGCGGCCGTGATCGCTTCGGGTCACCGGCCCGGCGCGCTGGCGACGGCGGCGGCCGGTGGCGGCGGCGGCACCCGCTTCAAGCCCGACCCGCGCCCGCTCTCCGCTTACAAGCTGTGGGTGCGCTACGGCAAGCCAGTGCACGGGCGTCTCGAGGTGGACGCGGGTGCTCGGCGCGCGGTTGTCGAGAACGGCACCAGCCTGCTGGCGGTGGGCCTGCTGGCGGTGGAAGGCACCTTCGCGGCGGGCGATGCGGTGCATATCTGCCGGTCGGGCGAGCCGTTCGCCATGGGCATCTCCCGGTACTCGGCCGCCGAACTCCGGCAGCTGATCGGCACACGCGGGGTGGATGAAGCGGTGCACCGCGATAACCTTGTGGTGCTGTGAGCAGCACCACAACATCACCGCGAGTGGCCGCGCGAGCGCGCGAGGCGGCGCGAGCGCTGGCACCGCTTGGCCGTCCCGAGAAGGACGAAGCGCTGGCGGCGGTGGCGGCCGCGATCGGGGAGCGCCGCGACGAGCTGGTCGCGGCCAACCGGCTCGACCTGGCAGCGTCCGAGGGCGAGCGTCCGGCGATCCGCGACCGGCTGACGCTGGATGACCCCCGCACCGATGCGCTGGCCGCCGCTGTGCTCGACATCGCCGCGCTCCCCGACCCCTCCGGCGCGGTGCTGCGCACCGAGACGCTCGAGAACGGTCTGCGCCTGACCAAGCTGCGGGTACCGCTGGGTGTCGTTCTGATCGTCTATGAAGCCCGGCCGAACGTGACCGTGGACGCTGCCATGCTGTGCCTGAAGGCCGGCAACGCCTGCATTCTGCGAGGCTCGCGCCTCGCCGAGCACACCAACCGGGCGCTGGCCGACCTGATGCGCGAGACGCTGTCCGCGGCCGGCCTGCCGGCCGACTCCGTGCAGCTGCTGGGCACCGACCGCGCCGAGCTGAACAGCCTGCTGGCCGATCCCACAGCGGCCGACGTGGTGATCCCCCGCGGTGGTGAGGAGCTCAAGACGTTCCTGCTCGAGACGTCGCGGATTCCGGTGCTGGCTGCGGCCGGCGGCAACTGCCATGTCTACGTCGACGCCGCGGCCGACCCGGCCAAGGCCATCGCCATAACGGTCAACGCCAAGGTGCAGCGGCCGGGCGTGTGCAACGCCGCCGAGACGGTGCTGGTGCACCGCGACCAGGAGCACCTGGTCGGCCGGCTGACCGAGGCACTGGCGGCGGAGGGCGTCGAGGTGCTGGGTGGCGAGACCGCCTGGGCGACCGAGTTCCTCGACATGAAGATCGCGCTGCGCGTGGTCGATGATCTCGATCAGGCGCTGGAGCACATCGACCGCTACGGCACCGGGCACTCCGAGGCGATCGTGACCGAGGACTCCGCCGCGGCCGAGCGCTTCACGCGCGAGGTGGACGCGGCCGCCGTCTACGTGAACGCATCCACCCGCTTCACCGACGGCGCGGTGTACGGCATGGGCGCCGAGATCGGCATCTCCACCAACCGGCTGCATGCGCGCGGGCCGCTGGGGCTCGAGGAGCTCACCACCACCAAGTACGTCGTGGTCGGCGACGGTCAGATCCGGCTCTGAGCGACGCAACCCGTGCGGGCAACCGGCCGTCTTACGCCACAATGCGGCGTGCGGTAATCACCGGCCTGGGTGCGGTCACACCGGTCGGCAACGACGTCCCCACCACCTGGGCGAACCTGGTGGCTGGTGTCAGCGGCGTCGACGTGATCAGCAGCTTCGACGCCAGCGAGTATCCCGTGAACATCGCGGCGCAGGTGAAGGACTTCGACCCGACCGAGGCGATGTCGGTCAAGGAGGCGCGCAAGACCGGCCCGAATGTGCACTTTGGGGTCCGCGCGGCGATGGAGGCCGCGCGCGACTCCGGGCTCGAGGACATCGACCCGTCGCGGGCCGGGGTGATCATCGGCAGCGCGGTGGGCGGGCTCCCGCAGGTGCTCGAGCAGCAGAAGGTGCTCGAGCAGCGCGGACGCGAGCGGGTGTCGCCGCACTGGCTGCCGAACATGCTGGTCGACACGACCACCAGCCACGTGGCCACACAGCTGGGCTGGCGCGGGGCCAACTACGCGATCGTGTCGGCGTGTGCGAGCGGGACGCATGCGATCGGCGATGCCGCGGAGGTCGTCAAACGCGGCCAGGCCGATGCGATCCTGGCCGGCGGCACCGAGTCGGCAATCGTACCCCTGATCCTGGCCGGGTTCTGCTCCATGCGGGCGCTGGCTGACGGGCGCGACGACCCGGCCGCCGCGTCACGGCCGTTCGACGCGACCAGGTCGGGCTTCGTGATGGCCGAGGGGGCGGCCGTGGTGATGGTTGAGGAGCTCGAGCACGCGCAGCGGCGCGATGCCCAGATCTACTGCGAGGTGGCCGGCTACGGTGCCTCCAACGACGCCTACCACGTGGCCACGCCGCACCCCGAGTCGGTGGGCGTGATCGAGATGATGCGGGCGGCGCTGGCCGGATCCGGCGTGGCGCCGGAGGAGGTCGACTACATCAACGCGCACGGCACCAGCACGCCCTACAACGACTCGGCCGAGACGCTCGCGATCAAGACCGTGTTCGGAGGCCACGCCTACGAGATGGCCGTGTCGTCGATCAAGTCGATGATCGGCCACCTGTTCGGGGCGGCCGGGGCGATCGAGGCGCTGTCGTCGGCCCTGACCATCCACCACGGGGTGATCCCGCCCACGATCAACTACCGCACGCCCGATCCGGAGTGCGACCTCGACTACGTGCCGAACGAGGCGCGAACTTCCGACGTGCGGGTGGCGCTGTCAAACTCGATGGGCCTGGGCGGCCATAACGGCTGCGTGATCCTGAAGCGCTACGAACCCTAAGCGCGACCGCCGTTCGGAGGGTCGACGCTGAGCGGCGGTGGCTTGACGCCGGCGGGCGCCGCGCGTATGGTTAGGCCAAGTACCTTGCGACGCATGGTAGATGACCGCAGATCATCCGACACCGCAGCACTCCCCTCGCAGCTCCGCCGAGGCGTGCTCGAGTTCTGCGTCCTGGCGCTGCTGCGAGGCGGCGAGCGGTACGCCGTCGAGCTCGTTCAGGAGCTCGGCAGCAAGGACGGTCTGGTGACATCCGAGGGGACGCTGTATCCACTGCTCTCCCGCCTGCGCAGGGAAGGAGTGGTCGAGACGACCTGGCGCGAGTCGTCGGAGGGGCCGCCGCGTCGGTACTACGCACTGACGGCGTCCGGCCGGTCGGTGCTGGAAGCGTTCAGCAGCGAGTGGGCGCGGTTCCGAGACACCGTGGACGGAATCATCAAACCGTGACCATGACGCGACACACGCTGGTCGACGGCTACCTGGCCGATCTACGCGACGCGTCGCGCGACCTGCCGCGCCGGGAGCGGGAGGAGCTCGTAGGCGAGATCCAGGCGCACATCGACGAGACGCTACCTGCCGGCGCCTCAGACGCCGAAGTGCGGACCCTGCTCGACCGACTGGGGGAGCCCGAGCAGATCGCGGACGCGGAGCGAGAGCGGCTGGGTATCGACGTCCCCGTCGCCGGCTGGCTCGAGCGGCTCACCATCCCCCTGCTTCTGATTGGCGGCGTGGTGATCCCGGTCGTCGGCTGGATCGTCGGTCTGGCGTTCCTGTGGCTCTCCCGCTGCTGGTCGTCGCGCGACAAGCTGATCGGCACGCTGGTTGTTCCCGGCGGCCTGTTACCTGCCCTCTACCTGGCCCTGAGCCCAACGAGCACCGAGGTGTGCGTGAGCGGCACCGGCGTTGACTCCGCAGGCAAGCACTTCACGACGCACCACTGCACCGGCGGCCTGTCCACCGGCGCTCAGATCGGATTGATCCTTCTCGAGGTGGTTTTGGTGGTGGCGCCCATCTACACCGCCATCCGTCTGGCCCGGCACCTTCCGACCGGCGAACGAGCGCAACGCGGACGGATGGTCTTCTCTCGCGGCCAGGCCCTGGTCATATTTCTTGGCGGGCTGGCTGTCGGAGGTGCCGCCGTCCTGGTCTATCTGTCGACCAGGTAGCGCGCGACGCCGGGCTCTAGCCCAGTCCGGCGGCGCGCTTGCCGTTGCTGATCCGCAGGTCCATCACCCGGTCAATCAGCCCGTACTCCTTGGCCTGTTCGGCGTCCATGAAGTTGTCGCGCTGGGTGTCGTCGTGGATCCGCTCCGGCGTGTGGCCGGTGTCGGACGCCAGCATCTCCTCCATCCGCTTCTGCAGCGACAGGATCTCTCGGGCCCGGATCTCGACGTCGGTGGCCTGGCCCTCGAAGCCTGAGGTGTGGCCCTGGTGGATCATGATCTTCGAGTTGGGCAGCGCGATGCGCTTGCCCTTGGTGCCTCCCGCCAGCAGGATCGCGCCCATCGACATGGCCATCCCGAAGCAGATCGTCTGCACGTCGGAGCGCACGTAGCGCATGGTGTCGTAGATGGCCAGCCCGGCGTAGACGTCGCCGCCCGGCGAGTTGATGTAGAGGCTGATGTCCTTCTCCGGCTCGTCGGATTCGAGGTGGATCATCTGGGCCACGATCAGGTTCGCCACCTCCGAGGTGACCGGCGTGCCCAGGAAGATGATGCGGTCGTTCAAGAGCCGCGAGTAGATGTCGAACGAGCGCTCGCCGCGCCCGGTCTGCTCGATCACCATAGGAATCACGGGCGACATGGCGCGCCTCCTGTATAGTGCAACCAATGAGTTGCGCATGCTAGCGCGGCTGCCACAGATACGCAACCGTTGAGTTGCACGTCGAGGAGGAGCCATGTCGGACGAAGGCACGGTCGAACGACAGATCACCGTCCCGGTCGACCCCGAGCGGGCCTGGGAGCTGGTGACCGAGCCCGAGCACCTCGAGCAGTGGTTCGCGGAACGGGTCGAGCTCGATCCCACCCCGGGCGCGCCGGTGCGCGTTGTCGGCGATGACGGCGGTGAGCGCCACGGCGTGGTCGAGGAGGTCGACGCGCCGCGACGGCTGCGCTTCGTCTGGTACGCCCCGCCCGACGGGCCGCCCTCGACTGTCGAGATCGAGGTGACTCCTGAGCGCGACGGATCGCGGATCTCGGTGATCGAGCGCGAGCTGATCACGGTCGACGCCTTCTCCGACCTGCTGGCCGGCCCCTCCCACCGCACCGACCTGCAGGCGCTGGCGGCGGCATGAGCGACGCGATCGGCGCCACCTTCTCGGCGCTGGCCGACCCCAGCCGCCGGCGCATGCTGGGGCTGCTGGGCGGAACCGGCGCGACCGCAACCCAGCTGGCCCGTGAGCTGCCGATCAGCCGGCAGGCCGTGGCCAAGCACCTGTCGCAGCTGGCGGCCGCCGGCCTGGTGGCATCGCGACGCGAGGGGCGCGAGACCCGCTACACGGTCACGCCCGAGCCGCTCGAGCAGGCGGTGGCGTGGATCGTGCAGGCGGGGGGCGAGTGGGACGATCGCCTGGCCCGGCTAGGCACCTACGTGGCCGCCGATCGCGGCGTGTAGCGCTCCCACACCGGTATCCTGCCCGCACCATGTCCGCGATCCGCCAAGCCGAGCCCGTCCGTTCCGCGACCGACGCGTCGCAGGCCGGCCTCGACCGCGATCGCCTGCTGCGCCTCTACCGCGACATGCTGGCCACGCGCACCATCGAGGAGCGCGGCAACCTGCTGTTCAAGGCCGGCCGGCTGCCCGGCAGCTACTACACGGGCCGCGGCAACGAGGCGGCGTCGGTGGGTGTCGCCAGCGCGATGGGAGAGGATGACGTGGCGTCGCCGCTGCACCGCAACATGGGCGTGCACGTCGTCCGCGGCGTCGACCCGGCCGCGCTGTTCTGCCAGTACATGGGCCGCTCCGGCGGCGCCACCGGGGGTCGCGACTCGAACCTGCGCACCAACGACTTCTCGGCCGGGGTGGGCCTGCTGGCCGGCGTCAGCCACCTGCCGGCCATGATCCCCGTCATCACCGGCATGGCGCTGGCCTTCCAGCTGCGCCGCGAGCCGCGGGTTGCGGTCGGCTGGTGCGGGGACGGCGCCGCCGCCCGCGGAGACATGCACGAGTCGATGAACCTGGCCGGCGTGCGGAGACTGCCGATCGTTTACATCATCGACAACAACCAGTACGCCTACTCGACGCCCAACTCGCTGTCGTTCGCCTGCGAGCACCTCGCCGACCGCGGGCCGGCCTACGGCTTCGAGGGCATCGTCGTCGACGGCACCGACGTGCTGACCGTCTATCGCGAGGCGGCCCGCGCCATCGAGAAGGCGCGCGCCGGCGACGGCCCCACGCTGCTGGAGCTGATCACGCTGCGGATGGAGGGCCACGCGGTCCACGATGACGCCGCGTACGTACCCCGGAGCCTGGTCGAGGAGTTCACGGCGCGCGACCCGGTCGAACGGTACCGGGCGTGGCTGCAGGTGAATCAGCAGCTGTCCGACGACGAGCAGGCCGCGATCGAGGCCGAGGTGCGCGCCACCATCGAGAAGGCGGTTGCCGACGCCGAGGCCAGCCCGCTGCCGGATCCCGACACGGTGCTGGACGGCGTCTACGCGGTATCGTCCCGGGAATGAGCGACTTCCCGTTTCCCATGTTCGGCGGTGGCGACCCCGAGGAGATCCAGCGGCAGCTGGCCGGCTTCATGGAGCAGGCCCAGCAGCAGCAAAAGGTGGCGTTCGCGGATCAGGCGATCAACCTGGCGGTCGGCATGACCGTGGCCGCGATCGGCCGGCTGGAGCTGAGCGGCGACCCTGACCAGCAGGCGACGCAGGTACGAGACGCGATCCGGCTGCTGTTCCCCGAGGCGGTCACGCTGGTCAGCGAAGCCCGCCAGGGCCTCGCATAGCCACGCGCCGAAACCCTTTCACGGACGATTGGGGCAGCGGTAGATCCCCCATAGGGGGATAGCCCGAAGGCACCCTTCCGGACGATATATAGCGGGAGGCGTCTGCCCGATTCAGTTCGCTACTCCTTGGTTTTCATCGCGGGTGGCGTCTCCGAACGCAAGCTTGGAGGAGACCAGACCATGAACCACCCAGAGGCAGTGGCTCACGAGGAACGCGGGCAGACCATGGCGGAGTACGCGGTCGTTCTGACCGTGATCACGATCTCCATCGTCGCCACGCTCGCGCTGCTCACCTCGTCGATCACGAACTTGCTGAACCAGCTGATCCCGCTGATCTAGCGGACGGCAGCAGCGCCCGTACCTCGGGCGAAGTCAGCTCCATCCACGACCCGGCGTGCCACGCCGGGTCGTGGTATTTCTGGACAGCGAGCGCCGCTGCGCGCTCCGCACGCTCGTCACCGAGCGGCTCCGGCCGCGCGTGGAAGGCGTCGATCAGCGCAGCCTCCCAGCCGTCCCCGCCGACGTTTGCGACGTGGTCGGGGCGGCTCGGCGCCGGTCGCGGTGCACCACCCAGGTCACCGCCGCGGGGCCCGGCCAGGCAGGCCCGCAGCGACTCCAGGTCGGCGTCGATCAGGAGCGTGCCGTGCACCAGCACGCCGCCGCGACCGTGGTGTGCGGCGATGCCGGTGACCTTGCGGCCAGCCACCCGCACGGTGCGCTCGTCTCGCTCGGCGTCAACCCCCTGCGCCCGGCACGCACGGAGGATGCCGTCGAGCAGCGGCGCGTACATCCGTGGCACGTCCAGCCGTGACCAGGGGTGGCCGGACGGTGCCGCGAGCCCGATGCAGAGTGTGCCCTGGTCGAGGTAGACCGCGCCGCCACCCGTGAAGCGCCGCCACACCCCCACCTCACGGGCGGCGCATGCGGCCGCGTCCACCTCCCAGTCTGCGCGTTGGAAGCGGCCGATCACGACCGCCGGCCGGGTGCGCCACAAGAGCAGCATGGCACCGCCGGGGTCGCGCCCGAGCGTCTCGTCATGGGCGAGCGCCAGCGCCGGCTCCAGCAGGCCGGCATCGACGGCCCGTACGCCATCGCTCACGCGTTGGTCGCGACGGTGGTGCGGACGCCGGCGCGCTGCAGCCGCATCCCCGTCGACGGCTGCGCCGAGGTGGGCAGCTCGACGACGTCCGGCAGCCGCTGCTCGAGCTCGGATACGCGGGCCGCGAGCTCTGCCGGGTCGCCCAGCTCGGCGGCCTCGGCCGAGGCTTCGGAGATGCGCTGGCGGGCACGGTGGCGCTCGTGCTCGGCCAGGGCGATCGCCTCGTCGGCCAGGTCGAGCATGTCCAGCGCGTCACGCCGGCCCGCCTCTGGGCGGCCGTCGTCGCGCACGGGCGGCGGAGTCGGCAGCGGGAACGGTGCGGCCAGGATCGCGTCGGCCAGCGCCTCGCGCTGCGTACAGAGCCGGTCGAGCACGTCGCGGGTCTCCAGCCGCGCCGACTCGACCTGCTGGCGGGCGCGGTCGATGTCGGGCCGGTAGTAGGCGGGATCGGCGCCCGAAGCCTCGGCCAGCTGCGACAGCTCCACCGCCCGCTGCCAGATCGAGACCAGCGGGCCCTGGGCGACCCACTGTTGCTCCAGCTCGCGGGCCAGATGCTCGATCGGCGGCCGTCGCGCCGCGACGACGGCGGCCACCTCCGGCGCGGCCGCGGCGATCGCCGACTCGTGCGCGATCTCGTGCTGCAGCGACTCCATGCGGGCCAGCGCTGCGCGCGCATCCACCAGCTCGTCGGCCACCTCGAGCAATCGGTCGAGCTCCTTCGATCTCACGCCCGGCAGCTTACCCGGCGCCGGGTGACTACTCTGGGCCGATGGAGGCATACGACGTCGTGATCGCGGGCGGAGGGCCCGCCGGGCTGGCGATGGCAGCACCGCTGGCCGAGGCCGGCCTGGCGGTGCTGGTGTGCGAGCGAAACGCGGAGATCGGCCTGCCGGTGAGGACGTCCGGGGGATCGTGGCCGGACGACCTGCGAGCGCTGGACCTGCCCGACCGGCTGTGGCACCCGATCTCGCGCCTGTCATTCGAGTCGCAGCACAGCCGCTGCACGATCGACTGGGGCCGGCCGGTCGGCTGCTCGCTGGACGTGACTGCAACCTGGCGGCATCTGGCGGGGCTCGCCGCGGCGGCCGGCGCGACCATTGAGAACGGGACGCTGGCCCGGCTGGAGCGGACGGGAGCGCTCACGCTCCGGCACGGCGGCGAGTCGCGGCACGTGCGCTGCCGGTTGGCTGTCGACGCGACCGGCAGCAACGCACTGCTGGCTCGCCAATCGCGGGTGCACGCGGGGTTCCGGCGGGTCGGCGTCGGCTATGAGCAGGAGCTGTCTGCGCCGGCGTTCGGGCAGGACGAGGCGGTGATCCTGGTGGGCGGGCTGGCGCCATCCGGGTACGCGTGGGCGTTCCCGCGTGGGGGCACGCGGGTGCGCGTCGGCGTGGGCCTGATCCAGCCGGACACCGACCTCAACCCGCGCGAGCTGTACGCGGCGGTCGAGCGGGCGCTGGCCGAACGGCTGGCGGGCGCGGAGCTCCTGGAGCTGCACAGCGGGCGCATCCCCAGCCAGGAGGCGCCGCAGCGGCTGACCGGCGACGGGCTGATGGTGGTCGGCGACTCGGGCGGCCACTCGAATCCGCTGCTGGGCGAGGGCATCCGCCACGTGATCGTGGCGGCGCGGCGGGCGGCGCCGGTGGCGATCGCGGCGCTGGGCACGCCGGGCGTGGTGCCGCGGGAGCGGCTGCGGGCCTGGGAGCGGGCCGGGCGGCGTACGCGCGGGCGCTCATGGGGGCTGGCGATGCGCGCGAACCGGTACGTTGCCGGCATGGACGACGCCGACTGGGACCGGGCGGTGGAGACGCTGGGACGGCTGCCTGCCGAGATGGCCACGCCAATCCTGCGCGGCGACATCCTATCGGTGCCGCTGCTGACCGGCGCGATCAGGCGCGGCCCGTCGTCGGCATGGCGGGTGCTGCGGCCGTTCGTGAGGGGCGGCGGCGGCGTTGTCGAATCGGCCGGACCGGCCTAGCATCGGGTCGCAACCGATCCGAGGAGGGGCCGTGCTGCGCGAGTTCAAAGAGTTCCTGTTTCGTGGCAACATCGTCGACCTGGCCGTGGCGATCGTCGTCGGCACCGCGTTCGTGGCGCTGGTGAACGCGTTCGTCGCCGACATCCTGACGCCGATCGTCGCCGCCATCTTCGGGAAGCCGGACTTCTCGGGCCTGACGTTCCACATCAACGGCAGCACCTTCCTGTACGGCGACTTCCTGAACGCGCTGATCACGTTCGTGTCGGTCGCCGCGGCGGTGTTCTTCTTCGTGGTAAAGCCGCTGAACACGCTGGCCGCGATGCGCGCCCCGGAGCCGGGGGCACCGAGCGAGCGCGAGTGCCCGGAGTGCCTGAGCATCATCCCGGCGGCCGCGCGGCGCTGCTCGCACTGCACGACCGAGGTCACCCCGGCGACGGCCACATAGCTCTACTGTTAGGCGGTGGAGGATCACCTGATCGAGGTCAATGAGATCGAGGTACGCCGCGCCCTGGCGCGCTCGTTCACGGGTCACGACCCGGGCGGGCACACCTGGCGCGGCGAGATCGAGATCGGCGGCGCCGAGGTGACCGTCGACGTGCACACGAGGGGCGGCGGTGAGCCCTACGTCGAGGTGGCGGCGCCGTCGATCGAGCACCCGGCGCTGGACGGGCGGCTGGCACGCACGCTGCTGATCGAGAACGCGGAGCTGGTGCTGGGCCGGTTCACGCACGCGGACGGGCACGTGCACGTGGAGCACGCGATCCTGGCGGGCACCACGATGGCGGCGGTCGAGGTGCAGGCCTCGGTGTGGGCGGTTGCCTGGGCCGCAGACGCCTTCGCGCGCCGGCTGGAGGCGTTGCTTCGTGAGGCAACCCCGACGCCGGCGGCGCCCAAGACTCCGGCAGCGCTGCTGCGCGACGCGGCGGCCCACGTGGTGATCACGGACCACCGCGTGAAGCAGTTCCTGGACGAGCGGTTCGGCGGCTTCGACCATGACCCCGACTGGGGCTACCACGGAGGGTTCGGCAGCGCTCGGGTGTTCGTCGACGTGCTGCCGGTGCTGGACGACTCGACGGCGGTGCGGGCGTCATCGCCGGTGCTGTCGGACATCGACCTGAGCGATGACCTGGCACTGGAGCTGATGCGGCTGGCAGGCGAGTCGCCGTTCGGGTGCTACTCGTACCAGCCGGCCCGTCGCGAGGTGTGGTTCGAGCACGTGATCCTGGGCGACGACCTCGACCGGCCGGAGCTGGAGGCGGCCATCCAGGTGGTGGCGGACACGGCCGACGGTCAGGACGACACGCTGGCGGGGCGCTTCGGAGGGCGCCGCTACGCAGACCTGTAGAGCGGGTCGGTCTGGTAGATTCACGAGCCGAATGAGCGCAGGGCGGTTTTTCATGTGGTTGATCAGCGGCGGGATCGTGGTCGCCACGCTCGCCGTACTGGCCGGCCCGGGCTACCACGGCGTGCCTGGCCAGTGGATCGGCCTGCTGGTCGCGGTGTCGTTCGCCACGATCGCGTTCGGCCTCGGGTATTACGAGTAGCCGCGCGCGCCGCGATGGGCAGCGAGCGCAGACGGCTCGACCCGCTGGCGGAGGCGTTTGCCGGCGCTGCCGACAGCTACGACCGCGCCCGGCCCGGCTACGAGGATGAACCGCTCGACTGGGCCTTCCGGGAGCTTGGGCTGGATGGCCGCTCGGTGGTGCTCGACCTGGCGGCCGGCACCGGCAAGCTTTCGCGGGCGCTGGCGCCGCGTGCGGGCCTGCTGATCGCGGTCGAGCCGCTGCCCGGGATGCGACGGGTGCTGGCGGCGCGGGCGCCGGACGCGACGCTGCTGGACGGCACGGCCGAGCAGATCCCGATGGGCAACGGGTCGGTCGACGCGGTGTTCGTGGGCGAGGCGTTCCACTGGTTCGACGGTGCCCGCGCGCTGCCGGAGATCCACCGGGTGCTGCGGCCGGCCGGCGGTCTGGCCCTGTTGTGGCACCACGTCAGCTGGCACGACCGGGCTCCCTGGGCCGACCAGTTCGAGGCGCGCCTGCGCGAGGTGCCGGCGCCGGACGTGCGGCCCGAGAACCGGCCGCACACGCTGCGCTGGCAGGAGGCGTTCGCGGCCAATGACCTGTTCACGCCGCTCGAGCACCGCGAGTTCTCGCACCCGATCACCGTTGACGCCGAGCAGATCGTCCAGCTGGTGCTGTCTTGGAGTTTCGTCGCGGCGCTGCCGGAGACCGACCGCCAGCTGCTCGGCCGCGACCTGTCACAGATCGTGCACAAGCACGCCGGCGACGCACCGCTGGAACTGCCCTTCGTCACGAACGTGTATCTGACCCGCAAGCACTAGGTGTTCAGACGAGCAGCTCGACCGGGTGCACGATCGGCAGATCGGCGCGGCCCAGCCGCCGCAGCGAGGCCGCCAGCTGCAGGGCGCAGCCGGGGTTGGCCGTCGCGATCAGGTCGGGCCGGGCCGCCAGGATCGATCGCGCCTTGCGCTCGCCCAGCTCGCTCGCGGCCTGCGGCTGCAGCAGGTTGTACGTGCCCGCCGATCCGCAGCACATGCCGGCATCCTCGATCTCGACCAGCTCCACCCCGGGCACCGATCGCAGCAGCTGCCGCGGCTGCTCAGAGACGCCCTGGCCGTGCAGCAGGTGGCAGGCATCCTGGTAGACCACCCGGCGCGGGGGCGCTCCCGGCAGCGACGGCGCCGCCGGCGCGGGCAGCTCGGCCAGCAGCTCCGTGACGTCGCACACCCGCTCTGCGAACTCGCGCGCCCGGTCGGTCTCCAGCAGCTCGCCGTAGCCCTTCATCGCCGACCCGCATCCCGCCGCCGTCACCACCACCCGGTCGTAGTCCGACAGCGCATCGATCGTCGCCTCGGCCCGCCTGCGCGCATCGCGCTCGCGCCCCCCGTGCAGGTGCAGCGCACCGCAGCAGCCCTGCCCGGCCGGCACCGCGACGTCGCACCCGCGTGCCGCCAGCGCGCGCACCGACGCCTGGTTCACGCGCCCGAAGTAGACCCGCTGCGCGCACCCGCTCAGCAGCGCCACCGACATCCGCCGCTCGCCCACCGCCGCTGTCCGCTGCGGCGGCGCCGCCCGCAGCTCCCGCGCCGACACCCGCGGCACCAGCACCGCCGGGCGCAGCCCGAGCGCCAACGGCCACGACAGCGCCCGCAGCAGCCGCGGCCGCGGCACCACCGCAAACAGCGCCGCTTCCACCACCCGCGACCGCAGCGACCGCGGTGCCCGCTCCCGCCGCTGCGCCCGCGCCCGTTCGATCAGCTGGTCATACCGCACCCCGCTGGGGCATGCCGGCACGCACGCAAGGCAGCCCAGGCAGCGGTCGAGGTGCAGCGCGACGCTCGCGTCCAGCTCCACCTCCCCGCTCTCGACCATCCCGATCAGCTGAATGCGCCCGCGCGGCGAGTCCATCTCCTCGCCCCACAGCGAATACGTGGGACAGGCCGGCAGACAGAACCCGCAGTGCACGCACGCGTCCAGCAGCTCGCGGGTGGACGCGCTCACGCCGCCAACCTCGCGATCACGCGCTGCTCGAGCGAGCTCAGCTCCCGCTCGGGCGCCGGCAGGTCGGCGAACAGCCAGCCCCGCGCCCAGCGCCCGACCACAGCGCTCGCTCCGGCATCCCGCAGCTCGGCCACCCTTTGCGGGCAGTCCGCCGGCAGGCAGCGGTGCAGCTGCAGCCCCGCCTGCAGCCCCCGCTGCTGATCCCACAGCTGCTCGTCCTGCTCCACCAGTTCCCCGCCTGCGAGCCCCATCGCTTCCTCGGCCAGCCGGTCGGCCACCGGTCCCTCGAACCGCACCAGCAGCCGCTCCTGCGCCCAGCGGTAGTCGATGCAGGCCGGCGCCAGCGGCTCGAACACCGCCGCATCCTGCGTCGCCGTCACCAGCGTGCACGTCCGCGCCGGCAACGGGTGCAGCCGCAGGGTCAGCTCCAGCAGCCGGCCCAGGCGGCCCTCCGCCCCGGTGAACAGCTTGGGCAGGTCGTATCCGGCCACGTTCTTGACCACCTTGCCCCCGCCGCGGATCTCCGCTCCGCCCGGCAGCCGCGCACGGATCCCCAGGATCAGGTCGCGCGGCCGCCCGTAGTGGTGCGCACGCGGCCCGAACAGGCCCCGGTCGAACACGTCCCCCACCGTCAGCCGCTCATCGCCGGGCGGATCCAGCGCCAGCATCTGGCCGGCGCGGGCCAGCGCCGCCTGCAGTTCCGCCATCGGCGTCTGCGCCTCTACCGTGCACGTCAGGTCTCCCGCCTCGTGCTCGATCACCACCGCTCCGCCACCCCCTCCCGCTCCAGCGGGTGCTCGCGGTAGTGGCCGGGCACCTCGCCGCACAGCCGCGGCGTCGGGAACACCTTGCCCGGGTTGCAGCGCCCGTCCGGATCGAACCCGCAGCGCAGCCGGTTCATCGCGTCGAGGTCGGCCTCCGAGAACATCTTGCCCATGTGCCGGGCCTTGTCCAGCCCGATCCCGTGCTCGCCAGTGAGCGACCCGCCCGCCTCCACGCACGCGTTCAGGATCTCGGAGGCCAGCTGCTCCGCCAGCGCGGGCTCGCCCTCCACGGACGCGTCGTACAGCACCAGCGGATGCAGGTTGCCGTCCCCGGCGTGGAACACGTTTCCGACCCGGAGCCCGTACTGCTCCGACAGCTGCTCGATCTTTCGCAGCGTGTCGGGCAGCCGCGTCCGCGGCACCACGCCGTCCTGCACGTAGTAGTGAGGGCTGATACGGCCCATCGCCGCGAACGCCGCCTTGCGCCCCCGCCAGAAGCCCGCGCGCTCGGACTCATCGCCGGCCTGGCGGACGTCGCGCGCGCCGGCGGCCTGGCACAGCCGCACCGTCTCGGCCAGCACCTGCTCGACCTCCAGCGCCGGCCCGTCCAGCTCCACGAGCAGCACCGCTCCCGCGTCCAGCGGAAGCCCCGCGTGCACCGCTGCCTCGGCGGCCGCGATCGTGAGCGCGTCCATCATCTCGATCGCCGCGGGGATGATGCCCGCCGCGATGATCGCCGACACCGCCTCACCCGCCTCGTCGGTGTCCGCGAACGCGGCCAGCAGCGTCTCCACCCGCTGCGGCCGCGGCAGCACCCGCACCACCACCTCGGTGACCACACCCAGCGTGCCCTCCGAGCCGACCACAGCCCCCAGCAGGTCCAGGCCGTCGTGATCGCTCAGCCGCACCAGCTCACCGCCGGCCAGCACCACGTCCGCCTCCAGCACGTGGTTGGTCGTGAACCCGTACTTGAGGCAGTGCGCGCCGCCCGAGTTCTCGGCCACGTTGCCGCCGATCGTGCAGACCTGTTGGCTGGATGGATCCGGCGCGTAGTAGAGCCCGTGTGGCGCCACCGCCTGCGTCACCTCCAGGTTGGTGACTCCGGGCTGCAGCCGCACGCGGCGGTTGGGCACGTCCACGTCGAGGATGGCGCGCATCCGCGAGAGGGCGATCACGATTCCCTCCGCCACCGGCACCGACCCGCCCGAAAGCCCGGTGCCGGCGCCGCGGGCCACGAACGGCACGCCGTGGCGTTCGCAGGCCGAGACCGCGGCCATCACCTCGGACGTGCTGCCCGGCAGCGCCACCGCCAGCGGCTGGGCGCGGTAGCCGGTGAGCCCGTCGGACTGGTACGTGCGCAGCGCGACCGGGTCGGTGATCAGGTGGTCGGCGCCGACGGCGCGGCCCAGGTCGGCGAGCAGGCTCACGCCCGCAGACTACCGCCTGGGCGCCGGGCTGCCCTACCTCAGCTGGTGAGCCGGAACGACGTCCACTTGGACTGGCCGCCGAGGTTGCCGGAGTCACCGGCCCAGCCGGCCTTGACGCGCATGGCCTTGCCGATCAGCACGGTGCCGCGGTACTTGTAGATGGCGGCCGCCAGGCCGTTCGCGTTGGTGCCGATGGTGCCGGTCGTCACCGTCCGCCAGTGGCCGGAGCTGCGCCGCTGGAGGGTGAACAGGATGCCCTTGCCGGCCATGCTCGGCAGCAGCCCCGCGGTGAAGCGCGGGCAGTGCGTCCCACGCGTCCAGCAGCTGGCGTGGTAGTGGTAGAGCCGCACGCCGCGGGAGCTGCGGTAGTAGCCCGACTGCACGATCGTCAGCTTGGCGCGAACGGAGACCTGCTTCGACGCGCTGGTCGCCGGCAGGTAGGTGTCGTCGCCCGCCCAGCTGGCGCTGTAGACGGTGTTGTGGGTCGGCGTCAGGCTGACGGCGAAGATGCCGCTGGAGTTGACCCCGCCGCTGGCCACGAGCTGCGGAACACCGCCGCCGGTGGTGGCGTAGATCGACACCTGGTCGTTCGAGTGCCAGGCGCCCAGCGTTGCGGTCACCGTGACGTGGCCGCCGACCAGTATCGTGCCGGCGCTGGCGCCGAGCGTCAGCGAGGGCGCGGGGTTGCCGACGTCGACGCCGCTCGTGGCGTCGACCGGCAGGTACGTCGACTCACCGTCGAAGGTCGCTCGGAAGCTCCAGTGGCCGGCCGGGGTGAGCGTGTTCGGCACCGCGAAGTAGAAGGCGCCGAAGACGTTGGTGCTGGCTGTCCCGATATCGCTCTCGACGCCGCCAGGTGCCGTCTCCAGCAGGTGCACGGTGTGGCCGGTGAGGCTGGCGCCGTCGGACAAGGTGAGGTGGCCGGACAGGTCGATCGAGGCGCCGACCGGCGCCGTTGTCTGCGTAGGCGAGACGGTCAGCGTGGCGGTGGGCGTGACGTTGGGGACGAGCGTCCCGGCCGCCAGACGCTGCGAGGCGGAGGCCACCTGGGTGCCGGTCGTCAGCAGCAGGGCGGCGAAGAGGGTTGCGGTGATGCGGAGCGTTCGAGTCATGCCTCCACCATCCGGCCGCCGCCGCGCCCGGTCAGTCCCCCGAACGGGTGAATCCGCGCCGCCGCACTACCCGGCGGCCAGCTCGGCCATCATCATCTGCAGCAGCCCGCCCGCCCGGTAGACCGTCACGTCGGCCTGAGCGTCGAGCCGCGCCAGCGTCCGGAAGCTGCGGGCGCCGCCGTCCAGCTCGACGGTCGCCTCGCTGCCCACCTCCAGCTCGCCCAGGCCGCGGATCGTGAACGTCTCGGTGCCGGTTATGCCCAGCGACTCGGCCGATTCGCCCTCCAGAAACTGGAGCGGGATCACGCCCAGCGCCACCAGGTTGGTGCGGTGGATGCGCTCATAGCTCTGGGCGATCACGGCCCGCACGCCCAGCAGCGCGGTGCCCTTGGCCGCCCAGTCGCGCGAGCTGCCCGACCCGTACTCCTTGCCGGCGATCACCACCAGCGGCACGCCGTCGGCCTGGTAGCGCATCGACGCGTCGTAGATCGACGTCTGCTCGCCGTCGGGCAAGTGCCGGGTGAACCCGCCCTCGACGCCCTCGACGATGTGGTTTCGCAGCCGGATGTTCGCGAACGTGCCGCGCACCATCACCTCGTGGTTGCCGCGCCGCGCGCCGTAGCTGTTGAACTCGCGCGGCTCGACGCCGTGCTCGACCAGGTAGCGGCCGGCTGGTGTGGACGACGCGATCGATCCGGCCGGCGAGATGTGATCGGTCGTGACCGAGTCGCCCAGGATCGCCAGCACGCGCGCGTCCAGGATGTCGGACAGGTCGGCGGGGCGTTCGAAGAAGGTCGCCTCCCGCACATAGGTCGAGTCGGGATCCCACTGGAACAGCACGCCGGTGGGGACCGGCAGCTCCCGCCAGCGCTCGTCGCCGTCGAAGATGCGGCCGTACTGGCCGGTGTAGAGCTCGGCTGCGACGGCACCGGCCACTGCCTGTTCGACCTCGGCAGCGGTCGGCCACAGCTCGTCGAGCATCACCGGGTTGCCGTCGCGGTCGCTGCCGACCGGCTGGCTGGTGAGGTCGGTGTTGACGCTGCCGGCCAGCGCGTACGCGACCACCAGCGGCGGCGAGGCCAGGTAGTTGGCCCGCACCTGCGGGTGGATGCGAGCCTCGAAATTGCGGTTGCCCGAGAGCACCGCGGCGACCGACAGGTCGTTGCGCGAGATCTGCTCGCTGACCTCATCCGGCAGCGGGCCGGAGTTGCCGATGCAGGTGGTGCAGCCGAAGCCGACCAGGTTGAAGCGCAGCGCGTCCAGGTACTGGGTCAGCCCGGCCCGGTCGAGGTAGTCGACCACCACGCGCGAGCCCGGCGCCAGGCTGGTCTTGACCCAGGGTCGCGTCTCCATCCCGCGCTCGACCGCCTTCTTCGCCAGCAGCCCGGCCGCGACCATCAGCGAGGGATTGGACGTGTTCGTGCAGCTCGTGATCGCGGCGATCGCGACCGACCCGTCGCCCAGTTCGGCACCGTTGCCATGCGCGACAGCAAACGAGTCGGAGAAGCTCTCCGGCACGTTCCGCAGCGACACTCGGTCCTGCGGCCGGCGCGGGCCGGCGAGGCTCGGCTCGACCTGGGTCAGGTCGAAGTCGATCGTCTCGGAGAACACGGGGGCGTCCTCCTCGCCGGTGCGGTAGAGCCCCTGCTCCCTGCAGTAGCGCTCCACCAGCTGCAGCAGGTCGGCGTCGCGGCCGGTGTCGCGCAGGTAGCCGATCGTGCGGTGGTCGACCGGGAACATGGCGGCGGTGGAACCGAACTCCGGCGACATGTTGGAGATGGTCGCGCGGTCGGCCACGGTCAAGGCGGGCACGCCCGGCCCGAAGAACTCGACGAACTTACCGACCACGCCGTGTCCGCGCAGCCGCTCGGTCAGGGTCAGCACCAGGTCGGTGGCGGTGACCCCCGCGCCCAGCTGTCCCGACATGCGCACGCCCAGTACCACCGGCGACAGCATGTACAGCGGCTGCCCCAGCATGACGGCCTCCGCCTCGATTCCGCCGACGCCCCATCCCAGCACGCCCAGCGCGTTGATCATGGTGGTGTGCGAGTCGGTGCCGACCAGCGAGTCGGGCATGGCCACGCCGTCTCGCACCTGCACCACGCGGCCCAGGTACTCGAGGTTGACCTGGTGCACGATGCCCATTCCGGGCGGCACCACCCGGAAGTTGCGGAAGGCGCCCTGCGCCCAGCGCAGCAGCGCGTAGCGCTCGCCGTTGCGTTCGAACTCGCGCTCGATGTTGCGCGCGTAGGCCCGGTCGGAGCCGAACGCGTCCACCTGCACCGAGTGGTCGACGACCAGGTCGACCGGCACCAGCGGGTCCACGCGCGCAGGGTCGCCGCCGGCCCGCGCCACCGCGGCGCGCATCGCGGCCAGGTCGACGACGGCCGGTACGCCGGTCAGATCCTGCATGATCACCCGGGCCGGCATGAACGCCAGGTTCGAGCCCGCGGCCGCGTCCGGCCACGACGCCAGCGAACGCACGTCAGCCTCGGTGACATGCTCCGATCCGGCCCGGCGCAGCAGGTTCTCGAGCAGCACGCAGATCGTGTAGGGCAGGCGCAACGGGTCGCCGAGCGCGTCGATCCGGTAGAACTGCTCCCCGGTCACCAGCGTGTCGCGTGCGGAGAACGGATCGGGGCTTGCCACCATGGCCGAACGGTATCAAGATAGCCCCTGATCCTTCGCGCACCCCAACCGCGGGACGTTGCATGAACGGTTCACGAGTTCCTCTGCCGGCGAATGCAGAACGCCCCTTCCAGGTGTTCGTCAACGGCGTGCCGCAGCAGGAGGGGGTCGACTTCGAGGTGCGCGGCGCGGACCTGGTGTTCGCCGCCGAGCTGGTGCCGCCGCGCAGGATGACCGCCAGGAGCTACGCGCGCCTGATGTTCTGGGGCCGCTACAAGACCGAGCACAGCGTCGACCTGGTGTTCCACCGCGGCGGCGTCCGCGCTATCACCAACGGCCTGGCGATCCTGCCGCCCGGCGAGGGCAGCTAGACCACCGGGTAGTTCGCGATCCAGCGGCCGAGCATGGCGACCAGCGTGATCACGGCGACGGCGATGATCGTGCCACCGCGCGCCCGAGGCGTCAGGAAGTACGCCATCACGGCGATGGCGAGGGCGATCGGCCCCGCGTACACGGGCTTCCACCAGAAGCCGGTGACCGCGACGGTCACGGCGGCGCCGCTGAGCACGGCCAGCGCGTCGTCCTGGAATGACTCGTACTCAGGCGTGTAATCTCGCACGGGCGCTCCTTCTGCGACTGGATGCCGGCCATTCTACCGATGGCGGGGACGTGAGGGAATCGAAGTCGCCCACACGGCGTCTGAGCAGCGGTCAGTCGTAGCGGGTGCCGGCCAGCTCGCCCAGCTTCTCCATGCTGTGTGTGGCCTGCAGCGTGCGCACCGTGCCCGACTTGGAGCGCATCACGAGCGAGTGCGTGCGGGCACCGCCGTGCTGGTAGCGGACGCCGCGCAGCAGGTCGCCGTCGGTGACACCGGTGGCCGCGAAGAACGTGTTGTCCCCACGGACGAGATCGTCCAGCAGCAGCACACGGTCGAGGTCGTAGCCGGCGTCGATCGCGGCCCGGCGCTCAGCGTCGTCGCGTGGCCACAGCTTGCCCTGGAACTGACCGCCCAGGCACTTGAAGGCGGCGGCCGAGAGCACGCCCTCCGGCGTCCCGCCGATGCCCCACAGCAGGTCAATGCCGGTGTCGGGGCTGGCGGCCATTAGCGCGCCGGACACGTCGCCGTGCGGGATGAAGCGGATGCGGGTGCCGACGGCGCGGATCCGCTTCACCATCTCGTCGTGGCGGGGCCGGTCGAGGATCACGACCATCAGGTCGCGCGGGCGCACCCGCTTGGCCCGGGCGACGGATTCCAGCGTCTCCTCGATCGGCGCGTTCAGGTCGAGCTCGTCGTCGACCTCGGGGCCGCAGGCGAGCTTCTCCATGTAGACGCAGGGGCCGGGGTCGAACATGGTGCCCTGCTCCGACGCCGCCACGACGGCCAGGGCGTTTGGCTGCCCGCGCGCGCACAGCTCGGTGCCCTCCAGCGGATCGACCGCCACGTCCACCTCGACGCCCGTGCCGGCACCGATCCGCTCGCCGTTGAACAGCATCGGCGCCTCATCCTTCTCGCCCTCGCCGATCACGACGACGCCGTCCATCTCCACGGTGGCCAGCATGTGGCGCATGGCGTCGACCGCCGCCTGGTCGGCGGCGATCTTGTCGCCGGCACCGACCCAGCGCGACGCCGCCAGCGCTGCTGCCTCGGTCACGCGCACGAGCTCGAGGGCCAGGTTCCGGTCGGGGGCGTGCGGCATCGGGCCCAGGATACCCCGCGAGCTAGTCTCGAAGCAGCCGGGTGGCAAGCCCCGAGATGTGCTCGCGGTCGTGCAGCGGCTCCAGCCACCGCTCGGGGATCGCCTCGGCGCCGAAGCGAGCGCCTGCCAGCGCCCCCGTGATGGCGGCGTTGGTGTCGGCGTCGCCGCCCAGGTTGGCCGCACCAACCACCGCCTGCTCGAAGCTGGGCGCCGTCATCGCCGCCCAGAACGCCACCTGCAGGGCCGTCATCACGTACCCGATCTGCCGCTGCACGGGATCGAGCAGGTCGCCTGCCGTCAGCGTCACCGCAGCCGCCGCTGCCTGACCGACCCGCGAGCTGGACGAGGGCGGCCGGCGGTCCTGCAGCAGCGCCGCGACGGTCAGGTTGAACAGCGCACAGGCGTCGGCCGCCAGCTCGTCGTGGTGGGTCAGCGACGAGTCGAGCCGCGAGATGCGCTCGATCGCGCCGCTGTCGCCGCGGTAGCGGATCGCGATCGGCGCGGTGCGCATCAGCGAGCCGTTGCCGGCGCTGTGGCCGCCCGAGCGGGTGTGGTAGTCGGCGGCTGCGGCGCGCGCGGCGGCGGGCGTGCTTGCCCGGGCCAGCGCGTGGCTGACGGTGGCGCCGATGTCCTTGGGCGAGGAGCGCGCCCACACCAGGTAGCGGGCGAGCACGTCATCCTCGTCATAGACGCCGCGGTCCGCCATGCTCTCGGCGAGCTTGAGCGCCATGGCGGTGTCGTCCGTCCACTCGCCCAGCGACCACGTCCGCGAGGCGACCATGTCGCGCAGCGGGCCGCCGTAGCGAGCGACGATCTGCTCGGGGTGGTCCCACTCCAGCGCCGCGCCAAGGGCGTCTCCGACGGCGAGACCGAGCATGACGCCGCGGGCGCGGTCGGCCACCTGCGCGTGCGGCGTCCGGCGCCTCACGAGCAGCATGCGGGACACCACCAGGTCGTGCGCCGCTGCTCGCCCTGGGGCGCGCTTCGGATCGGCGTGGCGCAGCGAGGACAGGGCCGGCCCGTGGCCCGGTAGACGCGGGCGGGCAGCCGGCCGCCGGCCGAGACCCCGTCGCGCAGCATCCGGGCGGCCACCCCGGCCAGCTCGGCCAGGCGATCGTCGTCGAGCGATGACACGAGCGCGAACGGGTCGATCCGGCACTCCCACAGCGCCTCGCTCTTGACGATGTTGCCTGCACCGGCAACGACCCGCTGGTCGAGCAGCATCTCGCCCACCGGCCGGTCGACCAGCCGCGCGCGCCGGATGAACTCGGCCGCGTCGAAGTCGCGGAGCAGATCGGGCCCCAGCGCCAGCCGCAGCCGAGCGGCGGGGACGACCTCCAGCCGGCCCCGGATGACCGCGTCGCCGGCGGCGGTGCGCAGCACGTGGCGGCCGCGGCCGGCGCCGGGAGCGGCCAGGCGCACGCTGCCATGCAGGCCCAGGTGGGCGTGCAGCGAGCGGCCGTCGTCGGCGTGCACGAGCAGGTGCTTGCCACGGGCCTCGACGCCGACGACGGTGGCGCCACTGAGCGGCCCCTCGCTGACGACCTCGCCAACCAGCGGCCGCAACCGCCGCGAGGCAAGCTCGAGCGAGTGGCCCTCAGGCACGCAGCACGACCCGGCGCGGCGCCTGGAGGAACCCATGGGCCACCAGCAGCCGCTCGGCGTCGGTACCGGCCACCGGCTCGCCGTCGATTCGCTCGATCGCAAGCCGCTTGACCCGGCCGTCGCGCACGAGCGAGGCCAGCGCCTCGATCGCAGGCTCGAGCAGCTCCGGGTCGACCACCACCAGGCCGCGGCCGCCGCGCTCGACGTACAGCGTCAGACGCCCGGACACGAGCACCACCCAGGCGCCGGCCGCGCGGGCCAGCTTGCGGGCGGCGGCCGGCCAGGGGATGGTCGCGCCGTAGGGGTTGGCGGGGTCGACGGCCGCTAGCACAGCGGTGGCGCCGCCTGCCTGGGCCGGGTCGCGCACGTCGCGCAGCCGCTCGACCGCGGCCGGCAGGGCGAACTGGGCGCCGCCCAGCCCCTCGACGAAATAACCCCGCTGGCAGAGCCCGCCCTCCTCCATCAACCGCAGCTCCCCGTAGACCGAGGAGTAGCCGCCGGGCAATCCTTCGGCCAGAGCGGCGGCGCGGGTGACGACGCCATGGCGGTCGAGCATGGCTTCGGACAGCGCGCGCGCGCGATCGCGCGGTGCCGGTGCCGGCTCGAGCAAGCGCGACACCAGCGACCATCGGCCGAGGGCGGCAGGCAGCGCGGCGGTGGGCCGGGCGCGACGGCGGAGCACCGGCGGCGGCACGGTGCGAAGCGGGATACGGCCGCCCGATCGCAGCGGATGCCAGGCGTCGTTGGTCACCGTGCCAGCCCAGACCAGCTCCCACAGCGCGGCCAGCACGGCCCGCTCCGGCTCGCCCGAAAGCTCCACCAGCTCGCGGAAGAACAAGGCGCCACGATCCTGCAACGAATCCGCAACGCCTGGTACGACGGTGCCCGGCACCTCTCTATCACCCGCGGGCGGCGCGGCGGCGGCCAGCAGCGGCGCGTCGTCGCGCAGGTAGAGCGCCACCCGGCCCTCACCGGCGCCGATCCAGACCACCTCGCCGGCGGCGCAGAGCGCGTCCAGCAGCGCCGGCTGATAGCCCGGCACCCGCAGCGGCAGCACGTCCTGCTCCCAGGCCGCCACCGGCAGCGCCACGCCGCCCAGCTGCGAGATCACCTCGCGCAGGCGCGGCTCGCCGCGGCCCATGTCGCGGCCGATCCCCTGCCAGCCGGGCAGGAACCGCGCCAGCGCCTCCGGCTCAACCGGCTCGACGGCGCGGCGCAGGTGCGCCAGCGTGCGCCGCCGCACCCGCCGCAGCACCTCCGGCTCGATCCACTCGCGGCCGCTGCCGCCGGGCCGGAACGCCCCCTCGATCAGCGCGCCCTCCGCGGCCAGCTCGGCCAGCGCCGGGGCGGCATCCACGCCCAGCCGCTCGCGCAGCTCATCCGCCGTGAACGGCCCGTGGCCGCGGGCGTGCCGCATCACCAGCCGCCTCAGCGCGTCCGGCACCGGCTCCAGGAAGGCCGCCGGCACCCCGGGCGGGATCGACACCCCGGCACCGTCGCGGTAGAGGCCGGCATCCTCCGCGGCGATCAGCCGCCGGCGTCCGGCGATGCGCACCTCGACCGCGCGCCGCTCGCGGATCAGCTGCGCCGCCGCCACCGGCCCCTCGGCCGGCACGTCGCCGGTGCGGCGCAGGCGGTCGTGCAGCTGGTCGGCCGACAGCGCATCACGCCGCTGCAGCTCCGACTCGACCTCGCCGATCGCATCGGCGTCCAGCAGCTCGCGCAGGTCGCCCGCAGTCAGCAGCTCGGCCAGCAGCGCCCGGTCGAGCATCAGCGCCTGCGCGCGGCGCTCGGCCAGCGGCGTGTCGCCCTCGTACATGTAGGTGGCGATGTAGTCGAACAGCAGCGAGCCGGCGAACGGCGACGGCCGCGCCGACTCCACCTCCACCAGCCGCACGTCGCCGCGACCGATGCCCGCCAGCAGCTCGCGCAGCGCCGGCAGCTCGAACACGTCGGACAGCACCTCGCGGTAGGTCTCGAGCACGATCGGGAACGACGCGTACTTGACGGCCACCTGCTGCAGGTCGTGCGCCTTCAGCCGCTGCTGCCAGAGCGGCGTGCGCTGACCTGGCCGGCGGCGCGGCAGCAGGAGGGCGCGGGCCGCGTTCTCGCGGAAGCGGGCGGCGAACAGCGGGCTCGTCCCGACCTGCTCGATCACGAGGTCCTCGATCTCGTCGGGCGCCAGGGCGATCAGGTCGACCGGCGGCGGGGCGTCCGAGTCAGGCAGCCGGATCGCGATCCCGTCGTCGGCCCAGGTGGCCTCGACCTCGATGCCCATCGCATCGGACATGCGCTTCTCGATCGCCATCGCCCAGGGCGCGTGCACGCGCCCGCCGAACGGCGAGAGCACGCACACCCGCCAGTCGCCGATCTCGTCGCGGAACCGCTCGATCACGATCGTGCGGTCGTCGGGCACAACACCGGTGGCCTCGCGCTGGTCGTCCAGGTAGGTGGTCAGGTTGCGCGCGGCCCGCTCGTCCAGCTCGCCGAAGCGGCGGGTGCGCGTGGCCTCGCCCACGGCCCGCCCCAGCTCGGAGGGCCGGCCGATGCCGTCGCCCTTCCAGAACGGCATCTTCCCGGGCACGCCCGGCGCCGGCGATACCAGCACCCGGTCGCGCGTGATCTGCTCGATCCGCCAGGAGGTGGCGCCCAGCTGGAACACCTCGCCCTGCCGGGCCTCGTAGACCATCTCCTCGTCGAGCTCGCCGACCCGCGCGCCCGAGTCGGCCAGGAACACGCCGTAGAGGCCGCGGTCGGGGATGGTGCCACCCGACATCACCGCCAGCCGCCGGGAGTTGTCGCGGCCGCGGATGCTGGCGCCCGTCCGGTCCCAGATGATCCGCGGCCGGAGCTCGGCGAACTCGTCGGACGGGTAGCGCCCGGCCAGCATCTCCAGGACGCCCTCGAACTGCGGCGCCGAGAGCTCGCTGTAGGGATAGGCGCGGCGCACCAGCGCGTGCAGGTCGGCGATCGGCCACTCGTCCATGGCCGCCATCGCCACCACCTGCTGGGCCAGCACGTCCAACGGCTGGCGCGGAACCCGCGTGTGCTCGATCGCGCCCTCTCGCATGCGCCGCGTCACCACCGCCGTCTCCAGCAGGTCGCCGCGCCACTTCGGGAAGAAGCGCCCGCGCGAGGCCTGACCGACCGAGTGCCCGGCGCGCCCCACCCGCTGCACGCCCGCCGCCACCGACTTGGGCGACTCGATCTGCACCACCAGGTCGACCGCGCCCATGTCGATGCCGAGCTCCAGCGAGGAGGTGGCCACCAGCGCGGGCAGGTCGCCGCGTTTCAGCATGTCCTCCACCTCGAGCCGCTGCTCGCGGGCGATCGAGCCGTGGTGGGCGCGGGCGATCTCGGCCTCGGCCAGCTCGTTCAACCGGTTCGCGACTCGTTCCGCGGAGCGGCGGTTGTTGACGAATACGATCGTCGAGTCGTGGCTCCGCACGAGCTCCAGCAGGGCCGGGTAGACCGCCGGCCAGATCGACTGGCGGGGCTCGCCGTCAACCACCGGAGTGCCGCCCAGCTCGCGCATGTCCTCGACCGGAACCACCACCTCCAGGTCGAGCTGCTTGGCCGCCCCCGCATCGACGATCGCGACCTCGCGGTCGCCACCCAGGAAGCGCGCCACCTCCTCCAGCGGCCGCTGCGTCGCCGACAGCCCCACCCGCTGCACCGGGTGCCCGGCCAGGTGCTCGAGCCGCTCCAGCGACAGCGCCAGATGGGCGCCGCGCTTGGTGGCGGCGACCGCGTGGATCTCGTCCACGATCACGGTCTCGACGGTGCGCAGCACGTCGCGCGCCGCAGACGTCAGCATCAGGTACAGCGACTCGGGGGTGGTGATCAGGATGTCGGGCGGATCGCGCCGGATGGCGGCCCGCTCGCGCTGCGAGGTGTCGCCGCTGCGAAGCGCGACGGTGGGCAGGCGCGGGAACGTGATCCCGGCCAGCGGCGCGCGCAGGTTGCGCTCGATGTCGTGGTTGAGCGCCTTCAGCGGCGAGACGTACAGGACGCGGGTGCCGCGCTCGGCGGGGTCGCGGGCGAGGCCGTCCAGGGCTGACAGGAAGGCGGCCAGCGTCTTTCCCGATCCGGTGGGCGCCAGCAGCAGCGTGTGGCTGCCCGCAGCGATCGCGGGCCAGCCCAGCTGCTGGGCGCGGGTGGGCTGCTCGAACGTGCGCTGGAACCAGTCGCGGACCGGGGCGCTGAAGGTCATGAGGGGGTCGTTGCTCACACCTGCAATCTACTCCCGGGCGCCCGCGATAGCGTGCGGGCGTGTGGACGGCCATCCGCTTCGTGCACGTGCTGTCGGCGATCGCCTGGGTGGGCGTGCAGCTGACGCTGTTCATGCTGTTCCCAGTGCTGCGCCGCCAGCTGGAAGCGGAGCAGTTCCGCACCGTCGCGCACACCGCCGGGATGCGGCTCGGGATCGTGGCTGTGATCACGCTGCCGGCGCTGCTCGCAAGCGGGATTGCGCTCGCGTCCCACCAGGTGCCGGAGAGCGAGCGCGGCTGGGTGACGGCGAAGCTGGTGATCTGGGCGCTGGTGCTTGCGGCATTCGCCGGTCACGCGCTGACGGCGTCGCGCGAGCGCCGGCTGTGGCTGTCGGCGAGCATGCTGGCGCTGAGCCTGGCCGCCGTGGCGATCGGAACGCACCTGACCGAGATGTGAGCCAGGTTGGAATCGTGGCAATCCATCCGTCACGTTCCGGACGAAGCACGATACTGAGATGACATGCATGACGTGAGGATGGGACGAGGCGTGTTTCTGGGCGTGGTCGGCGCGGGCGTCGCCGGCCTGTTCGTGGGTGGCCGCGTGTCCCGTCTGGCCTCGCCGCTCGGTTCGGTGGTGCCCAACGCGGTGCGGTCGCTGGTGCCGGACGGGTGGCGAATCTACTCGGTCAACCCGCCCTGGCCGACCTTCGACCCGGCCAGCTACCGGCTGCAGGTGACAGGCGCCGTCGAGCACCCGCTGTCGCTCTCCTGGGACGAGGTGCTGGCGCTGCCGCAGGCGCGGCAGACGACCGACTTCCACTGCGTCACCGGTTGGACGGTAGGCGGCGTGCACTGGCAGGGCGTGCGGCTGCAGGATCTGTGGGACCGGGCGAAGCCGACGTCGCAGGCGAAGTACGCCAACTTCGTCTCGCTGGAGCAGCCCTACGTCGACTCGCTGTCGATGCGGCAGACAACGATGCCGAATGTGATGCTGGCGCACGCCATGGACAGCAAGCCGCTGACGCAGGCGCACGGCGCGCCGATGCGGCTGGTGATCCCGGAGATGTACGGCTACAAGGGCGTCAAGTGGCTGACGCGGATCGACCTGGTGCCGAAGCTGGAGGCGGGCTTCTGGGAGCAGCGCGGCTACGACGTGGACGCGTGGGTCGGCCGGTCGAATGGTTACTGAGCGGCCCGAGTACGTACGGCGGTTCAGCGGCGCAGAGCAGGCGCTGCACTGGCTGCTTGCCGTCTCGTTCCTGACGATGCTGGTCACCGGGTTGATCCTGTACCTGCCGTCGCTGGCCCAGGTGGCGGCCGACCGCCGGCTCTGGAAGTCGATCCACCTCGGAGCGGCGCTGGCCTTCTGGTTCGGCACGCTGCTGATCGTGAGCTCCTCGACCGGCGGGCTTCGCGGCACCGTCGGTCAGATCGACCGGTTCGACGACGACGACCGCCGCTGGCTGAAGTGGCAGGTACGGCAGATCGGGCCAAGGCCGCCCCAGGGCCGGTTCAACGCCGGTCAGAAGCTGAACACGGCGGTGATCGCGGGGCTGATGGTGGTGTTCACGATCAGCGGCACGCTGATGTACCTCCAGGAGGTGGACGCCAGCTTCCGCGGCACCAGTGCCATCCTCGTGCACGACATAGCAATGTACATTGCCATTCCGCTCGTGATCGGTCACGTCTACATGGCAGTGCTGAACCCGGCCACCCGCCACTCGCTGCGCGGGATGGTGTTGGGCACGGTGCGCCGCGACTGGGCGCGCGAGCACCACGCCAAGTGGGAGCGCGAGCTCTGAAGGCGTTGGTGCTGGGCTCCTCGGCAGCGTGGCCGATACCGCGGCTGGGCTGTGATTGTGAGCAGTGCACGTCGTCTGACCCGCGCGACCGGCGGCTGCGATCGTCGCTGCTGGTGGACGGGCGGATCCTGGTCGACGCCGGCCCGGACGCCTACCAGCAGCTGCTGGGGACGGGGGTGGTGCCGGAGGCGATCCTGCTGACCCACCACCACCACGATCACATGCTCGGACTGCACGTGCTGTCGAAGGCGGGGCGGCTGCCCTTGCACATGACCAAGGAGGCTGAGCGGGGCGTGCGGACGATCTTCCCGCGCATCGACTTCCGGGTCATGCACCTGACGCCCGGGGTGCACCTAGAGCTGGGCAACGGGCTGGTCGCGCAGGCCTTCGACGTGGCGCACTCGAGCACCACGCGCACCGTCGCGTTCCGGTTCACCACCGCTGAGGACGGCAGCCTGGTCTACGCACCCGACCTGGGCGAGCCGCCCGACTCGAAGCTGGCCCGAAACGCCGACGTGCTGGTGGTGGACGGGTCGACCCGCGACCGCCCCGGCCGCGGACACATGGCGATGACCGAGACGCTCGCGCTGCTACCGAAGCTGAAGCCGAGTCGCACGCTGTTCACGCACGTCGGCCACCGCACCGGCACCCACGCCGACCTGGAAGCCTGGCTCGGCGAGCGCGCGGGAGTGGCTCACGACGGTCTCGAGATCGAGTTCTGACCGTCACCGGTGATAGAGGGGTGCCGGGCACCGTCGTAACAGGCGTGAACCGGCCGTCACCTTCCCGTGACAGGGCACCCGCCTGGTTGAGCGGTCGCGGCCCCCGCCCGGCCGCTCGGGTGATAGAAGGGTGCCGGGCACCGTTCTATCACCCGTGACCTGGGCGTTACCTGCCCGTGACGGTTGACCGGCCCGACTCCAGGTCGAGCAGGAACCGCTTTGCGTCCAGGCCGCCGCCGTAGCCGCCCAGCGCCCCGCCGCTGCGAAGCACGCGGTGGCAGGGGACCACGATCGGGATCGGATTGGCGCCGAGCGCCGTGCCCGCCGCCCGTACCGCCCGCCCGTTGCCGGCCGCCTCGGCGGCGTCGCGATAGCTGATCGTGGCCCCGTAGGGCACCTGCGCCGTGCGTTCGAGCACCCTCCGCCGAAACGGCGTCGGCGTCAGCGACCAGTCCAGCGGCAGTTCGAACTCCGTCCGCTCACCCACGAAGTACTGGTCGAGCTCGCGCCGCACCTCGTCCAGCCGCCGCGGCGCCTCCAGCACTCGCGGCGATAGCCGCTCGGCCAGCTCCTCGAGCACATCCTCGCTCCGCTCTCGCTGGAAGCTGACCCGCACCAGCCCGCGGTCGGTGACCGCCACCAGCAGCCGGCCGACCGGCGAGTCCGTCTCCGTGTACGCCACGTCCACCAGACCCGCCGACTGCGCGCGATCCATGAACCTGCTCAGTCGATCATCCATCTGCCCACCCCTTCCGGATCGTCGCCAGCCCCGCGCGCACGTTCTGGCGCGCGGCCGGCTCGCTGCAGCTCAGCGCCTCGCCGATCAGGGCGTAGTCCAGATCGGCCGCGAAGCGCAGGAACACTGCCGTGCGTTGCTTGTCCGGCAAACGGCGAACCGCCCGCCACAGCGCCGGCTCCGGCTCGCCGCCCGCGATCATCGCCGGCTCCGGCACCTGGTCGACCGGGATCGGATTCCGCCCTCGCGCACGGTGCACGTCGAGCGCCTTTCGATGCGCGATCTGAAACAGCCAGGCGCGCAGGTTGGACGCATCCCGCAGCTTCGGATACGCCCGCAGCGCCGACAGGAACGTGTCCTGAAACGCGTCCTCCGCATCCACCGGCCCCACCGACGCCGACAGGAATCGGAACAGCTCCCCGGAGTGGCGGTCGAGCAAGAGCTGAAAGGGCGGCAGCTTCACATGTGGAGAACGGGTCCCGGCCATGCCGCGTGAGATCCGCCTAGAACGTCCAGCTGAACATCACGGCCACCGGTTCCCGCTCAGCTCCGGCGGCCGCGTACGCGCGCAGCGCCGCAGGGTTCCCGTCGTCGGTCAGCACCCACATCCCGTAGCAGCCGCGCTCGCGGGCCAGGTCGGCCAGCTCTCTCACCAGCGCGCGCCCGATGCCCTGGTTGCGCGACGCCTCCTCCACGGCCAGCTCGTACAGGAACATCTCCGTGCCCTTGTCGGGATGCGTCATCTCGACGCCGCTCACGAACCCGGCCGCCGTCTCCGGCTCGCCGTTGTAGGCGATCAGCAGGTGATGCGTCGGGTCGGCCAGGAACCGCTCCACCGCCTCTGGCCGCAGGGCGTGGTCGAACAGCGGCCGCACGGCCGCAACGGCGTCCGCGCTGCCCGCCCGCTCGATCCGCATCAGGCCGGCTGCAGCTCCGGCGCGTGCCTGCGCTCCCACTCCTCGGCGTCCGGGCTGAAGTAGACGAGCCGCGTCTTCTTCCACTCCTTGGTCGAGTAGAGCGTGATCCGCTCGGTCAGCCCGGTCTCGGCGGAGATCGCATCGAGCACGTCCTCACACTCCTGCTTGGTGCGCCCGTGCGTCATCGAGAACAGGTTGTAGGGCCAGTCGGGATACGTCGGCCGCTGGTAGCAGTGCGACACGCCGCGGTACGCCGCCATCAGCTGGCCGACCGACTCGACGTCCTGCTCCGGCACCTTCCACACGCCCATGCCGTTGAAGGTGAATCCGGCAGAGCGGTGGTAGAGCACGGCGGCGAAGCGGCGCATCTGGCCGGTCGCCTGGAAGCGGGCCGCCGCCTCGAACAGCTCCGCCACGGTGTACCCGTGGCGGGCGGCGGGGCCGGCGAACGGCTCGGGAACGGCCCGAAGATCGGTCTGGAGGGCGCGGACGGCGGCGATGTCGCGCTCACCGATGTCCTCCGGCGGGGGCGCCGGCATGGTGGGCGCCTGCCGCGCCTTCTTGGCGGCGGGGTCGCGCCCACCCTTCATGTCCAGATCGACCCCGATCTTGAAGAAGCGCAACGCCGGCATGGGCCGGATCACGTCGACTCCCGCCAGCTCGCCGAGCAGCTCGACGGTGCGCTCGAGGCCGAGCCGCGACGTCGGCGGGACGCCGACCGTGAACCAGATGTTGAAGTCGTGCTCGCGCTGGTAGTTGTGCGTCACGCCGGGGTGGCTCGAGATCACCT
>JBJMJD010000094.1:0-16692 GCA_045806525.1 Gaiellales bacterium | reverse complement strand
CGTGTTACTCACCCGTTCGCCGCTCGAGTACCCCCGAAGGGGCCTTTCCGCTCGACTTGCATGTGTTAAGCACGCCGCCAGCGTTCGTCCTGAGCCAGGATCAAACTCTCCGAGAACAGCTTGCGAAACGGCCTCCCCTCCACCTCGAGGGCGGAGGTTCATCGACCGGTTTCTAACTGTAGAAGGAGAGATGAACTGCATCTCTCAAAGGCCACGCATCCACCGAGGCCCGAGGGCCGCGCAGGACACGTGACGAGGTTACCGGTCACCCCGAAGGGTGCCGGACGAACCCGACGTGGTCACCGTCCCACGGGCCCGAAGGCCAGGGAGTCGGTGACCCCTGAACTGTTGAGTTTTCAAAGACCAGCACGCCGTTGGCGCGACCTGCAAGACTACCAGCCCGACGCTCGCCGGGCAACTCCGGAGTCCCACAAAAAACCGCCCGGAAGCTCTCCAGGCGGCCGACCAGGGAGTATGCACGGCCCGCCGCCGCCGCGCAAATGGGAACCGTCGCGGCGGCCGATCCTCACGCGGCTTCGATCCGGGCGTATCGCCGACCCACCCGCAGCTCGGATCCCGCCAGCCGGTCGCGGCCAACATCCAGCTCATCCGCCGCCAGCGCTGTCCCGTCCAGCCGCACGCCGCCCTGAGCGATCAGCCGGCGCGCCTCGCCCCGCGACGCCGCCAGGCGGTTGTCCGCCAGCAGCGCGGGAACATGCACCGGATCGTCGTCGGGCAGCGCGATCACGGGCGCGTCGTCCGTGGCTCGCTTGTCCTTGAACATACGGTCGAACCCGGCCTCGGCGTCTGCGGCCTGCTCCGGCCCGTGCCACCGTTCCACCAGCCGTCGGGCGAACTCGCGCTTGGCGGCATAGGGGTCGTCCGGCGGCGGCGCGTCGGCGTCCAGCAGCAGGTCGTAGTACTGCGGCATCAGCTCGTCGACGGCGCTCATCGCCTTGCCGTACATCTCGGCCGGGGGGTCGGCGATGCCGATGTAGTTGTCGAGCGAGGCGCTCATCTTCTGGACGCCGTTCGGGCCGTTGATGAGCGGCGTGGTCAGCACCACCTGGGGCGGCACGCCGTAGGCCTGCTGGATGTCGCGCCCGGCGAGCAGGTTGTACTCCTGGTCGGTGCCGCCAAGCTCCACGTCAGCTCCGACGGCCACCGAGTCGTACCCCTGCATCAGCGGGTACAGGAACTCGCTGACGGAGATCGGCTTCTGGGCCGCGAACCGCTGGGCGAAGTCGTTGCGCTCGAGCAGGCGGGAGACGGTGATCACCCGGGTCAGCCGCAGGATGTCTGCGAAATCGAGCGGCGCCAGCCACTCGCTGTTGAACCGGAGCTCCGTGCGATCGGGGTCGAGGATGCGTGACGCCTGCTCGAAGTAGGCCTTCGCATTCGCATCGATCTGCTCGTCCGACAGTATCCGCCGCTCCTTCGAGCGGCCCGATGGATCGCCGACCCGGGCCGTGTAGTCGCCGATGATCAGGATCCCGGTGTGGCCCTGCTCCTGGAACGCGCGCATGCGCTGCAGCGGGATCGCGTTTCCGACGTGGATGTCGCGCGCCGTGGGGTCGATGCCGAGCTTGACCCGAAGCGGCCGGCCCTCGGCCAGCTTGCGCTCGAGCTCGCCCTCGGGCAGCACCTTCACGGCGTGGCGGGTGAGCGCGGCAAGGTCGGCCATCCGGCGATTCTACGCGGCCCGGCGTGGGCGGCGGCTCACGTACGGGGAGTCCGGATCGAGGAACCGCCAGGGCTGCTCAACGGCCTTGGAGATGCCGACGCGGACGGTCGCCACCACCTGGCGGACGCGGTCGGGCGGCCGCAGGTCGGCGGGACGTCCGGCCAGCCACGGGCCGGCGCCCAGGGCCTGGCCGACCCGGCCGGGGCCGCTGGTCAGCTCGCGCAGCGGTCGGCCGCGGCGACGATCCCGCATCACGTCGATGCCCAGCGCCGGCTCCAGTGCCCGGATCAGCACCCCCGCCCCCACGCCGGGCGGCCCGCACGAGATGTTCATGCACCAGTGGATGCCGTAGGACAGGTACACGTAGATGTGGCCGGGAGGGCCGAACATGACCGCGTTCCGCGCGGTCAACCCCGGGAAGGCGTGCGAGGCGGGATCGTCGTGCCGGTACGCCTCTGTCTCGACGATCGGACCGCCCACGCCGTCCACCAGCAGCGACCAGCCGATCAGGTGCTCCGCGGCGGCCACCGGATCCCCGGCCAGGTCGAGCGGCGGCATCACTGTGGCTGCCACGACAGCTCGTCGGCGGCGGAGCGCTGGATCCGGCCGAAGCCCTCGATGTGGGAGGCCGTCACGCGCACGCCGCGCTCCGCCATCTCG
Source organism: Gaiellales bacterium (assembly GCA_045806525.1). GTDB lineage: Bacteria > Actinomycetota > Thermoleophilia > Gaiellales > JAICJC01 > JAICYJ01. The sequence goes on along the minus strand of JBJMJD010000094.1, from coordinate 14,348 downwards.
GCGAGCACAGCCGTCCGCGTGACGCGTGCCAGCCCCGCGTCGGAGTCGAAGGCGTGGTCCCACTCCGGGTGCTGCACGTGCAGCGGATGGTGCACCAGGTCTGCCAGGTGGACGAGCCCCCCGTCCACCTCCACCAGCGAGTGGCCGCTACGGTGGCCGGGCGCCGAACGCAGCGTGAGGCCATCCGCCGCCTGCTCGCCGTCGGAGATCCAGTTCAGCCGGCCCTCCGACACCAGTTGGGCGACCACGCGCTCGCTGCCCTCGCTCGAGGGCACAGCGCCGGCCGGCGCTGCAACCGGCACGCCGGGCAGCAGCAGACATCCGCCGCAGTGGTCGAAGTCGAGGTGGGTCAGCACCACCAGGTCGATCCGATCAAGGCCACAGCCGGCGGCCCTCAGCGCGCCGGCGAGGTCGTCCCTGCTTCCCGGCCACTCGTCCACCAGCGGCCCCGACCCTGCGTCGACGAGCACCGTCCGCGCCGCACGGCGCAGCAGCAGCACGGTGCTGGGGACGTCCACGGTGCCGGCCAGCTCGCCTCCCGGTGCCAGCAGGGAGGGCTCCATCGGCAGCCACCCCACCGTCAGCAGCTGCGCATCCGTGCTCACTCGAACAACGATGTCTGTGGGCGCCGGCTGCGGCGGATGGCGGCATCGTCCAACTGTGCCTGCTCCATGTCGGCCAGGATCGGGCGCTCGGTGCGCGAGGCGATCAACGGCTCGTCGATGCCCTCGACCCAGACGCGCGTGCGGCGGCCGTCTCCGCGGTCCTCGCCGATCGGCTCGAGCGCGAAGATGCGGTCGGCCCGCGCGTACTTACCGTGCCCCAGGAAGACCATGGGCACCGCCATCTCAGGCCTGCGTCTCGAGCACCTCGCGCAGCGAGGCGCAGATGTGGTCGACGTCCTCGTCCTGCAGCTGGATGAAGAACGGCAGCGCCAGCGTCGAGCGGCTGACCCGCTCCGTCACCGGAAGCATGCCCTCTCGCATGCCCAGGCTGCGGTACTCGGGCTGCAGGTGGATGGCGGGCAGGTAGGGCCGCGTCGATATGCCGCGGGCCGCCATCGCATCGATCACCGACGCGCGGTCGATCTGCTCGGCCAGCCGTACGTGGTAGATGAACCAGCTGCGTGGATGGCGCCCCTGGTACGGCAGCTCGACGCCCTCGACGCCGGCCAGCTGCTGCCCGTAGCGACGTGCCACCCGCGCCCGCTCGGCCAGCATGAACTCGAGCTTCTCCAGCTGAGCAAGGCCCACGGCGGCGGACATCTCGTCCATCCTGAAGTTGAACCCGAGCCGCTGGTGCACCAGCCAGTCGCCGTTGTCGGAGCGTCCCTGGTTGACGATGCTGCGAAGCTCCCGCTCGACGTCGGGGTCGTCGGTCGTGATCATCCCGCCCTCGCCGGTGGTGATCTGCTTGTTCGGGTAGAAGCCGTAGACCGCGGGGTTGCCGAAGGCCCCGACCGGCCGGCCGTCCACGCTCGCGCCCAGCGCCTCACAGGCGTCCTCGACCACCGGCAGGCCGTGGCGTTCGGCGATCGCGTTGACGGCCCCGATCTCGCACGGGTAGCCGAAGATGTGCACCGGGAGGATCGCCTTGGTGCGCGGCGTGATGGCCGCCTCGACCGCCGCGGGGTCGACGTTGAACGTCTGCTCGTCGATGTCGGCGAAGACCGGCGTGGCGTGCTGGCACAGGATAACGTTGGCCGACGCGACGAATGAGAACGACGAGGTGACAACCTCGTCGCCGGGTCCCACGCCCAGTCGCGCCAGGCTGGCGTGCAGGCCGGCCGTCCCGCTCGAGCAGGCGACCGCATACGCGGTGCCGGCGATGTCGGCAAAGGCCTCCTCGAAGCGCCGGTACATCGGCCCCAGCGCGAGGTCGCCGGAGCGAAGCACGTCCAGCACGAGCTCCTCCTCGCGGCCGTCCAGGTACGGGCGCGCCAAAGGGATCTGGCGAACAGCGACCATCAGATCCTCACAGGCCCACCGGCGTCGTCACCGGGTACTCGAGGAACTCGGCGAAGCGCTCGTCGCGGCCCTCGACGGTTGCGAAGAACACGTCCTGGATCTGCTTGGTGATCGGGCCGCGGCCGCCGATCTCCTGTCCGTCCACCGAGGCGATCGGCGTCACCTCGGCGGCCGTGCCGCACAGGAACGCCTCATCGGCGAAGTAGAGGTCGGTTCGCACCAGCGTCGCCACGCGCACCTCGAAGTCAAGCGACTGCGCGATCTGGATGACGCTCTCGCGAGTGATGCCCGGCAGGCAGGAGTCGCTGGTGGGCGGCGTGTACAGCACGCCGTCGCGCGCCACGAACACGTTCTCGCCGGAGCCGTCGGCGACGAAGCCCTGCTCGTTCAGGAGGATGGCCTCGTCGTAGCCGCTGCGCGTGGCCTCATGCTTCGCAAGCACCGAGTTGATGTACTGACCGGAGGCCTTGGCTGCGGGCGGCATCGTGTTCGGCCCGTAGCGGCGGAAGCTCGACACCTTGCAGCGAACCCCCGCCTCCAGCGCCTCCTCGCCCAGGTACGCGCCCCACGGCCAGACGGCGATCGCCACGTCGACCGGATTGTTCAGCGCGAACAGGCCCATCTCGCCGTAGCCGCGGAACACGATCGGCCGTACGTAGCAGGAGCCGACGCCGTTGGATGCGATCGTCTCGTGGATCGCCGCGGCCAGCTCCGCCGTGGAGAGGCCGATGTCCATCTCGTACAGCGCCGCGGAACGCCGCAGTCGCTCCAGATGCGCGTTCAGACGGAACACGGCCGTACCCTTCGGCGTGGCGTAGGCGCGGATTCCCTCGAAGACGCCGGTGCCGTAGTGCAGCGCGTGCGTCAGGACGTGGACCTGGGCATCGTCCCACGGTATGAAACTCCCGTTACGCCAGATCTTCTCGGTCGCCTGCATCGGCCCGTCCTTTTCGTCCGCGGATGTGGTCTGATGCTACCGGACGCCGCGGGCTGCTGGAGTCAGAGGGCGGCCAGCGATACCACCCGCACGGAGTGGATTCCGGACTCGCCCCGCAGGCGCTCGAGCACGTGTGGCTCGGGCGGCGTGTCCACAGAGAGAACCATCACCGCCTCCTCCCCGCGGACGTTTCGCGAGACGTTCATGTTGGCGATGTTCGCCCCCTCCTCGCCCAGCAGCGTGCCGACGCGGCCGATCATGCCGGGCCGGTCGTCGTTCAGCATCACCACCATGTGGGCGTCCAGCTCGATCTCGACCTGGTACGGATGCACGCCCACCAGCCAGGGTCGGTCGTCGCGACCGATCGTGGTGCCGGACACGGTGTCACCGGGCAGCGTGGCCACGCTGACCAGGTTGGTGAAGTGCCCGGTGGACGGTTGCGCCGACTCGACCACGTGGATGCCCATGCCGTCGGCCAATGCACGCGAGTTGACCAGGTTCACCTGCTCGTCCACCTGCCCCGCGAATGCGCCGGCCAGCGCCGCCGACGTCAGCAGCCGCGTGTCGTACTCGGCCAGCGATCCGGAACAGGTCACCTCGACCCGGTCGAAGCCGCCGCCGCTGAGCCCGGCGGCCAGCCGGCCCAGCTTGAAGGCCAGCGGCACGAACGGGCCCATCACCTCCATGTCCTCGGCCCGACCCAGCGGGATGTTGACGGCGTTGGAGACGAACTCGCCGCACAGGGCCGCGACCACCTGCTCGGCCACGATCACGCCGGCACGGTCCTGTGCCTCCTGCGTCGAGGCGCCGAGGTGTGGGGTGACCACCACGTTTGGCAGGGTCAGGATCTCGCCCTCGGTGTAGGGCTCGGTCGGGAATACGTCCAGCGCGGCGGCGGCCACCCGGCCGTCCTTGAGGGCCGCCAGCAGCGCGTCCAGGTCGATCAGATCGCCACGCGCGGCGTTCACGATCCGCACTCCGGGCTGCATCAGGTCGATCGTCTGCTCGCGGATCAGGTGGTGCGTCTCGGCTGTCAAGGGAGCGTGCAGCGAGATGAACTCGGCGCCGGCCAGCACCTGCTCGAGCGTCGAGTGCGTGACCTGAGCCTCCCGGAAGCGCTCCGGGGTCACGAACGGGTCGTGCGCGATCACCTGCATGCCGAGGCCGCGGGCGCGGGCGGCGACCAGCTGGCCGATTCGCCCGAAGCCGAGCACGCCCAGCGTCTTCCCGCACAGCTCGACGCCCCCGAAGCGCGAGCGCTCCCAGCGGCCCTCGACCAGCGCGGCATGCGCCTGCGGGATGTTGCGGGCCAGGGCCAGCAGCAGCCCGATCGCGTGCTCGGCGGCCGACACCATGTTCGAGCCTGGTGCGTTCGCCACGATGATCCCGCGCCGCGTGGCCTCGTCCACGTCCACGTTGTCGACCCCGGTACCCGCCCGGCCCACCACCTTCAGCCGCGTCGCACACGCCAGCACGCCGGCGTCGACGCGGGTCTTGCTGCGCACGATCAGCGCGTCGTAGTCGCTGATCCGGTCGCACAGCTGATCTGCCGAGATGTCCAGCTCGACGTCGACGTCGAAGCGGTCGGACAGCAGCTCGACGCCGGACTGGGCGATCTGCTCGGTGATCAGCACCCGGGCTCGATCGGTGCTGCGGCGCACCGCCGGCCGGGACGGCTGGGCCAGCTCAGACACGGCTGGTCTCGAGCTGCGCGAACACCTCCACGGCCCGAGCCGCCCCGGCGCCTGCGCCTGGCGCCCGGTAGCCGAGGTCGCCCAGCACCAGCTCCAGCGCCGACAGCGCGGTGATGATGTCGAACCGGTTCATGTAGCCCATGTGGCCGATCCGGATCACCTTGCCGCGCAGCGGTCCGTGGCCGCCGGCCAGCACGACGCCAAAGCGATCACGCAGCAGCCCGTACACCTCCTGGCCGTCGACGCCGTCCGGCATCTGCACGGCGGTCACCATCGACGAGCTGTCGTCGTCCGGGGAGAACAGCTCCAGCCCGAGCGCCTTCGCGCCCTCGCGGGTGGCGCGGCCCAGCAGCCGGTTGCGTGCCCACACGTCCTCGGGGCCTTCGGCCTCGATCATGCCCAGCGCGGTACTCAGCCCGGCGACCAGCGTGATCGGCGGCGTGAACGGGGTCTGCAGCTTCTCCTGCGAGTCCCGCGTGACCCGCCAGTCCAGGGTGAAGCGCGGCAGCGCCGCCTGCTCGGCGATCGCCCAGGCGCGCTTCGACGCCGCAGCGAAGGCGAGCCCGGGCGGCGTCATCAGTGCCTTCTGCGACCCGGACACGACCACGTCGACGCCCCACTCGTCCATCGCAAGCTCGACGCCGCCGACGCTGGAGACGGCGTCCACCACCAGCAGCGCCCCGCCCGGCCGCAGCGCCTCGGCGATCGCCCGGACGTCGTGGACGACACCGGTGGACGTCTCGGAGTGTGTGATGTAGACCGCCAACGCACCCTGCGCCTGCGCGGCGACGGCCGCCGGATCGAGCGCCTCACCCCAGGGCTGCGCATGGATGCGAGGCTCGATGCCATAGGCGCGGGCGATTTTCGCCCAGCGATCGCCGAAGTTGCCGGCCGACGCAACCAGGACGTCGTCACCCGGGGATAGCAGGTTGGCCACAGCCGACTCCATCGCCGACGTGCCGGAGCCCGCGAACAGCAGCACCTCCTGCTCGGTGGCAAAGGCGCGCCTCAGCTGCCCCAGCGTCTGCTCCAGCAGCACCTTGAAATCGGGGCTGCGGTGGTGGATCAGGGGCCGGGCCATTGCGGCCGCAACCTCGGGCGGCACCGGCGTGGGGCCGGGCGTGATCAGGTAGGTCCGCTCGGGCACGGCCGGAGTCTAGATGGTGGATTCCACCGGATGCGCTACAGCTTCGAGCGCAGCAGCTCCTGCACCTGACGCGCGTCGGCGCGACCCTGGGTGCGCTTCATGACCTGGCCGACCAGCGCGTTGATCACGCCGTCCTTGCCGCTCCGGAACTGCTCGACGAAGGCGGGATTCTCGGCGATCACCTCGTCCACCATCGCCTCCAGCTCGCCGCTGTCGCCGATCGACGCGAGGCCGTGGCGCTCGACCAGCTCCCCCGGATCGGCGGCGGGGTCGGCGGCCAGCAGCTCGTACACCTGGCGGGCGATGCTGTTGGTGATCGTGCCGCTCGCGATCAGGCCGATCAGCGACGCCAGCGTCGCTGCCGGCACGGTGTCGACCGGTGCCGGGCGCGTGTTCAGCACCCAGTCGGCCGCGGACTTGGGGTCAGACGACGCGGCCACCGCCTCGAAGTAGTCCGCCAGGCGCGGCTCGGCGTTGAGGTCGGTCGCGTAGGCCGGCGGCAGGCCGTGCTGCGAGGCGAACCGCTGGATCCGTGCCGCGGGCAGCTCCGGCAGCCCGTCGCGCAGCCGCTCGATCAGCTCCGGCGACGGCGCCAGCGGCACCAGGTCAGGCTCCGGGAAGTAGCGATAATCGTGCGCCTCCTCCTTGGAGCGGAGCGACCGCAGCGCCTTCGTGCCCGGGTCGTAGTGCAGCGTCTCCTGCACGACCTGCAGCCCGCGCTCCAGCAGATCGATCTGGCGCCGGATCTCAGCCGCCATGCCGTCGCCCAGGAACTTGAACGAGTTCATGTTCTTGAGCTCCGTCTTGGTGCCGAACTCGCCGCTTCCAGCGTGCCGCACGGAAACGTTGGCATCGCACCGCAGCGACCCCTTCTCCATGTCGCAGTCGGAAACGCCGATCGTCTGCAGGGTGTTCTTGAGGAGCGCCAGGAAGGCGATGGCCTGCTCGGGCGACCGCAGGTCGGGCTCGGTCACGATCTCGACCAGCGGCGTACCACAGCGGTTGAAGTCGACCAGCGTGTACTCGGCACCACCGATGCGGCCGGCCTGACCGCCGCTGTGAACGAGCTTGGCGGCGTCCTCCTCGAGGTGCGCGCGAGTGATGCCGATCCTGCCGCCGTCCGCGCCGAGATGGCCCTGCAGGCAGATCGGCTCGTCGTACTGGCTGATCTGATACGCCTTCGGGCTGTCCGGGTAGAAGTAGTTCTTGCGGTGGAACACGCTGCGCTCGGCGATCTCGCAGTTCAGCGCGAGGCCGATCTCGATCGCCTTCTCGACCGCACCCTGGTTGATCACCGGCAGCACGCCCGGGTGGCCCAGGCAGAGCGGGCAGGTGAGCGTGTTCGGCTCGGCGCCGAAGTGGTTTTCGCAGGCGCAGAACATCTTTGTGGCGGTGTTCAGCTGAACGTGGATCTCGAGCCCGATCACGGGCTCCCAGGTGGCCTCGCTCATCGCGCGTCCCTCATGGCAGCCGGCACCGGGTCGAACCCGATCGCGCCTTCGAGCGCGTGCGTTGCGGCCAGGATCCGGTTCTCGGAGAAGGCCGGGCCGATCAGCTGCAGCCCCACGGGCAGCCCCTCCGCGAGGCCGCACGGCAGCGAGATGCCGGGCAGGCCGGCCAGGTTCACCGGCACGGTCAGCAGGTCACAGGCATACATGGCCCAGGGGTCGTCGATCCGCTCGCCGATCGGGAAGGCCACCGTCGGTGACGCCGGCGTGGCGATCAGGTCGACGTCGCCGAACGCCTGGTCGAACTCGCGCCGGATCAGCGTGCGCACGCGCTGGGCGGTTCCGTAGTAGGCGTCGTAGTAGCCCGCCGAAAGCACGTAGGTGCCGAGCATGATGCGGCGCTTGACCTCGGCCCCGAACCCGCTCGAGCGCGTGCGGCCGTACATCTCGAGGATCGTGTCGCCCGGCTCCTCAAGCCGCAGTCCGTAGCGCACCCCGTCGAACCGCGCCAGGTTGGCCGAGGCCTCTGCAGGGGCAATCAGGTAGTAGGCGGGCAGCGCGTGCACGGCGGTCGGCAGCGTGATCTCCCGCACCGAGGCTCCCAGGTGCCGTGCATGCTCCAGCGAGCGGTCGAACGCCTCTCGCACACCCGGCTCGACGCCCTGGGCCAGCAGATCGGTGGGCACCCCGATGGTCACCCCGCTCAGGTCGTCGGCTTCGGGCACGGCGATCGGCTCCGGCAGCTCCACCGAGGTCGAGTCGCAGTGATCCCGGCCGGCGATCACCTGCAGCGCCAGCGCTGCGTCGCGGACGGTCAGCGCGAACGGCCCGACCTGGTCGAGCGAGCTGCCGAAGGCGATCAGCCCGTGGCGCGAGACGGCGCCGTAGGTGGGCTTCATGCCGACCACGCCGCAGAGCGCCGCGGGCTGCCTGATCGAGCCGCCGGTGTCGGTGCCCAGCGCGAGCGGTGCCAGCCCCGCGGCCACGGCCGCCGCCGAGCCGCCGCTGGACCCGCCCGGCACCATGCGCGGGTCCCAGGGGTTGTGCGTGGTACCGAAGGCGGAGTGCTCCGTCGACGAGCCCATCGCGAACTCGTCCATGTTGGTCTTGCCGAGCGGGATCAACCCCGCAGCCCGCGCGCGGGTGACGACGCCGGCGTCGTACAGCGGCCGGTGCCCCTCCAGGATGCGGGAGCCGGCCGTGGTCTCCTCGCCCCGCACGCAGAGGATGTCCTTGAGCGCTATCGGCACGCCCTGCAGGCCGCTGCGACCCTCACCGTCGAATCGCGCGGCCTGCTCGCGAGCAGCATCGGCACGCGTGCGCAGATAGCAGTTGAGGTCGCCGTCCCGCTGTTCGATCCGGGCCAGATAGGCGTCGACAAGCTCCACGCATGACACCTCACCGGCGTCGAGCAGCGCCATGCAGCCTTCGGCGGTGAGACCAAGGGTGTCAGGGCTCATGAGGTAGGCGGTACCCGGAACGCGCCATCCTGCGCGGCCGGGGCGTTGGCGAGCACCTCGTCGCGCGGCCAGCTGGGGCGGGGCCGGTCGGGACGCGTCACGTTCTCGACCTCGAGCGCGTGCGCGGTCGGCGGCACACCCTTCAGGTCGAGCGCGGCCAGGGCATCCACGTGGCCGAGGATCCCGGAAAGCTGCTCGGACATGCGCGCCACCTCCTCATCGCTCAGCGAGAGGTTGGCGAGCCGCGCCACGTGCAGCACGTCGTCGGAGGAGATGGCCATCGATCGAGAGGATAGACGACCGTCAGGCGCCGGATCCCACCGTCCGGCGCCCTCGACGGCACAGCTATCCGATCGCGCGGACTGCGCTGGCCTGCAGCCCCTTATTTCCCTGTGCGACCTCGAACTCGACCCGCTGACCCTCGGCCAGGCTCTTGTAGCCGTCGCCCTGGATCTCGGAGAAGTGCACGAACACGTCCTCACCGCCGTCCTGCTGGATGAAGCCGTACCCCTTCTCGTTGCTGAACCACTTGACCGTACCTTCTGCCAACCTAGGTCCTCCTCGACCAGCGGACCGGTATGGACCGCTTTGCTGAATCGCGCGAATATAGAGGACCGTGCGGTCGGCCGCAATCGCGGCCGGTTTGAAACGGTCGCGGCTCAGTGCCGCAGCCGCGCCGCCTCCAGCGTGTTCGAGAGCAGCATGGCGATCGTCATCGGGCCCACGCCGCCGGGCACAGGCGTGATCGCTCCGGCCACCTGCGAGGCAGATTCGTAGTGGACGTCGCCCACCAGCCCCGCCTCGGTGCGGTTGACGCCGACGTCGATCACGGCCGCGCCCGGCTTGATCATGTCGCCCGTGATCATCTGCGGCCGGCCCACCGCCGCCACCAGGATGTCGGCCCGTCGCGTCACCTCGCCCAGGTCGCGGGTGCGCGAGTGGGCGATGGTGACCGTCGCGCTCTGGTGCAGGAGCAGCAGCGCCACCGGCTTGCCGACGATGTCCGAGCGGCCCACCACCACCGCCTCGGCGCCGGTGACCGGGATATCGTAAGTGCGCAGCAGCTCCATCACGCCGATCGGCGTGCATGGACGCAGCCCGGGCTGGTTGGCGACGAGCCGGCCAACGCTGATCGGGTGGAACCCGTCGACATCCTTGGTCGGCTCGATCAGCTCCAGCACCGGCTTCGAGTCGAGCCCGCCGGGCAGCGGCAGCTGCACGAGGATCCCGTCGACCCGGTCGTCGGCGTTCCAGCGGGCGACCGCGCTCTCGACCTCGTCCTGGCTGGAGGTCGCCGGCAGCTGCTCGTGGAACGAGGCCATCCCGAGCTCGCGGGTACGCTCGCCCTTGCTGCGGACGTAGACCTGTGAGGCCGGGTCCTCGCCCACCAGGATCGTGACCAGACCGGGCGTGTGTCCCGTCTCGGCGACGAACTCGGCCACCCCGCGAGCCACCCGCTCCTGGACCGTCGCCGCGGTCTGTTTGCCGTCGATCACCGTCGCCATGGCGGCGCACCATAGCGAATTCTCGACCCGCTCAAAGTATCCGAACGGGTGATACCAGCGGATCACCCCAGCGCCTATCTGTGAGATACGCGTCTACGACGGCAGTTCCCCCAAACAGGGGAAATCGCCAGCAAGCCCTCAAGGCTCCATGGCATCTGCCGAAACAGATCGAACAGGATCCGCCGCCGCGGCGGCTCCGCGAAACTGGATAGGGGGAGGTGAATTCCTTGATCGAGTACCTGAGCCGCCTGTTCGCGGACCTCAAGGAGGAGTCGGGCCAGACGATGGCTGAGTATGCCGTCGTGCTCGGCGTCATCACCATCGCTGTGGTGGTCACCCTCGGCCTCCTGAGCACCAAGATCTCCGCCGTTCTCAATAGCGTGATTGCCGCCATGTAATTATGGCTTCCCTCGGCGGGTTCCCGGGTCCTCAGTGTCCCGGGAGCCCGCCTACTTTTGTCCCCCGCCACGTGACCCAGGGTCTGGGAGCTCCGTGAAGATCAAGAAACGCACCACAACCGACGAAGGCCAGGCGGTCGTTGAGTTCGCCGTCATCCTTCCCGTGCTGCTGCTGGTGCTGTTCGCGATCCTGCAGTTCGGAGTGCTCTTCAATAACTACATCCAGGTGACGGCCGCCGCCCGTGAGGGTGCGCGCAAGGCGGCCACCAGCCGCACGCTGGGAGTCGCCGGTGCCGAGAGCGCGGCGACCGCTGCCGCCAAGTCGGCCGCGCCGGGACTGACCACGTCCAACCTGGGTATCACCTATCCCAACAGCCCCACGTTCGTCCAGGGCTCGGACGTGAAGGTGCAGGTCACCTATCCGTATTCGATCAGCATCATCGGCCTCGTTGTCTCGTCCGGCAATCTGACCGCTTCGACCACGATGCGGGTCGAGTAACACCAAAGCTTTGGACCCCCGCCTGATGATCCGCCCCCCGCACACCAACGCTCACCCAACCCCGGCCCGGCCACGTCGGGCCGGCGGCCGTTCCTCGGGACAGGCGATGGTGGAGTTCGCGCTGGTCGCGCCGGTGTTGTTCCTGGTGCTGATCGCGATCTTCCAGTTCGGGCAGGCGTTCACCGATTACATCCAGGTCACGAACGCCGCACGCGACGGCGCCCGCAAGGCGATCGTGTCGCGGTCGGACGCAAACGGCGTCACGACGGTGCAGAACACCGTCAAGGCTTCGGTGTGGTCGCTCAACAAGTCCAACATGGGCATCACCGTGTCTCCCAGCCAGCCATGGACGGCCGGGCAGTCGGTGACCGTGACCGTGACGTATCCGTACAGCATCAGCATCATGGGTGTGGTGGTGGGGTCGGGAACGCTGACCTCCACGACCACCCAGCGCATCGAGTAGCAGATCCCCCAACGATGGTCGCGCAGCTGGATTTCGCGTGACCCTCAAGTCCCGAAGAGGCCGTGCCGATAGCACCTCAGCTAGGTCTCTTACGTCTTCCGTCCCAAGTGAGGCAGCCGCATGACGTACAACGTCCGTAACATCGCGATCGCGCTGGTTTTGGCCGGCATCGCGGCGTTCCTCGTGATCATGTACACGGGGAATGTGCAGAAGCAGGCACATAACTCGCAGCAGACCACCACGGTTCTGGTTGCGACCGCCGACATCCCGGCCGGCACCACAGTCGCCGACGCGATCTCGGGCGGCCAGATCCAGACGCATCAGGTCGTGCAGCAGGACGTGATCGTTGGCGCCCTGACCGATGAGAAGTCGCTGAACAGCTCCTACGTCACCAAGCAGGATCTGTACTCCGGCCAGCAGGTCACCGCAACGATGTTCGCACCGTCGGATGAGACGCGGCTGGTCACGCAGATCAAGCAGAACTACCGCGCCATGCAGATCGGCCTGACCCCGGACGAGCTCCTGGGCGGGACGATCGAGGCCGGCGATCACGTCGACATGGTCGGCACCTACACGGTGCATCCGTCCAACGGCGACCCAGACTACGACGTCAGCCGCATCATCATACGTGACGTGCAGGTGCTGAAGGCGCCTGAGATCAACACGACGACCGGGTCGCTGGCCGCGAACACGACCACTCCGTCGATCACCGTCGCGGTGCCCGACACCGTGGTGCCGAAGATCACCTTCACGCTGCACGGCGGCGACGGTGCTCTCTGGTTCGTGCTGCGGCCCTCCAACGGCTCGCAGGATGGCCCGATCACCCTGGCCACGGTGCAGTCCGTGATCTTCGAGGGCCTCAACGCCCGCCAGATCATCCAGGCCTTCAGCTCGAAGGGGACGGGACATTGAGCTCCTCACCGATCAAGGTATTCATCACCGGCGCGGCCAACGGCCTCGCCGAGGTGAGGGAGGGTCTCGCCGATCACCCCGAGGTGGAGCTCGTCGGCACCGCCGCCGATCCCGCCAAGGCCGGCACCAAGCTGGCCGAGTCGGGGGCTCAGGTGATCCTGCACGGAACCACCTCCACCGATCACGTTCCCACCGCTGAGATCGAGGCAATCCGCAGCGTCACCGCGGCCCCGATCGTGCTGGTCACATCGGCCAGCGCCAACGCCCTGCTGTCCGAGGCGCTGTCGGCCGGGATCTTCGACGTGGTGCTGCTGCCGCAGCTGACCGACGGCATCGTCTTCACCATCAAGAAGGCGAACTCGCTGGCGGCGGGCCGGGCAACCGGCGGCGGGAGCGGCAAGACCACCGCGGCGCTGGAAGGCCGTGTCGTCACCTTCTTCTCGCCCAAGGGCGGGGCCGGCAAGACCGTTCTGGCCTGCAACCTGGCCGCGACGGTCGCACGTCAGCAGCAGCGCAAGACCCTGCTGCTCGACCTCGACCTGCAGTTCGGCGACGCCGCCATCATGATGGGCATCGAGCCGGAGAAGACGATCTATGACCTGGTCATGGCTCGTCGAGAGCTGGACACCGATGCCCTGGCCGGCTACGTCACGGCCCACTCGTCAGGCGTGCATGTGCTTCCGGCACCACTGCGCCCCGAGGACGCCGAGCTGGTCACCGAGGAGCGCCTCGGCCACCTGTTCGCCGTGGCCAAGGAGAGCTACGACGTGATCGTGGTCGACACTCCGCCGTTCTTCCACGGCCCGGTGCTGTCCACGCTGGATCGCACCGACCAGCTGCTGCTGGTGGCATCGCCCGACGTGCCCACGGTCAAGAACATCAAGCTGACGATGCAGACGCTCGACCTGCTGCACTACCCCAAGGAACGGCGGCACCTGCTGCTGAACCGCGCGGGGTCGAAGGTCGGGCTGAAGGCACAGGAGATCGAGCGCGCGCTGGACATGAAGGTCGCGTTCGAGGTGCCGGTCGAGCGTGAGGTCGCAGTCTCGGTCAACCGAGGCGTGCCGCTCGCGATCTCGAGCCCCCGCTCCGCCGTTGGCAAGTCGCTCCAGGATGTCGCCGACAAGCTCGTGCCGCTGCGCACGACCGGCGTCGTCGAGGGTGGCGGCAAGAAGTTCCGAAGGAAGGGATAACCCGTGTCGCTACAGTCTCGCATCCAGGTCGCGGGGCAGGACGGCACCGAGGTCGACGCCACCCAGGAGCAGGGTAAGCCGGCTCCCGAGCGCTCCTCGGTCGTCTCCGATCCCTTTGCCGATCTCAAGACCCGAGTCCACAAGGACATCATCGCCCGGCTCGGCCCACGGCTGTTCAACAGCGACGCGGGCAAGGGCGACAACGACCTCGAGGCCACGGTCAACGAGGCCGTGACCGAGGTGCTGGCGCTCGAGAAGACGCCGCTGACGCGGCAGGAGCGCCAGGACATCATCCGGCAGATCTCCGACGACATCCTGGGCTACGGCCCGCTCGAGCCGTTCCTCCGTGACGACTCGATCACGGAGATCATGGTCAACGACTGCCGCACGATCTACATCGAGCGTCACGGCAAGATCACGCGCACCAACGCGCAGTTCGTCGACGACCAGCACCTGCTGCGAATCATCGACAAGATCATCAGCCGGATCGGCCGACGCATCGACGAGTCCTCGCCGTACGTGGACGCCCGCCTGCCGGACGGCTCCCGCGTGAACGCCATCATCCCGCCGCTGGCGGTGAAGGGCTCGGCGCTCACGATCCGGAAGTTCCGCAAGGACCCGTTCACCATGCCCGACCTGATCAAGTTCGGGACGCTGACGCACAAGTCCGGCCAGTTCCTCGAGGCCTGCGTCCGCGGCAAGCTGAACATCCTCATCTCCGGCGG
>JBJMJD010000093.1:0-25147 GCA_045806525.1 Gaiellales bacterium | reverse complement strand
CGCCCGGCATGTCGCCCGCCGCCTGCGACAGGTAGCCGACCTCGATGCTCGGCCCGACCCAGCGGGTCCCGCTGCGCGGCGCGAGCTCGCCGGTCAGGACGCGCGCGAGCACGGTCTTGCCGGCGCCGTTCGGCCCGACCACCCCGACGCGCTCGCCGCGCGTGATCACCAGCTCGACGTCGAGCAGCACGGGGTCCTCGCCGAAGGCGAAGTCCGCGTCCTCGAGCGCGACCACGCGCTGCCCGCCGCGGGCGGCGCTGCGCAGCTCGAGCGCCATCTTGCGCCGCTCGAGCACGGGCCGCTCGACCTTGTCCATCGTGTCGATCTGGCGCTGCTTGACGCGCGCGGCGACGATGAAGCGCTCGTTGTCGCCCTGGTTGAACCATTGCTTGAAGCGGCGGATCATCTCCTCCAGCCGCGCGATCTCCTTCTGCTGGGACTGGTAATGATGCTCCTGGCGCTGCAGGGCGAGCTCGCGGGAGACGGCGTAGGCGGAGTAGTTGCCGGGCCAGAGGGTGATGGCGCCGGCGTCCAGCTCGGCGATGGTGGTGACAGTCTCGTCCAGCAGGTAGCGGTCGTGGCTGACCATCACGACGGCGCCGTCGAAGCGGCGCACCAGGCGCTCGAGGTCGCTGCGGCGCTCGGCATCCAGGTGCGTCTCCGGCTCGTCCAGCAACAGCACATCTGGGTCCTGGGCGAGGCAGGCGGCCAGCGCCACCAGCTTCCGCTGGCCGCCGGAGAGCACGGCCGAGGTCTCATCAAACTGCTCCGGCCGCAGGCCGAGCTCGAGCAGCAGCGTTTCGATGCGGCCCTCGAAGACGTGCCCGCCGGCCCGGTCGAGCTCGTCCAGCAGACGCTCCTGGCGCCGGAGGACGCGGCTCATCAGGTCGAGGTCGGCGATCACGTCGGGCTCGCCCAGACGGGCGGCGCAATCAGACAGCTCCCGCTCGATCCGCGCGATCTCGGGTCTGGCGCCGCGCACGATCTGGCGTGGCGTGCGCTCCTCGGGCGCCACCTGCTGGGGCAGGAAGGCGGTCACCAGCTCGCGGCGGCGGGCGACGTTGCCTGTGTCGACGTGCTCGCTGCCGGCCAGCAGGCGCAGCATCGTCGACTTGCCGCCGCCGTTGGGGCCGATCACGCCCACGCGGGCGCGCTCGTCGACCTCGAAATCGAGTCCGCGCAGGATGGTACGGGCACCGAAAGTCTTCGACACGCCGGTGAGGCTGATCAGGATGATGAGGTGTCCTCTCTTCCCCGCGGGCGCTGACACGGCGCGCCGCGATGGATACTGTACGGCCGAATGAGCATCTCAGGGGAACTGCGGCTCGACTTCCGCGAATGCGTGGGGGCCTTCGCCACCGGTGTGACCGTGGTCACGACCCACGCGCAGGGCCAGCCCGCGGGCATGACGCTGAACTCGTTCACGTCGGTTTCGCTGGATCCGCTGCTGGTGCTTGTGTCGCTCGCGCACGCCACACGGACGCTCGAGGCGATCAAGTCGTCGAACCGGTTCACGGTCAACGTGCTGCATCGCAACCAGCGCGACGTGGCCCTGGCGTTCGCGAAGCCGGGAGCCCCGTTTCCGGATGGGTACACGGTGCAGGACCCGCACGGGTTTGTGGTCGTGCGCCACGCGCTTGCCATCCTGCGCTGCGAGGTGTACGGCACGCACGTGGCCGGCGACCACGACCTGGTCGTGGGCGAGGTGATCGACTTCGAGGGGTCGGGCGGTCAGCCGCTGATCTTCCACCGCGGCGCCTTCGGCGGCCTCGATGCGGACGCGCTGGTGCCCCAGGGCCGCGTGATCGGGATCCACACCGCCTCCGGCTGGTAGCCGTCACCGCGGCGTTACGGGTCGTTGCTCCGCCGTTGGCAACACCGGTGCCAGGCGCGGGTGTTGCGCGCGGGAGTCCGTGAGCGGCGCGTGCGCGTTCGTCGCCGGCACGTTGGCGCTCGCGGCGCGTCACCTCGGTTCGCTGGACGAAGCTGTCACGGCCGGGGCCGCTTCGCGGTCGTGCGGCGTAGGTGAGGTTAGGGTCGTTGCAACCTTGTCGGGATCACGCACAGGCCGAGTCTGGCGGTACCGGCCGGGCGGGGCGTTACCGCGTCGTGCGCGGTCGTTACAGCCCGGGCAGGTCGGCCAGCTTCCTCTGTAGCAGCCGTCGCTCGGCCTCGTTTCCGGCCTGCTCGATGGCGGTGTGGTAGGCGGCGGCCGCCTCCTGCGAGCGGCCCAGCCTGGCCAGCATGTCGGCCCGGGTCGCGTGCAGCAAGTGGCTGTGGGCGAGCGAGCCCTCGGCGGCGATCGTGTCGGCCATTGCCAGCCCGGCTGCCGGGCCCCGCGCCATCGAGACGGCGACCGAGCGGCTCAGCGCCGCCATCGGGGACGGCGACACGCTCAGCAGCATGTCGTAGAGCGCCGAGATCTGCCACCAGTCGGTGTCCTCGGCGGTGGCCGCCTGTGCGTGCACCGCCGCGATCGCCGCCTCGAGCGCGTAGCGCCCGGGCATGCGCGTCATCCGCAGCGAGCGCTCCGTCAGCGCCACCCCCTCCGCTATCTCGTCGCGGTGCCACTGCGCCCGGTCCTGCCTGCCGATCAGCACCACCTCGCCCTGGGCGTCGGTGCGGGCGTCGCGCCGCGAGTGCTGCAGCAGCATCAGCGCGAGCAGCCCCGCCGCCTCCGGCTCATCCGGCATCAGCGTGCTGATCACCCGCCCCAGCCTGATCGCCTCGCCGGCCAGGTCGTCGCGGCGCAGCTGCGGTCCCGACGTGGCCACGTACCCCTCGTTGAAGATCAGATAGACCACCGCCAGCGTGCCCGCCAGCCGGTCGGTCAGCTGGTCGTCCGGCGGCACCTGTACCGGGATCCCGGCCGCGCGAACCTTGTGCTTGGCCCGCACAAGCCGCTGGGCGATGGTCGGCTCCGCCGCCAGCAGCGCCCGCGCGATCTCCGGCACCGTCAGCCCCGCCACCAACCGCAGCGTCAGCGCCACCTGCGCCTCGGTCGCCAGCGCGGGGTGGCAGCACGTGAAGATCAGCCGCAGCCGCTCGTCGGGGATGGTGTCATCGTCCGCGCTCTCGTCGTACTGCTTCATCTCGTCCTCCGCTCGCCGGGTCAGCTCCTCCGTGTGCCGCTCCAGCACCCGGTCTCGCCGCAGCCGGTCGATCGCTCTGTTCCGCGCCACCGCCACGATCCACGCCCGGGGGTTCTCCGGAACCCCGTCGGCCGGCCAGCGGCGCAGCGCCGCCAGGTACGCATCCTGGACCGCGTCCTCGGCGAGTCCGATGTCGCCGAGGACGCGGGCAAGCAGCGCGACGGCACGGCCGAACTCCGACCGGAACGCCCGGTCGACTGCCGCCGCCTCCGGGGTCACGCCGGGGCCGGCATCACCATCACGGGCCGCACCTCGATCGAGCCGTAGCGGGCCCCCGGGCAGCGCCCGGCATGCTCCAGCGCCTGGTCGAGCGAGTCGCACTCGAGCACGTAGAACCCGCCCAGCACCTCGCGCGTCTCGGCGAACGGCCCGTCGCTGATCACCTGCTGGCCGTCGCGCTGCCGCACCGTGGTCGCCGTCTGCGCCGATTCCAGCGGCTCGCCCGAGACGTACGCGCCCGACCGGCGCAGCCCCTCGGTGTAGTCGAGGTACTCGGCCATCATGGCGCGGCCGTCCTGCTCTGACATCTGCTCGGCAGCGGCCGGATCCCCGTAGATCAAGAGCACATACTGCACCGCTTCCTCCATTCGTCGTTGGCGGCGTGGATGGCCGCCTCGATCCTATGACGAACGGGCGCGTGCCGAAATCGACATGTGCGATCCTGCCGCGGTGCAGGACGCCGACGATCGCACGCTGTGGGATGGGGCCAAGGCGGTCTGCTACGCGCTGGTCGCGCATGACATGGATGCCCTGCGTGCCCTCACGGCGGAGGAGCTTTGGGCGCGCGCCGCCGCCGAGGAGCTGGCTCCGCTGGCCAAGCACGCCGTTGCCGCACGCCCGCTCGGCCTCCTGGGTCGTCACACCATGCTGCACGCGTCCACGCCGGGCGCCCCCTACCCGGTCTACGTGGTCGAGCAGCAGTGGACGCCGGCCGCCGGCCGTCCCCTGGTCGAGGACGAGCGCCTGTTCACCCTGGTCGACCGCGCCGCGCTGGAGGCGTCCGGCGACAGCGACCGGCTCGCGCGCCTCGCCACCAAGCTGGCCGCCCAGGACGCGGCGCAGGGCTACGTCGACGCGCTCAACGACCACGACGGGGCCGCTGTGATGGCACTGTGGACGCCAGACTTCGCCGCAGATCGGGCCGCTGCCACCCAGCCTGTCGCCGGCCTGCAGTCGGCGGAGCTGATCGGGAGCGTCGGTCCGCGCACGCTGGTGCTGTGTCGCTTCGACGACCATGACGAGACCCAGGAGCTGCTCTGGCGTCCGCTCGACGGGCGCGTCCTGGTGCAGGGCCAGCGCAGCTTCCGGCCGCCGGCCGCCTGACTACAGTGCACGCATGAGCGCGGTCGGCGACGCCCCGGAACTGCAGCTGGACGCGCCTCGCGAGGAGGTGCTGCAGCGCGCCGCGTCGCTGATCACCCAGGCCTGGAACAGCTTCGACCAGGCCCGGCCTGGTCAGCCCACCGTCGACGATGACCTGCGCGCGGTGCTGCGTGAGCCCCTGCCCGACGCGCCGGAGCCAGTCACCCGCGCGCTCGAGGAGGCCGCCCAGATCCTCGACGAGAGCATCGCCCAGCCCCGGCCTCGGTACTTCGCCTTCGTGGGGTCGTCCGGTCTGCCCATCGGCGTCGTCGGCGACGCGCTGGCATCCTGCTTCGACGCTAACCTGGCCGTCTACGCCGGTGCCGCGTCCGACATCGAGGAGTAGGCGGTGCGCTGGGTGGGTGAGCTGGTCGGCTATCCAGTCGGCGGCGGCGCGTTCACGAGTGGCGGCACCATCAGCAACCTGACCGCCCTTGCCGCCGCCCGTGAGCGGGCGCTGCCGGGCGCGCGCGCCGAGGGCATGGGTGGTCGCCGAGCGGCGGTCTACTGCTCGGCCGAGGCGCACTACTCGGTCATGCGCGCGGCCGAGCTGCTCGGCATCGGCGCCGCCAACGTGCGGCCGATCGGGCTCGACGGCGACCGCCGCATGCTGCCGGGCGAGCTGGCCGAGACGCTCGACCGTGACCGCGCCGCAGGGGTCACGCCGGTCGCCGTGATCGCGACGGCCGGCACCACCCTCACCGGCGCGGTCGATCCGATCGCGCCCCTGGCCGCTCTCTGCCGTGAGCGCGGGGTGTGGCTGCACGTGGACGGCGCCTACGGGCTGGCGGCCGCCTGCCTACCCGAGACCGGCGCGCTGTTCGCCGGGCTCGACCAGGCCGACTCGGTGTCGCTCGACGCCCACAAGTGGCTCTACCTGCCGAAGGCCTGCGGCGTGATCCTGGTGCGCAAGCGCGAGGATCTGCACCACTCGTTCGCGCATGACGAGGGCTATCTGCCGCACGAGCGTCACGAGCCGCACGCGGTCGACGTCACGCTCGAGTACTCGCGGCCGTTCCGCGCGCTGAAGCTGTGGCTGGCCTTCCGCGTGCACGGCGCGGAGGCCTTCCGCCGCGCGGTGCGGCGCAACCTGCGCCAGGCCGCGCTGCTCCACGAGCTGATCACCGCTCAGCCGGATCTGGAGGCGCTGGGGCCGCCCCAGCTCTCGATCGTGCCGTTCCGGCACGTCCCCGCCGGCGTCGCCGACCTGGACGCGCACAACGCGCGGCTGTCCGTCGAGCTGCAGCGCGACGCCCGCGTCTACGTCGCCCCGGCCGCCATCGACGGCCGCGTGTTCCTGCGGCCCTGCATCGTCAACTTCCGCACCAGCGACGCCGACGTGGCGGCGCTGGTTGAGATCGCGCTCGAGGTGGGGGAGGACGTCGCCAGCTAGCTAGGCGACGGCGACGGCCGGCGCCGCAGCGCCGCCCACCGCGCCCTGTGCCCGCAGGGCCGCGATCTGCTCGGCGTCGTAGCCGAGCTCGGCCAGCACCTCGTCGGTGCTGGCTCCCGGCTCGAGGCCGGCATGGCGGATCCGTCCCGGCGTCCGCGACATCCGCGGGTGCACGTCCAGCTGCAGGATCGGGTCGTTGCCGGCCGGGCTCTCGACCTCCACGAAACAGCCCCGCTCCCGCACGTGGCGGTCGTGCACCAGCGCCTCGGCGTCGTAGACCGGCCCCACGGCGGCGCCGGCGGCTGCGATCATCTCGATCGCCCGCTCGACGGTGTGGCGCTCCGTCCACTCCGTGATGATCGCGTCCAGCTGTTCGACGTGCTCGATGCGAGCGCGGCCGGTCGTGAAGCGGGGGTCCGTGCGCAGGTCGCCGCGGCCGATCGCATCGAACACCCGCAGCGCCACCTGGTTGGCCGAGCCGGACAGCACGATGTAGCCGTCGCTGCACCGGTAGATGTTGCGTGGCGCCGAGAAGCACAGCCGCGATCCGATCCGCCCGTCCGACTGGCCAGTGCGGTGGTAGATGGCCGGCCCCGGTCCCACCATGTCCACCAGCGACTCCAGCAGGCTGATGTCGATCACCTGGCCGTCGCCGGTCAGGTCGCGGTGGCGGAGCGCCGCAAGCACGGCGAAGGCGCCGCGCATCCCGGTCACCTCGTCGGCCAGGGCGATCGGCGGCAGCGTCGGCGGCCCGTCCGGCTGGCCGGTGGTGTGCGCCAGTGTGGACATGCCCTCGGCCATGGTGCCGAACCCGGCGCGGTCGGCGTACGGGCCGGTCTGGCCGTAGCCGGTCACCCGCAGCACCACCAGGCCGGGGTTCTCCGCCAGCAGTACCGTCTCGGGGTCGAGGCCCAATCGCTCCAGCGCCCCGGGGCGGAAGTTCTCGACCAGCACGTCGGCGCCGCGCACCAGTCGCAGCAGCACCTCGCGCCCGTGTGGTGACTTCAGATCGATCTCGACCGGCCGCTTGTTCCGGCCCACCTGGCGCCAGTAGAAGCTGTCCTCTCCGTCGCATTCGCCCAGGTGGCGGGCGCCGTCACCGGCGTGCGGCCGTTCCACCTTGATGACGTCTGCGCCGAAGTCGGCCAGGTGACGGCACGCGGCCGGGCCGGCGAAGATGGTGGCCAGGTCGAGGACGGTCAGGCCGGACAGCGGACCATGGCTGGATGTGCTCACGCTGCGCATGCTCGCGCACAAGACTCAAGGAATCCATGAAGACAATGGTTCGATAGTGAAGGAATCGTTGAACTAGCTGATGTGCGCTCGGAACTGGTACGCGCGGCCGTCGTCGAGCGGCGAGCCCATGCATGAGTACTGCGATCCCTTCCAGCAGCTGAAGCGGGTGCTGGCGTTGGTCTCGATCAGCACCACCCGCGAGACATGGCCGCGGCCGAACCCGACGCGAAGCGAGCCGTCACCGCTCCGGTTCAGCTTGTAGGCCTTCACGGTGACGGCTCCTGACCTGGAGAACACCATCAGCCGCCCCTCGGGGCCGAAGCCGTAGCGGGGGCCGTCGAGCTGCACCGTCAGGTGGGCGCGGGCACCGTCGCTCCTGCCCGGCCTGAAGGTCACGTGGATGCTGCTCATGTGCTTCAGCTTCACTCCCAGCCAACCGGTGCTGGTGTTCCTGGCACCGAGCGCGAAGCTGCCCGAGCCCACCGGCGTCGGGTAGCGGCCGGCACTGCCCTCGGAGTAGCGCTGCCGCGAGATCGTGTTCCACACGGCAAATGATGCGAACTTCTTGCGGAACGTGGTGTGGTGATCCGCCGAAAGCACGTGTCGGATGGCCTGCGTCGAGTAGTCGTCCGGCCCGCCCGGCGCGGCGTCGGCTCGATCCCAGATCTCCTGGATGACGCCGGGCCCGACCGTCTCGCTGAGGAACCGGAACCAGATCCACGAGCCGTACTGGAAACAGCATTTCGCGCTGTGGTCGAGCGGTATCCAGGGGTACTTCAGCGGGCTGTTCTGGAGGTACTGGCGGTTGTCGTTGATCCCGTCGTAGACCTGATCCTCCATCCAGGTGGCGGTGCCCTCCATCAGCCAGGTGTCCTCGCCGATGTCGTACGCGAACTGCACCGCGTGGAAGAACTCGTGGGCGAGGGTCACCTTCAGGTTCTGGATCGGTGTGTGATTCCGAAAGATCCCCTCGGTGTAGTTGTTGTCGACCACGCAGTAGGCGGACGCGGTGAACGTGCCCGGGGTGTTCAGGGCGGGGTCGTCGCTCGTGCAGTAGCCGTACAGACCGTCGCTACCGAGGTTGCTGATGTAGATGTCGAGCTTGCCGTCCGGCCCGTGGTCGGGGGAGCTCAGATCGGAGAGCGGCGCCCGGTAGCCCATGGCGGTCACCTCGACGTCCCAGACGTGCTCGGCGGTCGCCAGCGCGGCGTCGACCCAATCCGGATACGTGTTCGCGTCGGCGTCGGTGGCCGCCGGTGCATCGTTGCCGGGCGCGGCCCAGTGGATGCACACGTTCGTCCCGCACTCGGGAGAGTGGGGATCCTCGCCGTCCTGCCAGGCGCCGGGCACCGTCGGTGCATCCGTCGCGGGCCGTGACAGGATGCCGCGGGCAACCTTGCGGTCGGCGGGAGACAGGCTGCCGAGCCGCAGCGCCAGGTCGCGCAGGATCATGGTCGCGTCCCGGCCCGCCGGGCGTGCTACCTGCCCGTAGGCGGCGGCCAACCTGGCGGGGCGGAACAGCGCCTCGGCTCGCAGCAGCGCCTCCCTGGAGGGAGAGATGCGGCCGGACTCGAGCGCCCGCGACAGGCCGTCGGGGTGCGCCGGAAGCGTCAGCGCAGGCCTCGTGTGCGCACGCGGCGTTGCGCCCGCCGTGGGGACGGTCGCGCACAATCCTGCGATCAGTGCGAGCGCAGCCGCTCGTCCCAGAATACGCCGCATCGACCGCTCCTTCTCATTCCCGGTTCCGCCGCCACGTCAGGGTAGCGGAGCGGTATGACGACAGCGGATGCGATCCGGCGTTCTTTCAGGCCGCCTTTGACCCACGCTTGCGCGGCCGGGGTCGGTTGGACTCGGGCAGGCGCGTGGCGCCGGCGGCGGGGTGCTCCACGGCGAACATCCCCGGCAGCAGCAGGGCCGAGACCGTCACCAGTGCGCCGGCCGCGCCGGCCGCAACGAGCGCCGTCTGGGCACCGATGGCAGCCGCCACCGGGCCAGTCACCGCGAACGAGATCGGCAGCAGCCCGATCGAGATCAGCCAGTCCAGGCTGGATACCCGGCCCAGCATCGCCGTCGGCACCTCGCGCTGCTTGAGCGTCATCCAGACGATCGTGCCGGCCGTCTCCAGCGCGTTGAATGCGAAGCTCGCGAACATCAGCTGCCAGGCCGAGTTGGCCAGCCCATACCCGGCCACCGCCAGCGTGGCCAGCGTCCACGTGGCGTAGATGACCCTGACACTGCGGCGCGGCTGGCCCACGTGGCTCATCACCAGCGCGGCGCCCACCGACCCGAGCCCGCCGGCCGCGAACACCAGGCCCAGCGCCGCGGCGCTGCCGTGCAGGCTGTTCTTGACGACGTAGGGGAGCAGCACCTCGACCGGCCCCAGGAACAGAAAGTAGGCGACCGCGGCTGACACCAGCGTGCCCCACAGCCACACGTTGCCCCGTACGAACTGGAAGCCCTGCCGCAGATCGGTCGCCACCGAGTGGCCCGCGCCCGCGTGCGACTCGCGCGACGACATCGCGAGCACCATCGCCGCGGACAGCGTGAACGACGCGGTGTCGACCGCGAACGCCGTGCCCGCCCCCAGCCCCGCCACCAGCCAGCCGCCCAGGGCCGGCCCGGCCAGCCGGAAGCAGATCGGGCGCACGAACTGGTCGAGCGAGTTCGCCTGGGCCAGCTCTGACTCCGGCAGCAGGTCGGGCACGATCGCGTCGAATGCGGGCCCGAAGAACGCGGTGCCGGCGCCGTAGAGGGCGACCAGGCCGAACATGTGCCAGAGCTCGAGCGTGCCGGTCAGCGACAGCACCGCCATCAGCCCCACGGCTGCCCCGCGCACGACGTCCGCGGCCAGCAGCACCCGGCGGCGGTCGAAGCGGTCGGTGACCACGCCGCCGATCAGCAGCAGCACGATCGTGGGCACCGTCATCGCGATCCCGACCATCGAGAGCGCGGTGGGCGCGTTCGAGAGTGCGTACACCTGCCACGCCATCGCGACCAGGAACACGCCGTCGCCGATCAGCGAGCCGGTCTGCCCGCCCCACAGCAGCGCGAAGTCGCGGTGCCGCAGCGGCGCCACCAGGTTTACTCGGGTGAAGCCCCCCGGGCGGTCGAGCGAGTCATAACTATGCTGCATCGCTCTGCGCCTCGTCCTGTGCGTCGTCCTCCTGCACAGGCGGCGGCAGGCGCAGGACGGAGCTGCCGCCCCGGGCGTCGTCGAGGTAGTTGGAGACCGACTCGATGCCCATCGGGCGGGCGAACAGGAAGCCCTGGCCGAGCTCGCAGCCGAGCTGGCGCAACGAGGCCATCTGGGTGGTCAGCTCGATACCCTCGGCGACCACCTGCATGTCGAGCGTCTCGCCCAGCGCCACGACGGCGGCCGCAAGCCCGCTGTCGGCGTCCGACTCGGCCTCGAGGAAGGAGCGGTCCATCTTCAGGATGTCGACCGGGAAACGGCTCAGGTAGCTGAGCGACGAGTAGCCGGTGCCGAAGTCGTCCATCGCCAGCCGCACGCCCAGGCCCTTCATCTCCTCGAGCCGCTTGATGGCCAGGTCGGCGTCGGTCATCATCAGGCTCTCCGTGATCTCGAGCACGACCGTGGACGGGTCGATGCCGGTGTCGCGGATCGCGCGGCGCACGTCGCCGACGATGTCGCCCTGGTTGAGCTGGCGCGGCGACAGGTTCACGGCCATCGTCAGCTGCGGGTCGGACGGGAACCGTCGCTGCAGCTCCACGGCCTGGGCGAAGGCCTCGCGCAGCACCCACTGCCCGATCGGCACGATCAGGCCCATATCCTCCGCGGCCGGGATGAACTGCGCCGGGGCGATCACGCCGCGCGTGGGGTGGCGCCATCGCAGCAGCGCCTCGACGCCGGACACGGTCATGTCGCCCAGCCGCACCACCGGCTGGTAGACGAGCGCGAACTGGTCGGAGTCGATGGCGCGCTGCAGGTCGGCGCGCAGCTCAAGGCGCTCGAGCGCCTCGGCGTGCATCGACTCCTCGAACAGGCGGTAGCCGCCCTTGCCGTCGCGCTTGGCGATGTACATGGCCACGTCGGCGTTGCGCAGCAGCTCCGACGGGGTGGACTCGGCGCCGTCGCGAGTGATGGCGATGCCGATGCTGGTGCGAACGAACACCTCGGCGTCGGCCAGCTGGATCGGCCGGCGGAACGCCTCCAGCACGCGCTCGGCCACCTCGGTGGCATCATCGTCGGTGACGATGCCCTCCAACAGCACCGCGAACTCGTCGCCGCCGAAGCGGGCAGCCGTGTCCTCGGGGCGCACCGTCGCGGCCAGCCGGCGGGCGACCTCGACCAGCACCTCGTCACCGGCGCCGTGGCCGAGGCTGTCGTTGATGGTCTTGAAGTCGTCCAGGTCGCCGAACACGACGGCGATGCCCGTTCCCTGTGAGCCGGCGCGCGCCAGTGCGTGCTCGACCCGGTCCGCGAACAGCGCCCGGTTCGCGAGCAGTGTCAGCGAATCGTGGAAGGCCTGATGCGCGAGCTGCTCCTCGAACGCCTTGCGCTCGCTGACGTCGCGGCTGTTCAGCACGATGCCGCGCACGTGCTCGTCGTCCAGCAGGTTGGTGTGCAGCACCTCGAACTGGAGCCAGCGCCCGTCGCGGTGGCGCAGGCGGCAGTCGATCGCCTCGGGGCCGGAGTCGGGCTGCTTGGTCTTCGACGACAGCACCGCCAGCAGCCGCCCACGCTCGTGGTCGTCCATCAGGTCGTCGAAGCGGGTGCCGATCACTTCGTCGGCGGCATAGCCCAGCACGCGCTCGATCGACGGGCTCTGGTAGAGCACCGTGCCGTCGGCCGCGACCACGGTGATCAGGTCGCTCGAGCGCGCCACCAGCGAGCTGAAGCGAGCCTCGCTTTCGCGGCGATGCAGATCCTCGGTCAGCGCAGCGCCCTCGAGCGCCAGCGAGACGCTGGTCGCGAGCGACTGCAGCGCTGCGCGCTGGCTGCCGGACAGGCTGCCGGGGCCGGCGGCCAGCAGCACGCCGCGCGCCTCGTCGCGCACCTCCAGCGAGAGCACGTGCGCCGTGCGCGGGCGCTCGGAGAACAGCAGCTCGTTGTAGACCTCCTCCGGCAGCTCGGTTGCGGTCGGGATCGAGGCCGCCAGCAGCAGGCGCTGAGTGGTGCCGCGGGAGAGCAGGGTGCCGCCGGTCAGCGCCAGCCCGATCAGCTCCAGCTGCTCGCCGGTGAGCAGGCACAGCCGCGCCGAGTAGCCGGCTCCGGCCAGCGCGCGCGCGGCCGACAGCGCTGCCGCGCCGATGTCTGCCCGGCCGGCCGCGCCGACCAGGGCGGTGCCCGCCTCACGCAGCGCGCGTTCGCGTTCCACCGACCGCTCCTGCTGCACGACCAGCACCGCCATGCGCGCCACGACCAGGAGGAACAGGCCGATCGACGCAGCGATCATGACCAGCACGTCGACGCCGGCATCCTTGCCCCCGAGCAGCACCTGCAGGCCGGGAGCGATCAGCGACGCGACCGTGAGCACGCCCAGCCGTTGCCAGGACAGGCTCGTCTCCTTCTCCGGCACCGGCTCCTCGAGGGTGCGCATGGACGGGTGCAGGGCTGATGTGCCCCAGAGCAGGTAGTAGGAGATCCAGCCGATGTCGAGCAGCACCTGGCCGTTGTAGGTGCCGTTGTTCAGCATCACGCCGTAGATGAAGTCGGTCATGAGCAGCGTCGTGATGCTGCCGAACAGCAGGTAGAAGGCGGGTTGGCGCTTGCCGTTGTCGACCGCCAGGCGCAGCGCACCGGCCAGCAGCAGGATGTCGGCCGTGGGGTAGGCGATCGAGACGATCCGGGCCAGCTGCGTCTGGCTGTCGTCGTGGATCACCGGGGAGATCAGCACCAGCCACGAGATCAGGCCGAGGCCGATCGTCAGGATCAACGAGTCGATCAGCGACGCCCACTCGCCGGACGGGTTTCGCCGCCGGGCGAGGATGAAGATGCCACCGAACAGCGCCGGGTAGAGCGACAGGTAGATGGCGTCGCCCCAGGACGGGAAGGGCACGTCCGCACCGAACACTCGCGGGTAGATGTAGGTGTACGCATCGCCCATCGCGAACATGAACTGCCCGAGCGCGAACAGGTACCAGGCCCAGGCCGCGTCAGGCTTGTTGCGGCGGGTGCCCCAGACGATGGCGACCGAACAGGACAGGCCGACTCCGGGAACGACGAACCCGTTGCCCGCGACCGGTGGCACGAATGCGTAGAGCAGGCAGACCACAACGCCCAGAGCCGGATACACCATCCACAGCGCCGGGAGGCGGATTCGGGCGGTCACGCGGCGCGCTCCCGGGCGGCCCCGGTCTGCAGAAACCCGCGGCCGGCGAGGTCGGTGAGAGCCAGGATCAGCCGGTCGACCTCCGCGTCGGTGTTCGCGGCGGTGATCTGCACGCGGAAGCCGACCTCGTCCCGCGGTACCAGCGGGTAGGCGGCCAGCGTCACGTAGATGCCGCGGTCGAACAGCATCCGCCCGACCACCCCGATCTGCTCGTGGTCGGCCAGCGGCACCTCGATCACCGGAAACCCGGAGTGGTTCGGCGTGTGAGCGCCCAGCCGCTTCAGGCAGTCCAGCACACGGGCGGTCTTGTGGTTGATCGAGGCCCGCAGCAGGTCGCCGCGCGCCTCGTTCACGTCGAAGCCGGACAGCACGGTCGCCAGCGACGCGACCGGCGACGGACCCGAGTACAGGTAGGGCGGGGCGGCCACCTTCAGCATGTTCTTGACCGCGGTGGGGCAGGCAATGAAGGCCAGCAGTGACGAGTAGGCCTTCGAGAAGCCGCCCACCAGGATCAGGTTCTCGTACGTCTCGTCCACGTGTCGCACCAGGCTGTTGCCGCGGGAGCCGTAGCTGCACAGCTCGTCCGGGCGCCGCTCGCCGATCACGCCGAAGCCGTGGGCATCGTCGACGTAGAGCAGTGCGTCGTGCTCGCGCGCGACCCGGGCGAACTCGTGCAGGTCGGGTGCGTTGCCGGTCATGCTGTTGACCCCGTCCATGCAGACGATGCGCGGGTGGGCGCTGCTCTCGCGCAGCAGCTGGTCGACGTGGCCGGGATCCTCGAACCGGAAGCGGCGGAGTGTGGCGCCGTGGCTTCGGGCCACCTGGCAACCGTCGTAGATGGTCTTGTGTGCGCGGCTGTCCAGCAGGATCGTGCCCGAGCCTGCGAGCACCGGGATCACCGACGTGTGGATGTGGGTGATGGTCGGCAGCACCAGCGTGTCCTCGCAGCCCAGGAGCTCCGTCAGCCGCGCCTCGATCTGCTCGTACAGGACGGGCGACCCCAGCAGTCGCGACCAGCTGGGGTGCGTGCCCCAGGCGTCCAGGTATGCCGGCACCGATTCGATGATGTCGCGGTCGAGGTCGAACCCGAGGTAGTTACAGGAGGCGAAGTCGGCCAGCCAGTGGTCGCCGATACGGATCATGCGGCCGTCGACCTCGTCGATCACCGCGTCCAGCATCGGGTGGGAGTCCTTCAGCGTGGCCAGGTCGGCGACCGTTGCCAGCCAGCGGTCGATCCACCGCGCTCCGGAGGAGGCGGCGCCCTTCGCGCGCACGGGCGCACGTCGTGGGTCGGGCAGAGCCATCGAGAAAGGCATCGGCGTCCGGGCTCCTCGGCTTGAGCGCCGCTGTAGCCGCACGCGGGGCGGCTGCCTGTCAGCGGTCCGGCTGCCAGCCGCCCTCGTCAGATGGTTCCGGGTCCAGCGACACCGGCTCCGGGTTCGTCCAGGCGCGTCCGCCGTCGGCGGCCGCGACGTCCACCCGCACCCACGGCCAGCGCTCCGGCAGCCGAAAGCGTGCGGCGGTGATCAGTCCCTGCGGGCTGCGCGAAAGCGCCTCGCCCCGCCAGCTCATGCGCCGCGGATCCGCGTTGACACGGCCCCCGTCCCACGGGCCGGAGCGAAGCGTTATGGCCACGGCCGGCGAGCACTCGACCTCGATCGCATCCGGCCCCGCCTGCACGTCGTGCAGCACCGCGCCGCTGGAGCCGTAGAACCGGCCAGTGTTCAGCGCATCCAGCACCGCCGCCTGGTCGCGCGACTCCGCCCGCACCATCGTCCAGGCCAGCAAGCTGTCGTGGCCCGGGTAGTGGCAGTCGTCGGTGGCGACGCCGGTGCAGGTGCGGCCGGCATGGCTGACCAGGTCCCACAGCTCGTCCGACAGCCCGTTGCCGTTGGCGAGCTCGCTGCCGCCGTTGTACAGCTCGATCCCGGCCAGGCTGGGCGCGTCGAGCACGTGGTGCGTCGAGAGGCCGCTC
This sequence comes from Gaiellales bacterium, assembly GCA_045806525.1. Lineage (GTDB taxonomy): Bacteria > Actinomycetota > Thermoleophilia > Gaiellales > JAICJC01 > JAICYJ01. The sequence goes on along the minus strand of JBJMJD010000093.1, from coordinate 9,736 downwards.
CAGTAGGGATGGGCCAGGAACGGCACGCCGCCCTGTACCCTGACCCAGGCCGCGCACTGCTCGATGGTGGCGAAGTGCTCGCGGCGCTCGGGCACCACGCCGGCGCCGATCGCCAGCACCTCAGCCTCCTCGAGCTCCTGCTCGGGCACGCGGGCGGACAGCTCGCTGGAGGAGATAACCGTCACCCGATCATGCTCGTGGGAGGTCGCGTGCCAATGGTCGGTGATCGCCAGCACGTCGAAGCCGGCGCGGGCGTAGTGGTCGACCAGCCCCTGCGGTGTCGCGTCGCCGTCGGAGTTGGTGGTGTGCGCGTGCAGCTGGCAGCGCAGCCAGCGGCCGGGCCCCCGGAAGGGGCCGGTCATCCGGTCGGGTGAGGGCTCGTGTAGAAGCACTTGCAGTAGCCCCACAGCTGCGGATAGAACCCCGTCCAGGAGTTGGAGTGGGCCGTGATCACGTCGGTGTCCACGAGCTGGATGTAGGGCCGCTTCTGCGCGAGGTACGCCTCCATCTGCCAGACCAGCTGCTGTCGCTGCTTGAAGCTGACCAGCCCGGCCTGCCTTCGCCACATTGCGTCGTAGGTGGGATCGTCAAAGCCTGTGTCGCTGCTGTTCCCCCACTGTGCCCGGGTAACCACCGAGAGGTTGTAGTTGGGGTCGATGTAGGGATGCCAGTACCAGGTGAACATGTCGGCGTTCTTGTAGGTGTAGTTGGGGGCGGTGATCAGGTCGTAGGCCTGCGACACATCGCCGCCGGAGATCTCGTGCAGCTGCACGCCGATCTTGGCGAAGGCGGCCGCCAGTACCGAGAACTGCCGGTCGCCGTTGAAGTCGAGATCATTGGGAACGATCACGTTGTAGCTCATCGGATGGGCCGGCTGGGCGTACTGGCCGGTGGTGGCCGGCGCCACCCGGGTGCCGTTCGAGCCACGCGCGTAGCCCAGCTGGTCGAGCATCTGGTTTGCCTTGCCGTTGTCGTAGGGCAGCGGCTTCACGTCCGGGTTGAGCCAGCCGGACGGCCCTGACCAGACGGACATGATGTTGGCCCAGGGCTGGGCGTGGCCGCCGTAGACCACGTCCACCAGCTCCTGGCGCGGGATCGCGTACTCGAGCGCTTCCTTCACGCGCGGGTCGAGCAGCTCGCGGTTCTTGGACTTGGCCGGGTTCGAGTTGATGCCGAGGTTGGTGACCTCGCTGCCCGGCGCGATCGAGACGGTGAGGTTGCTCTTGCCCTTCATCGAGTCGGCCGCCGTGTAGGGCGTGGCGTCGATGAAGTCGAGCTGGTTCTGCTCGAGGTCGGCGATCATCGACGTGGCGTTCGTGTAGTAGGTCAGGGCAACGGCGGCGACCTGGCTCTTGGGCCCGTAGAAGTACGGGTTGGGCTTGAAGACGGTCGTGCCCTTTTCCTGGAACTGCGTGATGGTGTAGGGGCCGCCCGACACCACCGGCAGGTGCTGCTCGGGATCGAACGACTTCATGTCCTTGCCATCGTTGCCGGTGTACTTCGACCAGACGTGCTTGGGCATGAAGTAGAACTGCTCGAGGTTCGCGAGCGCCGAGGGCACCGGTCGCTTATAGGTCAGCACCAGCGTGTTGGAATCGGGGGCGGTGATCTTCTTGAGACCGGCCAGCTCCCCGGCCAGATAGGACGTGGCACCGTTCTGGTACTTGAAGATGGTGTTCACCCACCACACCGCGTCCTGGGCCGTCAACGGCACCCCGTCGCTCCATTTGCCGCCCGGCTTCAGGTGGAACGTCCAGGTGAGACCGTCCTTCGACTCGTCCCAGCTCGTGGCCCAGTCCGGGGCGATCTTCAGGCCCGGGCCGTACTGAACGAGCTGCGGGTAGATCATCGCGAACGCGTTCGACGCCTGCGGCTCGTAGGCGAGCAGCGGGTTCAGGGAGTCGATGTAGTAGGTGGTGCCGATCCGCAGGATCGTGTTCTTGCCGCTGCCGCTCCCGCCCGAGCTGCTGCTGCCGCCGCCGCAGCCGCCGCAGATAGCGGCCAGCAGCGCGAGCACAATGAGCATGGTTCGCGGCCGGAGCATGGTGCGGGCACACTACTGGCTGACTGATCAATCAGTCAAGGGGGCCGGAACCCCCCTCACGGTAGACTGGAGCGGCCCGGGGCGGTAGCTCAGTTGGGAGAGCATCTGGTTTGCAACCAGAAGGTCGTCGGTTCGATCCCGATCCGCTCCATAGGTGTAGGGATTTGTTGGACATGGCACCCGCTCAGGAGACGTGTCACCGACCTTGCACTGAGTGAACGTACCTGGGGCGGGCGAGGCAGGGACGACGACGCCGAGGCCGATTGGGTCTGCCGTGAGGCGGTGAGAGTGAGGATGTTGCCGCCGATAAAGGGCCGCTGTGCCCGATCAGGAATACGGCTGTGTGCAGCTTCACGGCATCGAGGGCTACACCGTGTTCTTCGCAGACGGCCAGCGACTGGGCCAAGTCGCCTGGATCGAGTATGCATCCCGCTCCGACCAGCCAGACATGCTCATCGTCCGTCGCCGCTTCTACGAGCGACCGCGACTCGTCCGCCTAGCCACCGAGATGATCGAGTCGGTCGAGCGCCTGGAACAGACAATCCACCTCGACGTGCCCTACAACCGCAACCACTTCTTCCTGCGCCAGCGCGTCGAACGCTAGGCAGTCGCGTCAGTTGGCGTGGGGGACGGCGACCGCCCCCCACGCCTGCCTCACTGTTAGGACGCGGTTGGTGCTGGCGCCGTTGTAGCGGTGATGACGATCGGCTCGTCGTCGCCCATGTCGAGTCGGAATGGGGGGTACTCGTCCGTCATGAGCGTCACATAGGCGGCGACCCGGAAAACCCAGCGATTCATGCCGAGGACGAAGTCGTAGATCGATCGCGGATATCGGCCGGTGAACAGCAGTACGACACCTGCGAAACCGACAAGCAGGCTGATCAAGCCACCGGACGTCCACAACCAGGTGCTGCCCGTACCCGTCCATGCCTCCCACGCACCGCCGGCGAAAACCATGACCACCAGATAGTGCGGCAGTGCGAGCAGCCACCACTTCACGAGCGCGAGACCACGCGAAAGCGTCTCGGGGTAGTCCACCTCGAGACGGGCCGGGTAATCCGGCACATCCTTCAGCGTGAACGGCGGGTAGGCATCTGTGCCGAGAGCGGCGTAGCCGTAGTAGCCGACGCGCCATGACCAGCGCAGCACTCCGACGTTGAAGTCAAAGAGTCGCTTCGGGTAGCGACCCGTGATCAGGATCGCGAAGAATGAGCCGATCGCGCTGGCAGCGAACGCCACCCCGAGAAAGAAGAGCACGATCAGGTGGGGGAGCAACAGCAGCCATTTGACCAGCCACAGCCCTCGGCTCAGCTGGGGTGCGAGCTGACCTTTCAGTCGGAGGGGATAATCGGACGTAGTCGTGTTCATGTGGAACCTTTCCGTCGTTGGGACGCGCGGGATGAGCGTAGGTCTGCTGGCCGTGCGGGGCACTGGTGCTACCACCCTGCTTCAGCGGGGCTACCACCCCAAGACGGCCGGACCACACCGCAATGCCGGCGGCTCGCCGATCCGGCATCGGACATACGCGGCCTGCGAGGCCGGGGCTGCCCTTGGCTCCCGTCCCGCACGTCGCGCTCGGGGCGTATGTTGACGACAGCATGCGGCCACTGCACGCAGATCAATGCTGAAGCGCGACAACGACGGCGGCATCGAGATCACCGATGTCGTCATCGTCGGCGCAGGCCCGGCAGGGCTTAGCGCAGCGCTGGTACTCGGCCGCATGCGTAGGGCAGTGCTCGTGGTGGATACAGATGCGCCGGCGCACGCCGTTTCGGACGGAGTACATGGCTTCTTGGCGCAGGACGGCACGCCGCCCATGCATCTTCGCGCCATCGGTCGTGCCCAACTGAAGCCGTATGGGACCGTGGAGACGCGTCAAGTGGCCGCGCTGATGGCGCGCCAGTCCGAAGGTGAAGGCTTCGAAGTTGAGCTCCTGGGGGGAACCGCCGTCCAGACTCGGAAGCTTCTACTCGCCCACGGGATGCGCTACGAGCTACCCGACGTAGAAGGACTGGCTCCTGCATGGGGAAAAACGGTGTTCCACTGTCCATATTGCCATGGGTGGGAAGTGCGCGACCAGACTGTGGCCGTCTACGGCTGTAGCGACCGGGCAGTCCACCAAGCCCTGCTCCTAGCGTCCCTCGCGGAGGACATCGTCCTTCTATGCGAGCAGACCGCGGGGCTGTCGTCTGAAAAGGCTGCTGATCTCGCCTCTGCCGGCATACGAGTTGAATCACGGCCCGTGCGACGAGTTGCGGAGGGCGACAACGGCCTGAATATCGCGCTGGACGGCACGTCCGACCTCGTGCGAACTGCCCTCTTCGTACAGCCGACGCTGATCTTGGCGAGCGATCTTGCCGTCTCGCTCGGTGCCCTGCTGACGGACATGGGCACCGTGGCCACCGATGCCACTGGCTTGTCGACCGTCCCCGGCCTTTACGTCGCGGGCGACGCCGCTACTCCAGTCCAGTCGGTCGCCATAGCAAGCGCCAGTGGCGCCCGCGCCGCCTATGCGATCAACGCCGAACTGGCGAGTTTGCTGGCTCCGTCTTAGCGGCGGATCGGCACCAGCGACATCTGGCACCGATCTCTGGTGGCGGTGCGCCGGGCACCGACGCCGAGGGCCACGATCGTCCAGGTGATGATGACGGCTACCAGAGGAGATCGGGCGAGTGAAATGGGGACCCCGGCGCCTGTGTCACGTGGCCGGGATCCCCGTCGTGGGTTTACGCAGCGGTGGGTGCTGGTCGAACGTCGACCTCTTGGGGCTCAGGGCCCGGCTCGAGCCGTGGCAGCCAGTGGAGCCAGTTGGGGAGGTACCAGTTTCGCTCGCCCAGCAGCTTCATGGTGGCTGGCAGGAGTACGCCGCGGACGAGGGTGGCGTCGATCAGGATCGCCGCTGCCAGTCCTACGCCGAACTGTTTGAACATGAGCATCGAGAGGGCCGCGAAGATTGAGAACACCGCGACCATCACGACCGCGGCGCTTGTCACGACTCCCGCGGTTGATTTGATGCCATGGGCGATTGCGTCGTCCATGGGTGCGCCAGCGTCGTAGCTCTCGCGGATTCGGCTGATGATGAACACGTGGTAGTCCATCGAGAGGCCAAACAGGATCACGAAGAGCAGCATCGGCACGACTGGCGCAATCCCGGCCGTCGAGCTGAACCCGAGCAGGCCCTTGCCGATGCCGTGTTGGAAGACGAGCACCAACACGCCGTATGCCGCGGCAACCGACAGGAGGTTGAGAGCGATCGCCTTGATCGCAACGACGATCGACCGGAACGCGACCAGCATCAGGATGAACGCGAATACCAGGACGAAGCCGACCACGAGCGGCAGCTTCGACTGCAGCTCATCCAGCGAGTCGTTCCACTCGGCGGTGACGCCTGTCACGCCCGCCTCGGTGGTCGGCAGCGCGCCGACGGTCTCGGGAACGATCCGGTCTCGCAGGACGGCGACTGCAGCATTCGAGGCCGCGTCGGAACCGGTGCCCTTGATCGGGACGGTGATGTTGGCGACGGTTGCGTCGCGGTTGATCGCGACGGTGATCGGCCGTTCGATCCGTCCGCTGGCCAAGGCTCTGCGTTCGAGGTTGGCGATCGCGTTCTGCACGCGCGGTGCCTTCACGTTGGGCGCCTCGACAACGACGCTGGCCGGCAGCGCGTTGCCGGGGAATGCCTGTTGCATGCGGTCATAGGTCTTGACGACGGCGAGCGACTTCGGGAAGGTGTCGGGGCCCGGGGTCGACAGGTGCATCTGGATCGCTGGGATGGCAAGCGCCACCAGCGCGCCGCCGGCGAGCAGGGCGGAGAGCAACGGGCGGCGGAGCACGCGATCGATGACAGCGCCCCACACACGGCCCTCGCCGTCGTCTCGGCGAAGCCGGCCAACCAGCGGGACGTGCAGCCGATCGACGCGATCGCCGAGCTTGGAGAGCAGCGCCGGCAACACGGTCAGCGATCCAAGCATCGCCATGGCGACGACGATCATGGTGGCCAATCCGAACGATGCGAAGTCGGCATCGCCGGTCAGGAACATTCCCGCCATCGCGACCATCACCGTCAGGCCGGAGATCAGGACTGACCGTCCGGACGTTGCCGCCGCCACCTCCAGAGCAGCTTGGGGGCTGCGTCCGGCGGCTCGCTCTTCCCGTTCGCGGCGCAGGTAGAACATCGTGTAGTCCACGCCCACCGCGAGCCCGACCAGGAGAACGACGGCGTACGCGGCGGAATCGATCGGAAGCAGGCGGCTTGGCAAGGCGACCAGGCCGAAGGTTGCAAACACGGCCGTGAGGGCTAGCAGCAGGGGGATACCGGCTGCGACGAGCGTTCCGAAGGCGATCACCAGGATGATCAGCGTGAGCGGGATCGAGAAGATGCCGGCCCGTGTGAGGTCGTTTGCAAACGCGGTGTCCACCGCCTTGACGGAGCTGGCATCACCGAACTCGCCGATGAAGAAGCCCGGATGGGCGTGCTGTGCGTCATCGACGGTCGTGAGTAGCGGGCCGATCCTGTCGCCGGCCGTGGACTTGTCGCCTCGGATCTCGAACTGAACCAGGGCGGAATGCCGGTCCTTCGATATCTGGTTTACGTGGCTGGCGTCAAGGGGCGAGCGGATGTTCTGCACGGCGGCCACATGCGCGATCCGTCGCAGCACATCGTTCACGGCCGCGTCGAAGGCCGGCGATCCGGCCCGGGCGGTGCTGCTTTGGACGAGAACGCTTTCCGCTGCCGGGTGCTTGAAGCCCGAAGCCAGGATCCGGTCCATGCGTCCGGACTGGCCGGGCCCTGCCGTGTTCGGGTCAACGGTCTTCGTGCCGATCTGGCCGCCGATCGCAAATGCGACGATGATGAGCCCAAGCCACCCGAAGGTGGCCGTCTTCCAGTGCCTGGCGCTCCAGCGAGCCATACGCGCCGCCAAGTTTTTCGTGTGTGGTGCGTGAGACATGCTCGGTTCCTTCCGTGTTGAAGACCTGCGCGACGCTAAGGCGACCAGCGGCACACGTCATCGGAGCAAGGTCGGAACCGGGTTCCACCCAGCGGGTGAGATGGTCTCCTACTCAGGTAGGAAGCGACCGGCGCGAACGCAGCACTGTCTCACCACGTCGCCCGATCGCACAGCTGGTACGACGCTCCGCGCCTGCTGACGCATCCGGAAGGCTTCGAGCGGAGACCGGGCAGGCCGTCCGTCGTCGGGCGGGAGGGTTGGGTCTGCGACCTGGGCAGGAGTGCGACTCCTACTCGAGTAGGAGGCCGCGGGTCAGACATGTGGAGTACCGTCAGCGCATGACTCGAAGAAGCGACCTCACACGCACGTACTGGTTCGAGCTGCTGATCGCCGTCATGGCCCTCGCAGCAATGCTTGAACTGGTCGTCAGGCGCAACTCGCCAGCCGCGCCTTCGACCTCGCTGTGGCTGTCCGTGCCGGCGGTGGAGCTGCTGGTGCTGCCGCTGGTGTTGCGGCGACGCTTTCCGTTCGCAGCTCCAGCGGCGTTCTGGCTGCTGGCCGCCGCTCTCACCTTCGCGGACGGTGCGGTAGTCCCGTTTGTTGGCAGTCTCGGCGTGATCGGTCTGGCGACCGCGTTCCTGCTTGGCAATCTGCGCGACGCACGCAAGGCCGGGATCGGCCTCATGATCGTTGTCGGGTGCATCCTGATCGTGGTCGCCAACATTCCGAGCGCGCAGTCGATCAGCGACTACGTGTTCATCTCGCTGCGGTTCGTCGTCAGCTGGGTCGCCGGTTACGCCCTGCGGGAGCGCGCAGAACAGGCGGAGGCGGCTGAGATGCGGGCTGTTCTGGCGGAGCGGGAGCGGGAGGCGGCCGAGATGCGAGCAGCCCTGGCCGAGCGAGAGCGCGAGGCCGCTGAGCTGCGCGCCAGCTTCGCCGAGCGCGAGCGGGCGGCGGCAGCGCGCGTGGCGGTTGCGGAGGAGCGGTCGGCAATCGCCCGCGAGCTTCACGACATCGTTGCTCACGCGATGAGCGTGATGGTGCTGCAGGTCGGAGCCGTACGCCACAGGCTGCCCGACAGCCGCACGGAGGACAAGCAGGCGCTCGGGCGGGTCGAGCAGGCCGGCCGCACGGCCCTGGCGGAGATGCGGCGCCTGCTTGGCGCGATGCGCAGCAACGCAGACGGCGTCGCGCTCGGCCCGCAACCCGGGCTCGACAGGCTCGACGCGCTGCTCGATGATCTCCGCGGGGCCGGCCTACCAGTCCAGCTTCAGTTGGAGGGCGAGGCGCTTCCGCTTCCGCGTGCGATCGACCTGTCCGCCTACCGGATCGTGCAGGAGGCACTCACCAACACGCTCAAGCACGCGCAGGCCAGCCAGGCGGACGTCACCATCCGCTACGAGCCACACCATCTCGAGCTCGAGGTGAGGGACGACGGCGCGGGCACGGCACCGAACGGCGGTCCCGGTCATGGACTGGTCGGCATCCGCGAGCGCGTCAAGATCTACGGCGGCCACATGACCGCGGGTCCGGCCACAGACGGCGGATTCATGCTCACCGCTCGACTGCCGGTGGAGAACTCGCGGCAATGAGCATCCGCGTCCTGGTCGCGGACGACCAGTCCATGGTGCGCGCCGGCTTTCGCATGCTGCTCGCAGACGAAGCCGACATCGAAGTCGTAGCCGAAGCAGGCAACGGCCTTGAGGCAGTTGAGAAGACGGCTCGTTTCCGGCCCACCGTCGTCCTGATGGATATCCGCATGCCCGAGCTCGACGGACTCGAGGCGACGCGGCGGATTCTCGCAGCCGAGGATCCGCCGCGGATCCTGATCCTGACAACGTTCGACGTGGACGACTACGTCTACGACGCGCTCTGCGCCGGCGCAAGCGGATTCGTGCTCAAGGACGACCCACCCGAACAGCTGCTCTCAGCGATCCGGGTCGTCGCCGGAGGAGACGCCCTCCTGTCTCCCGCCGTCACCAAGCACGTGATCGACCAGTTCACCCGCACGCCGCGGCGTGAGCGGCCCAAGCAGTTGGACGACCTCACCGAGCGCGAACTCGAAGTCCTCCAGCTGATCGCACGCGGGCTCTCCAACGCCGAGATCGCCGAGCAGCTGTTCATCAGTGACACCACCGTCAAGACGCACATCACTCACATCCTCCAAAAGCTCGACCTCCGCGACCGCGTGCAAGCCGTCGTCCTCGCCTACCAGACAGGCCTCGCCGACTCCCCGACCTCGGCATGATCCGCAGCTGCACCTCCCCACGGTCGCGGTCTGGCGTAGAGACCTTGTAGGGTCAGCTTCCGCCGGCGGATCCTGTGTCCCTGTTAGCGCGTCGCCCGGTCACGTCTTGGACGGTTCGACCTCTGACGCGTCGCCGGCGCGCTCGGCGGGGGCTCCGACGAGCGGCCCGACGCAGAAGTACCGCATGTGCTCCTCGGCCAGCTTGCTGTGGTATTCGCCGAACTCCGCCGTGGCGTCCTTGCCGCCGTACATGCGTGCGACGAAGGGCCCGCCCGGGTGGTGGTCCTTCCACTCGCTGAAGTCGTAGACCTTGCCGCGGATGACGACCCAGCAGTCGTCGAACGTCGTGTGCTGTGCGAGCTCCTCGCGGGTGACGGGCTGGTCGCCGGTCCATGGCTCCGCCGGCTTCCAGAGGTTGAGGGCGACGTCTCTGCGAGCGGTCTTCAGCGCCTCGTTCCGATCGCGGAAGTGCCACGGCCCGAGCTTCCTGACCGG
>JBJMJD010000092.1:0-41810 GCA_045806525.1 Gaiellales bacterium | reverse complement strand
TAGAGGACGCAGAACACGCGGCGGCCGTTGTAGCAGTAGCCGACCAGGGCGGCGTCGCCGTTGATGCGGGTCCTGGTGTGCGCGCAGCAGTCGACCAGCTTGCGGATGGTGCCGCCGCAGCAGCGATACCAGCCGCCGTCGAACTGGGCGTCGTTCAGGCCGTAGCGCTCGCGCACCCAGTCCTGACAGAGGCGCGTACGGGGCGCGCGAGGCAGCAGATCGCCGGTGGGGCCGCGCAGGCGGGTGCCGCTCTCGTTGACGACGTAGCCCTCGGCATCCACCAGCCGCCCGAGGTTGTCGACCCGGTGGCCGTCCTTGGGCCTCAGCGGCCGGCCGTGCCGATCGATGCGGGGCGGGAAGTACGGCCCCGGGCAGTGGTGCGTCGTGTAGGTGTGGCCGCAGAAGCCGTAGTAGCGGGCGTCGGCGGTGTCGGGCGACACGGCGCTCGCGGCCAGGCGGCCCGAGACCGCAGCCAGCGCGGCAGCGCCTAGGCGGCCGAGGAAGCCGCGGCGGGTGTGGGAGGATGCCAGGCGGCGGGCCAGGCGCTCGCCGGCGGGCGTTCGCGCGTCAGGCAGCACGGTCGCCCACCAGCTGCTCGCGTTCGCGAACGCGGCCGCTCACGACCATGCCCTCGAGCTGCTCCAGGGTGTTGATGGTGCCCTTGGCGCGCACGTACCCCGCGGCGTCCACGTACACGGCGTAGGGCGTCCCCGGCACCAGGAACTGCTCGTACAGCTCCCGGCCGCGGTCGTCCTCGTAGCGGACGCGCTCGACCGCGATCGCGTGGTCCGAGGCAAGCGCCCGCAGGCCGGGCACGATCTGCGCGCAGATCGGGCAGTCGCGGGACGTGAACACCACCAGCCGCGCCGCCATGCCGTCGGGGGCCGGCTCGCCCAGGGGCAGCCCCTCGGCTTCGTGCTCGAAGGCGTGGCCCGGCCCCAGCCGCAGATGCAGGACGCCGACCTGGCGGTAGAGCGCCAGCACCAGCGCCGCCAGGCCCAGCACCGCCGCCCACAGGGCGACGTAGCTGACCGTCCAGAACGCCCGCCCGAGCGCGGGATGCAGCCCCAGCGCGGCGGCCACCGCCGCCAGCCCGAGCAGGGCGTTTCGCATCAGGCTGAGCGGCCCGGGCGGACGCGAGCCGGGCAGGCAGCCGCAGGCCGGCGGCGCCGTTCCGGCGGCAAGCTCCATGCCGAGGGCGAGGCTGAACACCGCCAGCAGCGCCAGCGCCGCCCAGCCGGCGACGGGCAGACCGGCCACCAGCGCCGCGCCCACTGCGATCTCGGCTGCCGGCACCATCCACGCCACCAGCCACCGCGGGCGCGCCAGGCGGTAGCCGGCCAGCGCCTGGACGAACGCCTCGCGGCGCGCCAGCTTGCCGACGCCGGCGACCAGGAACAGCCCACCGAGCAGGACCCCAATCGGTGCGTGGACGGTCATCATCCGAGCGGCGATGCTAGCCGCCGCTGCGGACGACACGGGATCGGCGAGGGCAGCTAGAGGGTGGCTTCGACCGCGGCCACGGATTCCTCGAGCAGGCCCAGCATCTCGGCCACCTCACCATCCGAGATGATCAGCGGCGGGGCCAGCATCACCGCGTCCATGTGCTGGTTCAGTATCGGCGTCGGGCACGGGTAGATCATCAGGCCGCGATCGCGGGCGGCGGCCGTGACCTTCCCGGTGATCCGCTGGGACGCGGCGAAGCGGTCGCCGCTGTCCGGATGGCGCAGCTCGATGCCCTGCAGCAGCCCCTGGCCGCGCAGCCCGTACATGAGCGGGTGACGCGCGGCCATCTGCTCCAGCTGCGAGCGGATCGCCGCGCCCTTGCGGTCAGCCTCGGCCACCAGGTCTTCCTGCTCGATCGTGTCGATCACCGCGCACCCCACGGCGCAGCCGAGCGGATAGCCGGAGAACGTGTGCCCGTACGAGAAGCCGTTGGGTGCACCACCCACGACCTCGCGGATGGCGCGGGTCGCGATCATCCCCGACAGCGGCAGCACGCCGCCGCCGATGCCCTTGCCGAAGGTGATCACGTCGGGCACGGCGTCGTGGTGCTCGACGCCGAACCAGCGCCCGGTGCGGCCGAAGCCGGTGATGATCTCGTCGGCCACGAGCAGCACCTGGTGGCGGTCGCAGACGTCGCGGACGGCGCGCAGGTAGCCGGGCGGCAGGTCGACGGCGGCGCCCGATGAGCCGGTCACCGGCTCGACGATGAATGCGGCGACGTGATCGGCGCCACGGCTGAGGATGGCAGCCTCCAGCTCGGCGGCACCTTGCTCGGCGGTCTCGGCATTGGGGACGGCGGCGTACTTGTGCAGCAGCGACTCGAAGGGGGCGCGCCAGCGCGATCCGGACAGCGACAGGGCACCCAGGGTGGAGCCGTGGTAGGAGGTGACGCGCGACAGGAACTCGATCTTCGCCGGCTTGCCCATCAGCTCCCAGTAGAGGACGGCGAGGTGCATCGCCGACTCGTTGGCCTCGGAGCCGGAGGAGTTGAAGAACGACCACTCGAGGTCGCCGGGCGCGTGGCCGGCGATGCGCTCGGCCAGCTCCAGCATCGGCTCGTTGCGGAACGAGAAGCGGTAGGTGAAGTTAAGCTGCTGCGACTGGCGGGCGAGCGCTTCGACGACGCGCGGATGGCAGTGGCCGAGCAGCATCACCATGGCACCGCCGCACGCGTCCAGGTAGCTGCGCCCGTCTGCCGTCTCGATCCGGCAGCCGGCGGCGCGAACCGCCACCGGCAGGGCCTCCCCGGCCGTCATCGAGTAGTCGACGCGCTGCGCGTCCGTCAGTTTCGCGGCTTCCACTTCGGCGATTGTAGGCCGCGCTCAGATCGATTGCGGAGGTGCGGCGAGCTCGGTCTGCAGCTCGATCAGCTGGCACCCGCCGCCCAGCCCCGCGATCGCCTCTCGCAGCGCGTCACCGACCTGCGAGGTGTCCTCGATCCGGCGGTAGCCGACGCCATAGCCGGCGGCCAGCTGCTCGAAGTCCGGCGAGCGCAGGTCGACGGAGCTGGAGTGGCCGTAGGCGGACAGCTGGTAGTTCTTGAGCACGCCGAAGGCGTTGTCGTTGACGAGCAGCGTGACGAAGTGCAGGCCATTCTGCTGGGCGGTGGCGAGCTCATGGCCGCCCATCAGGAAGCCGCCGTCGCCGGCCAGGACAACGACCGGCGCATCCGGGTTGGCTGCGACGGCGCCGAGGGCGCTGGGCAGACCGGAGCCGAGGGCGCCGCTCATCGGGTAGGCATAGCCGCCGGGGCGCCGGGCGTCCAGGTAGAGCACGCCCCAGTAGGACTGGATCGTCATGTCGGCGACCACCAACGCGTCGTCGGGGAGGGCCGCGTCGAGCTGGTGCATCAGCTCGAGCTCGGCGCCGAAGCCGTGGTCAGCCACCTCGGACTGGCGGCCGGCCAGCGCGGCACGGGCTGCGGCCGCGCCGTCCCGGGCGCCGGCGGTGACGCCGGCCTGGAGCAGGGCGTCGCAGAAGCGGCCGACGTCGGCGACGATCCCCTCGGCGACCGGGTAGTTGCGCCCGATCCTGGCGGGGTCGAGGTCGACCTGGACGAGCGCGCGCGGGATCTCGACGGCCCAGTGGCAGGTGGGCTCCTCGGAGAAGCGCGTGCCGAGCGCGACGCAGACGTCGCTGGCGGCGACCAGGCGCCGGATGGAGGGCTCCTCGCATGAGGATCCGGCGTGCAGCGGGTGGCCGGGCGGTACCACGCCCTTGCCGTTGAAGCTGGTGACGACGGGCGCGTCCAGCGCCTCGGCCAGCTCGGCGACGCGGGCGGCGTGCAGGCGGGCGCCGCCGCCGGCGAAGACGAGCGGCGCCTGAGCGCCGTCCAGCAGCTGTCCCACGCGGCGGACGGCCGCCGGGTCGGGCGCCGGCGGGGATAGGCGCGTGACCGCGACCTCGGCAGGCTCGGCAGGGGCGGTCAGCACCGTGGTCATGGCCTCGATCATGGCCGGGCCGGGACGGCCGGCGATCGCGCACAGCGCCTCGTCGACCGCGGCCGCCAGCGCGGCGGGCGTGAGAGGGCGCAGGTGATGGCGGGTGACGGCCTGGAAGGCGCTGGACTGGCCGACGGTCTCGTGCATCCAGCCGCGCTCGCCCGCGTCGCTCGGCACCTGGGTGGTGATGTGCAGGACGCGCAGGTTTGATGCGTCGGCCTCGCCCATCCCGGCGAAGGCGTTGAAGGCGCCGGGGCCGGTGCTGGTGATGCAGACGCCGATGCGGTCGGAGGTGCGTGCGTAGCCGACGGCGGCGAAGGCGGCGGCCTGCTCGTGGCGGACGACGATCGGTCGGATCGGGGAGCCGCGGAGGGCCTCCCAGAGGCTGAGCGCGTGCTGGCCGGGGATGCCGAAGACGATCTCCACGCCGTGCGCCTCGAGCGCGGCCACCAGCGCGTCGGCGCCGGTGCGCACGCGGGTTGCCTCGGAGGTGCTCATGGCATTACTTGAGCGTAAGGATGTACGCGGCCAGGTCGGCCGCGTCCTGTCCGGAGGCCAGGCCGGCCGGCATGGGAGGTGCTGGGTTCTGGATTTGGTTGAGGATCTTGGACGTGGTGAGCGCGCCAGACGCGTTCAGCTCGGCCAGGTTGGGCGCGGACGGAAACGGCGACGCGGTGCCTGCGACGACGGAGTGGCAGCCCGAGCAGGTCTTGGACGTGAACAGCACCTTGCCGTTGGCGGCGTTACCGCCACCACCGGAGCTGGTGGGCCCGCTCGACCCGCCACTGGACGGCGGCGGCGTGGTGCTTCCTCCCCCGGTCGACCCGGACGGGGTGAACGTGGAGTTCGGCAATGTCCCCAGGCCGACGCTGGAGGAACCGCTCGTATCGGTGCCTGCGATGGCGATAACGGCAACCATCACAACGATCCCGATGATGGTGCCGACAAGCGCCGCAACGAGTACCTTGATCATCGCGCGGCGCACTCTACCAGCTTGATCCGGATCACCAAGCGCTACCCGCTATCCCCCTTGCAGGGGATGGTCACAGCTGTGTCGAACGACGACGTGTTGATCCGTATGCTCGACCGACGCGACATCCAGACCCTCATGTACTGCATCCGGCTGACGGAGATCTCGGGGCAGTGGCAGACGGGGTATCCGGTGCGAACGCCACACGACCTGGAGTGCAAGCTGGCAGCGCTGCTGCAGCAGGTCGAGGGCGCAGCTCCGGTCAAGGCAGCCTGACCACAGGCGCGCCGGCACCGCGAGGTGCAATGGCGTTCGCGTGCGCCTCGTCACGGTCTCGTTGGCAACAGGGGCGACCACTCTGCATCAGCCCGTCGCGGCTCCGTCACGGCTCGCAGACGAGACCGTCACGGTGGCCGAGGCGTAGTCAAACCCCGAGTCGTAAGCGATCGGCGCAACCATCGCGATCGGGCGTCACGGCGGATGTGACAGCCGTCACGACTCGGTCACGGGACCGCAGCGAAGGGCGAGGCGGGCTCTGAGCCCGAGGTGGTGGCGGCCGCCGTGCCACCTCCGTCACGCGGCCGTGACGGCATGACGGGGTCCGTTACAACCAGCCGGCGCGCCGGAAGCGCCACCACAGCAGAGCACTGGAGAGCGCCATCAGGCCCAGCGCGTAAATGTAGCCGAACTGCCAGTGCAGCTCCGGCATGTGGCGGAAGTTCATGCCGTAGATGCCGGCGATCAGCGTCGGCACCAGCACGATCCCGGCCCAGGAGCTGAGCTTCAGCACCACCTCGTTCAGCCGGTTGGAGACGACCGAGAGGTGCGCCTCCAGGATTCCCGTCAGCAGGTCTCGCTGGGTGTCCAGCTCGTCGTACACCCGCAGCACGTGGTCGTAGAGGTCGCGGAACTCGACGTCCAGATCCTCACCCAGCACCGACTTGTCCACGTGCACGACCCGTCCCAGCACGTCGCGCAGCGGCGCCACCGCGCGGCGGAACGTGAGCAGGTCGCGCTTGATCTGGAAGGTCGCCGCCAGCGAGGTCTGCATCTCGATCGAACCGGGCCCGAGCAGCGCGTCCTCCGCCTTCTCGATCCGATCCTCGTAGGCCTCGACCACCGGGAAGTACCCGTCGATCAGCTCGTCCAGCACCTGGTAGGCGATCTCGGCACCACCCCCCTCGAGCAGCGACGGGCTCAGGTCGATCCGCTCACGCACAGCGTCCAGCGTGAACATGTCGCCGTGGCGGATCGAGATGACGAACCGCTGCGAGACGAAGATCGCCACCTCCTGCATGTCCACGCGGCCCGCCTCGCCGATGGCGGCGGCGTAGGCGATCACGAACACGTACCCCTCGTAGCGCTCCATCTTGGGGCGCTGGTGATCCGACAGCGCGTCCTCGAGCGCCAGCCGGTGGAGCCCGAACTCCTCTCCCAGCTGCGCCACCTCGCTCGCGTCCGGCGAGTTCACATCGACCCACACCAGCGTGTCCGGCTGCTCCAGCACGTCGGAGATCTGCGCGAACGGCAGCGGGTGATCCTCGCGCACGCCGTCGCGGTACACACAGGTGGTGAACGCCACCCGCAGATATTCGCGCCCGGCGGGTCTTTCACCTGCCCTCAGCGCGCAGTGAAGCGCGCACGCCAGGCGGTCAGCTCGAACCGGTCCGACGCCACCAGCCGGTGGATCTCCGCCTGCGCTTCGTACGGCGTCTGAGCCATCTCCAGCCAGTCCTCCAGCGACCATGACGCCGTCCAGGTCTGCGCCTCGTCCTCGCCGAACCCGTGCTCGGCGAGCAGCCCGGCCACCTCACCCGGACGCGGCAGCCGCCGGTGATCGGGATCGCGCAGCCGCTCCACCCGCTCCCACACCTCCGCCCGTTCCGGATCCTCGTCCGCCAGGTAGTCCTGCACCACGATCCGCCCGCCCGGTGTGACCACCCGCACCATCTCGGCCAGGGCCGACCGCATGTCGGCCACGTGGTGGAGGCTGTTGACGATCGTGACAAGGTCGAAGCTCGAGTCCTGGAACGGCATCTGCTCCGCCTCGCCGAGCACCGGCTCGACGCCCTCGGGTGCGTGCTCGAGCAACGGCCGCGACGGCTCCAGCGCCACCGCCCTCGCCACAAGCGGCACCAGGTGCGCCGAGAGCAGCGCCGGGCCTGCGGCCACGTCCAGCGCCCGATCGTCAGGCTGCGGCCGGCACAGCTCGATGAACGCCGTCCAGTCCTTCTTCTGGGCCGCTTCTGCGTACCGGTCTGCCGTCCTATCGAACCTGCTCTCGGACATACGCGAGCGCCTCCTCCCGGGTTGCGACGGTGCCGGCCGCCTGCTCCTCTGCCAGCATATCGACCAGCCGCTTGATCTCGGCACCGCGGGCGCCGGTGGCCTCGGCGATCTCGTCGCCGCGCATCAGCGGCGGCGCCTGCTCCGCCCGCAGCTGCGCGATCAGCCCGAGCAGCTCATCGGCCGTCTCGCTGTGGCGTCGCAGGTGCCGCAGACGCGAGCTCGGCCCGCGCGTCGCCATGCGGTCGGCCACCGACAGCACCACGCTCGCCGCCGGCCAGGGCTCCGTCGCCCGCAGGTAGCGATACGCCATCCTGCGATCGAGCGGCCGCTGCGGTATGGAGAACCCGAGCGCCAGGTGCTCGCGCACCAGCACCCGGCAGAACCTGATCAGCGCATTCGAGGCCTTCCATCGCGCCAGCACCGCCGCAGCCGCATCGGCCCCCTCGCGGTCATGCCCCATGAAGCTGATCCGGGCCTCCGTCTGCACGCGCGTCTGCGGCTTGCTGATGTCGTGAAACAGCGCCGCCAGCCGCAGCGCCTGGGCAACCGTCAGCTCATCGCCGGCGTCCGCGGCCAGCTCGGCGGCGACCATCCTGGCGTGCCTCGGCAAGTAATAGGCGGGGTGCTCGGCGATGTCGGCCACCCCCTCCACGACGTGCAGCGTGTGCTCCCAGACGTCCAGCTGATGGTGCCCGCTCTGCGTCACGCCGCGCATCGGTGCCACCTCGGGCAACACCGCCTCGAGCACGCCGATGCGGTCGGCCAGCCGCAGCGCCTCCGCCGGCCGGTCCCCGCCCAGCAGGCGTTTCATCTCCATGAAGATGCGCTCGCCGGACGGCCGTGACGCCAGCTCGGCCTGGCCGCTCGCCAGCCGCTCGGTGGCCCGGTCAATATCGAACCCCAGCTCGTGAGCGATCCGCGGCAGCCGCAGCAGCCGCAGCGGGTCATCCACAAACACGCTGTCCGACACCGTCCGCAGCAGGCGCCGATCGAGATCCTCGCGCCCTTCGTACGGATCGACGTATTCGCCGTTGTCCAAAGCGACAGCAATCGCGTTGATGGTGAAATCGCGCAGGCCGAGATCGTCCTCGATGCTGCCACGGCATCCTGCGATATCCACCGTTTGCTCGCCAGACACCACCCGCCAGGCGCCATGCCGCTCCGACAGCGGAAACGGCGAGCCCCCGCGCTCGCCGGCCAGCCGCCTCGCCACCGTGCGCGGATCCTCGGCGACGACCAGGTCGATGTCGAGCACGGGTCGTCCCAGCAGCATGTCGCGCACGCTGCCGCCGACCAGCCAGGCGCCCTCCACCGGCGCCCGGCGGCGGATGTCTGCGAGCGGGTCAGCCGTCGACGATGACATGCTCCACCCGCCGCCGCCTGGGCGCGATGTCACACACGATCTCGTACGCGATCGTGTCGCTGCGGGCCGCCCACTCCTCGGCCCCGATCCGCTCGTCGCCGTCGCTGCCGATCAGCACCACCGGGTCGCCCAGCTCCACGTCGCAGCACTCACCGACCACGAAGGTCAGCTGATCCATGCTGATCGTGGCCGCCACCCGTCGCCGCCGTCCCCGCACCAGCACGTCCATCCGCCCCGACAGCAGCCGCGGCACGCCGTCGGCGTACCCGGCGGGCACCAGCCCGATCCAGGTCGGCCGCTCGGCCACGAACCGGCGCCCGTAGCCGGCGCCCTCACCTGGCTCGAGCAGCTTCAGCTGCGCCACGTAGCTCTCCAGGCGCAACGCCGGCGCCAGGCCGCGCGCAGCCGAGTCGTCGCCGAACGGCGACAGCCCGTAGACCGCGATCCCGCAGCGCACGGCGTCGAACCGAGCCTCGGGGTAGCCGAGCGCGCCGGCGCTGTTGGCAACATGCCGCGGGCAGTCCGGAAGGCCCTCGGCGAACCGCCGGAACCGCTCCAGCTGGCGGCGCGTGTGGCCGGGATCGTCGTCGGCTGACGACAGGTGGCTCATCAGCCCGCACAGGCGCAGCAGCGACGACCCGCCGATCTCGTCGACCACGCGGCGGGCCTCGTCCTCGGCCATACCCCAGCGCCCCATACCGGTGTCCACCTTCACGTGGACGCCCAGCGGCTCGCGTGCGGCGGCGCGCAGCCGCGCGAACGACTCGACCGACGATACCGCCACCTCGACCCCCGCCAGATCGGCCTCCTCGCCGGGTGCCAGCGGCGACATCACCAGCACCGGCGCCTCGGGCAGCGCATCGCGCAGCGCGCGCGCCTCCTCCCAGGTGGCGACGCAGAGCCGCGTCGCCCCAGCCGCCAACGCCGCTCCACCGACCGCGGAGGCGCCGTGGCCGTAGCCGTCGGCCTTCACGACCGCCCACACGTCGGCCGGCGCCACCAGGTCGCGCAGCATGCCCACGTTGGCCGCGATCGCAGAGAGGTCGACCGTCACCGTCGCTCGCGACAGCCGCTGGGCCCGCGAGATCACGGCTTCAGCACCCCGGGCAGCGCCTCGATCACGTCGACGCTGGTGATCCCGTCCGGGCCGATCGCCTCGGCCGCCATCCGCCCCGCCCGAGCGTGCATGACGGCGCCGCAGCACGCCGCCGTCCATGGATCGAGGCCCTTCGCGAGCATCGCCGCCACGACGCCGGTGAGCACGTCGCCGCTGCCCGCCGTGGCCAGCCCCGGGGTGTCTGACACCGACACCACCACCCGATCGCCGCCAGCCGCGGCCACCAGCGTATCGGCGCCCTTCAACAGCACCACCGAGCGCGAGGCGGCGGCGGCCTCGCGCACCGCGGCCAGCCGGTTGGAAGCCACCCAGTCCGATTCGCGGCCCAGCAGCCGCGCCATCTCGCCCTCGTGGGGCGTCAGCACCGCAGGCGTCCGCCGCCGCGCGGTCGTGGCGGGCTTGCCGGAAAGCGCGAACAGCCCATCTGCGTCGATCACGACCGGGCCGCGGTGGCGCTGGGCGAGGCGGCGGACCAGCCCCTGCGCCTCGGCGCTGCGGCCCAGGCCGGGACCAACCGCCAGCGCGCCGGCGCGGTCGGCCAGCTCGAGACCGCCCGGAAGGGCGCGCACCATCAGCTCAGGCTGCGCAGCGCCAACCTGGGCGGCCACCGACGCCGGCACCGCCACCCAGGCGATGCCCGCTCCTGCCCGCAGCGCGGCCAGCGCCGCCAGCATCGGCGCCCCTGCCATGCCCTCGGATCCGCCCACCACCAGCACCGATCCGGCCTTGTATTTCGACGTCCCATGGGCTTTGCGGGGCACAAGGTCGATCAGTGAGCGCGTGGCCAGCGCCGACCAGGTGGGCGACTCCAGCTGCGGCGGGATGCCGATGTCGGCCACGACAACGGCACCGGCATGGCGGCATCCGGGCGCCACGATCAGACCCAGCTTGGGCCCGTGGAAAGCGACGGTCAGCTCGGCCGCCACCGCGGCGCCGGCCACCGTGCCGTCCGACGCGTCCACGCCGGAGGGGATGTCGAGCGCCACCACCGGCCGTCCTGCCGCGTTGATCGATTCGATCAGCGTGGCCGCAGCCGGCCGCGGTGCGCCCCTGAATCCCGTACCGAACAGGGCGTCGACCACCAGATCCACGCCGCGCAGCGTGCGCCGCAGCTGCGCCCGCGACGGCCGGCGGTGAACGGGCACGCCCATCCGCTCCGCGACCTCCAGGTTGCCGCGCGACTCGGGGCTGAGCCTCGTCGCCGGACCTGTCAACAGCACCTCCGGCTCCAGGCCCGCGGCCAGCAGGTGACGCGCCACGACGAACCCGTCTCCGCCGTTGTTTCCGGTCCCGGCGACGATCGCGAACCGCCGCCGATCGGGAAAGCGGCTCATGATCTCGTGCGCGGCGCCCAGCCCGGCGCGCTCCATCAGCACCGCGGCCGGGATGCCGAGGTCGATCGCGGCCGCGTCAAGCGCCCGCATCTCGGTCGCGTCGTAGAGCGGCAGCAGCTCGTTCATCGCGGCTGCCCGATCATCGCGGAGATTTGCAGGGCTTTCATCATGGCATCAGGCCACCATGCCACACCGAGTGTGGCCGAGTCGGGCCGCGATCATCGTAACGGGTCCCCGGCGGGCGACCTGGATGCCGGCACGCCTCGGCCCGAGACCGTGGTTGGCCCCGGGGGAGCGGGCGGCCACACCCCCGGGGCCATGCGAGTCAGTTGACGACGATCTTGTAGCTGTCGTAGAACCCGCTGTTGCAGTTGACGCGGTCGAAGTAGACGGTGACGCCGTCACCGGGTCCCTCGTCGACGGCGTTCATCACGCCGATGTCGTAGCCGCGTGGGATCCTGGCCAGACGCACATCGCTGCCGCCGTTGATCGCCTCGCGGATGACCACTCCGCGTCCGCAGCTGGCGATGTTCGAGCGCACGTAGAAGAGGTCGCCCACGTGATCGACCGTGGAGGCGTACTGCGCCTTGCCACGAGGCACGGCCAACGGGCCAGCATGGTGGGTTGAGATCTGGTAGAGCACCACGGTGCCGTGGTGGGTGCGCGGCGAATAGCGCGCCCAGGTCGCCCAGTCTCCGGCGACGCCGCCCGGGAGCAGCTGACGCACCGGCCTGCCGGTGTGCTTCTCGAGCAGCGTCGTGGATGGCCCGCTGGTGTCGGCCAGCAACACCCGCCAGCTGTGGTTTCGCCCGCTGCGTCCGAACAGCACGTGGTTGACGTCGATGCGCGGATAGAACTCCCACGCGCTGGTGTTCACGCCCGGCGGCGCATGCCGGGTCTGGGTGCCGGTGTCGTAGATGTAGATATTCGACCGGTTGCGGACGACCTGCTGGTAGATCGCCTCGGTGCCGCTGATGTTCCCGTTCCAGCCGAGCCCACGCCGGTTCAGCTGGATCTTCGGCTGACCGGCCGGCCGCAGGAACGCATCAACCTGGCCGGACCGGATCAGCGTCCAGCTCAGGAAGCTGCCGCCGGGCGTCGCCGCCGGCAGCATCTGGCTGCCGCGGCCTCCGAGCACCTTCGTCGGCGGCCCTGCCACCGCTGCCCACGCAAGCGACGCAGACACCAGCGCCAGCGTGACCGCGCCGACGCCGATCAGGGCTTTGAACCGTCTGCCCATCTCGTTTCCTCCCCATCAGCGGTGCCCGCACAGCGAGGGCACCTGGAAACCGCCCGTCGTGCGACTGTACACCTCACGAAACGGCTTGTCCGGACGGGGCGCGATTTCCTCGTGGCTGCACGATCGCGACTGCTGCGGCCATGCCCTTCGAGTGGGTCATGGAAAGGTCGATATCTCCCGCGCCGAAGCGTTCGGCCAGCTCGGCCACCTTGCCGGACAGGGTCACGCCGGGCTTCGGCCGGCCCGCGATTTCGATGTCGCGCCACATGAACTCGACGCCGCATCCGATCGCCTTGCCGACCGCCTCCTTGCCCGCGAAGCGGGCGGCGAAGTGCTGGGCCGGGTTCGGCCGTGAGAAGCAGTAGCGCCGCTCCTCCTCGGTGAACACGCGGTCGGCGAACCTGGGGCGCTTGGTGAGGGCGGCCCGGACACGCTCGATCTCGATCATGTCGATCCCAACCCGCATGCCGAGCACACTACACTCAGGGGCGTGTCACGCGCCCTCGACCTGACGCCGACAGCCCGCTGGTGGCCGAGCGTGCTGTGGCAGACGACGACGCTGACGCTCGACGGCGAGGGCGCGCGCCTGCTGGTCGATCCCGGTATCGCGACCTGGGAGACGCGCGAGGCCGCCGCCGACGGCGCGACCCACATCCTGATCACCCACGCCGACTGGGATCACGTGATGGGCATCGGCCTGCTGCCCGACGCCCAGGTGTGGGCCTCCCAGCTCGCCGCCGAGCGCATCCGCTCCGGCGAGGCGCGAGCATCGGTCGAGACCGAGACGCTCCCGTTCGGCCTCGTGCTGGAGGGCCTCGACGGCATGCGGGTGGACGAGCTGGTGCCCGCGAGCGGCGAGCCGTACCAGCTCGCCGCGTGGCGGGCCGAGAGCCACACCACCCCCGGGCACACGCCGGATGGGATCACCACCTGGCTCGAGGATGCAGGGCTGCTGATCGTGGGCGACCATCTGTCCCAGCACGAGATTCCCTTCATCTACGACTCCGCGTGGAGCTACCGCTCGACGCTGGCGTTGCTGACCGAGCTGATCGAACGCCACCGGCCCAGCCACGTCGTGGTCGGGCACGGACGCCCCCACACGCCGGAACGCGCGTTGGAGATCGCCGCCCAGGACGCCGAGTACGTGGACGCGCTGATCGCATTCGCCGAGGCCGGCGGCACGCCGGAACGCGCCGAGGACGTGCCGTTCCCCGATCGAGGTGGCCACGACGACAGCGGCGAACACCGCAGCAACGTCGAGCGGGTCTGCGCGCAGGCCGCCGCTTGACCGCACCCGACCGCGAGACGCTGCGCGAGCTGGCCGAGGACGCGCCGTCGCCTCCGCTGCCAGCGGGATCAGCCACACGACGCGTTGCAGGCGACGGCTACACGGCCGAGATCGGGCCACAGGACGACCCCGACATGAACATCGTGTCGCGCCTGCGACTCGAGGGCCGCGACCTCAAGGCCGTGGTGGCCGAGGTTCATGACCTGTTCGCCGGCGCCGGCCGGCGCGCCATCACCTGGGAGGTGTCGAGCGGCGCCACGCCGGCTGGGCTGCTCGAGCAGCTGCGCGGCTTCGGCATGGAGACGCATGAGCCGCCCTCCATGCTGGCCCTGGCCTGCACCGTCGAGCCCTGCAGCGGCGGCGGTGACGGCATCACGGTGGCCCGGGTCGAGACCGACGCACAGTTCCGCCAGGTGCGCGAGGTGTTCGAACAGGGCGATGGCTGGTCTCCCGGCGATGAGTGGCTGCGCGGGCCCGGGTTCGTCACGCGCTACCTCGCGTCCATCGACGCGCGGACCGTTGCCACAGCAGACATCACCTGGCTGGCCGACGAGCGGGCGGCCTTCCTTGGCGGCGCGCTGACCCTGCCGGAGTTCCGCGGCCGCGGCGCCTACCGCGCGCTCGTGCACGAGCGCTGGCGCGAAGCCGGCCGCCGTGGCCGCGATGTGCTGGTCACACAGAGCGAGTCGATGTCGCAGCCGATCCTGAAGCGTCTCGGGTTCGAGGTGGTGGGCGACATATCGGTGCTGGTCGACCGCTTCTGATGCCAGGGATCGACCCCAACGTGTTCGCCTTGGCTGACAACCCGAACACCTACACCCCGCTCGGCCGCGGCGATGAGCGGATCGTGGATCCGCGGTTCGTGCTGTGGATGGGCGGCGACGGCGGCGACGTGAAGTGGAGCGTCGCCCAGCGGTTCCGGTTCGACCGAGACGAGTTGGACGAGGTGATCGCCGAGGTGCACGACCTGCTCCGCGAGCGCGGGCGCGATCGCTGCTCGTGGGAGGTCGGCAGCGGCGCGCGGCCCCCGGGGCTGCCGGAGCAGCTGCTGGCCCGCGGCATGGTGTGGGAGGACGATCCGCTGCAGATCGGGATGGTGCTCGATCACGAACCGGAGTCCGTGCCGGAAGAGGTGAGCGTGCGGGTCGCCGACACGCGCGACGCCTACGCCACCAGCGAGCGGATCGCGCGGACGGCGTTCGGCATGCCGGACGAGCTCACCGATCGGCAGCTGACCGCGCTGTTCGAGCGCAGCGACCTGGCGGTCTCACGGCGCTATCTGGCCTCCGTGGAGGGGATGGACGTCGCAACCGGCAACGCGCTCTTCACCGAGCACGGCGTGGTGCTGAACGCCGGGTCGACGCTTCACGAGTGGCGCGGGCGCGGCGCCTACCGGGCGCTGGTGCGGGCCCGATGGGACGCGGCGGTCGCGGCGGGCACGCCCGTGCTCGTGACACAGGCGGGCGCGATGTCGCGGCCGATCCTCGAGCGCCTGGGGTTTGTGGCTGTATGCGAGGTGCGGGCGCTCCTGGACGCGTTCGGGGAGCGCAAGGACGCCACCTAGACTTCCGTAATGCGCTGGGTAATTCCCCTGGGCCGGATCGCCGGCATCCCGATCGGTGTCAACTGGACGTGGCTGCCGATCGTCGCGCTGGTGATCGCGAACTACGCAAGCGACGTGTTCCCGAGCCAGAACCCGGGGCTTTCCGATACCACCTACCTGGTGATGGCGGCGGTGCTGGCGCTGCTGTTCTTCGGCGGGCTGCTGCTGCACGAACTCGGCCACGCACTGGTCGCCAAGCGCCAGGGCATGGAGATCGAGGGCATCACGCTGTGGCTGCTGGGTGGGGTGGCGCGGATTTTGGGCGAGTTCCCGAGCCCCGGCGCGGAGTTCCGGGTCGCGGTGGCCGGGCCGGCGGTGTCGTTCGTGATCGGAGCGGCGTTCGCGGCCGCCGCCTGGCTGGCGCCGCTGCCAAACGCGGTGGACGGCGTGGTCGTCTGGATGGGGATCAGCAACCTGTTCCTGCTTGCGTTCAACCTGATCCCGGCCTACCCGCTGGACGGCGGCCGGATCCTGCACGCCGTGCTGTGGCGGTTCCAGCGCGATCGCGGATCGGCCACCAGGGTGTCGGTCGGGATCGGGCGCGGATTCGGGCTGGTCATGATCGGGCTGGGCGTCGCGGCCGTCGCGTTCGGCCTTGGCCCGGGCCTCGTGTGGTTGTCGGTTGTGGGCCTGTTCCTGGTGATGGTCGCCGGCGGTGAGGGCCGCACGGAGCACGTCCGGGAGCTGCTCGACGGGCTGACCGTGGCCGATGTGATCGAGCGCGACCCGGTCTGCGTGCTGCCGACCCTGACGCTGGCCGAGTTCTTCGACGCCGTGGTGTGGTCGCAGCGCTACACGACCTACCCGGTGTTCGACGGCGAGCATGTTGTGGGCATGCTGCCGTTCCGCAACGTGGCGGCGGTGCCACGGGCGCGGTGGGACGCGACACGCATATCCGAGGTGATGACGCCGCTGGAGAGCGTGGTGCTGCTGGACGAGCGGGAGACGCTGACCGAGGCCGTGGCGCGGCTGGCGGCCGACCCGCTGCAGCGCGGGCTGGTGATCGAGGATGACCGGCTGGTGGGGTTGGTGTCGGTGTCGGATGTTGCCCGTGCGTTCGAGCGGCGGGCCCGCGGCATGTGACCTCGAGACCGGTATGATCAGCCGATGGACGCCGCCAACCTCACCAAGATCACCCTCTTCGAGGGGCTCTCGGATGCGCAGCTGAAGCAGATCGGCGGGTGGGCGGACGAGATCGATGTTGACACCGGCTACCACCTGATCCGGCGCGACGGGTTCGGGTACGAGTTCTTCGCGATCATCGACGGCACGGCCGAGGTGATGGACGGCGAGCGGCACCTTGCCGACCTATCGGCGGGCGACTTCTTCGGCGAGATGGCGCTGCTGGACGAGGAGCGCCGCAGCGCATCCGTGCGCGCGACGTCGCCGATGCGACTGATGGTGATGACGCGGCAGGAGTTCCACTCGATGATCGCGGCGGTGCCGGCTCTCGATGAGCGGATCCGCGCGAAGGTCGCCGAGCGGCTCGACAACAGCGCGCGGTAACTCGCTTCTCTACGTCGCCTGCTGTGAGTCTTCGCCGCGCTCGCTGCGAGTGGCAGATGCGAACGCATCGCTGATCTGCTCGACCAGGTCGGCCGTGAAGCGCCCCTGGCCGAGTGCACGGTCGATCAGTGCCAGCGCCCGGGCATCATCCCGGGTGATTGTGTCGGACATGGTCTTGGGAGCCTTTGCTGTCGGGGTCAAACGACGGGAGCTAGTCCGCACGATGCCACCGCAGCAACCGCGGTGCCACCCTCGAAGGGGCATGCTGTGATCGCCCATCCGGGTACCGCGCCCTAACCCGCCGCGCGCGCTAGCGTGACCCTATGGCGATCGTGTTGACGCTTCGCTTCATATGCGAGATGGCGGCACTGGCGGCCGTGGCCTACTGGGGTCAGCAGGCGGCCGACGGAGCGGCCGGGGTCGCGCTGGCGGCCATCGCAGTCGCGGCGGTGGCCGTGGTCTGGGGTACGTTCCTCGCGCCAAGGCGGCGGCTGGAGGTCGGGCTGCCCGCACGCCTGGTGATCGAGCTGGTCGTCTGGACCGCTGCGGCCGCGGCACTGTGGACGGCCGGCCACCCGGCGCTGGCGGTTGTGCTGTTCCTCGTCGCCGCCGTGACGGGTGCGATCAACGCGAACACGGCGGCGAAGACGGCACCCGGGTGAGCACGACGCTCCGCCATGCGATCTCGACCACGTCCGGCACGAGCTCTGGGGCTCGGCCAGCGTGGAAATCGTGATCATCGTCGCAGCTCGAGTTTCCCGGCCGTGCCTCCGGCGGCGACTCCGATGCCCTGGCGGTCGGCCTCGGTGTATGCGTCCCGCTCCTGCTCGGGCACGCGTTCGATGATCGCCTGGTCGAGCAGCGCCAGCTGGTCGACCAGGACGTCACGTCGATTCACCGGCGCGTAGCTGACGAGGTCGTCGAGCGCAGCCCGCAAACGACGGGCGACTTGTGGCGAATCGGCGCCGGCCTGGCGGATCTCATCGAAGGCGAGATGGACGTATGCCCGCCACGTCATCACCCGCGTCACCAACCGCAGACAGCCATCCCGGTCACGATAGGTGCCGTCGGGAAAGCTGCGACGTGCGAGGTGGCGGAGGTTGTCGTGGAGGCGGTCGATGGCCTGCACGGCGGTGGTCGGGTCGAGGTACGACGATTCGGACAGGGAACGCTCGGCGATATCGACCAGCATGCGGAATCCGTAGGCGACGTCCTGGTCGAGCGTGCGCTCCAGGGCCAGCACGAGCGAGCCATCGAGGTCGTCGGGCAGCCGCGAGCGGTCGCCGTCGACGAGCAAGAGCGGAGTGCCCGCTGCCACGTACTCGCCCATGGCCGGCACCAGCTCCAGGATGCAGTCCGCCTTACGAGCTGCCTCGACCAACTGCTCGTAGTCGATGTGAACGAGCACCCCCGAGCGTGGGCTGGAGATCTGGTCGGCGGGCGCCGCCTCATCATCGGCTGGGTAGACGTCATCCAGCAGCCGCCGGGTATCGTGGCCGACCAGTTCGATCAGCGCGGACACGCGCAGCGAACGGCCGATGTGATGGACGTAGAGCACCAGCACGGCGATCGACACGACGACCAGCAGGTAGGCGACCACGACGGTCAGTCCGGGAACCTGGCTCTTGCCGCCGGAGCCGCCGATGATGACTGCTCGCATCGCCAGCATCGCGAACGCGAACGTACCGACAAATATGCCAATCGCCAACTGGCTCGGCCGGTCCTTCAGGATCGGCTGAACGATCCGCGGCGAGAACTGTCCCATCGCAAGCTGCACCACCACCATCGTGATCGTCAGCACCAGCGCGGCCAGGCTCACCATCGAGGTGGCGACCGCGGACAGGATGCTGAGCGACGCGTCGGGACCGCCGGTCAGCGACTGCGGCACAAGCGTGTAGCCGGTCCGCCCATCGATCCAGAGCGTCGCGAACGACAGCGCGACGCCTGCCCCCACGCACAGGACCGGAACGAACCAGAGACTGCCGCGTACATGCGACAGCACGCGGAACCCGCGGCCTTCACGCATGCGGCGCGACTACCCGCACCCGACCTTCTCCAACCACGGCCGCGCATGCGACGTCGCGTGGTGCCGACGTGCTCAAGAGAGCCGTCATGTCGATCTGCGTGGAAAACCGACTACTCGACGGTGACGGTCTTCGCCAGGTTGCGCGGCTTGTCGATGTCGAGCCCGCGCCGCTTTGCGATCGCATAGGCCAGCTGCTGCAACGGCAGGATCGCCAGCGCGGCCTGCAGCTCCGGCTCCGTCCGCGGCAGGTACAGCACGTGCTCTGCCAGCTCCTCGATGCGCGTGTTGCCTTCGGTGGCGACGGCGATCACGTGCGCGCCGCGGGCGCGCACCTCCTGGATGTTCGACAGCACCTTCTCGTACACGTGGTTGTCGGTCGCGATCACCACCACCGGCGTCGAGTCGTCAAGCAGCGCGATCGGGCCGTGCTTCATCTCACCTGCCGCGTAGGCATCCGTGGGGATGTAGGAGATCTCCTTCAGCTTGAGCGCGCCCTCGAGCGCGATCGGCAGCCCGATGTAGCGGCCCAGGTAGAGGAAGAACTCGCTCTCCCAGAACCGGTCCGCGATCGGCTCCACCAGGTTGCCCCGATCCAGCGTCTGGCGGGCCAACTCAGGCAGCGCGCGCACCTGTGTCAGCAGCGTCTCCGCCCGCTTCGCATCGATCGTGTCACGCACGATCCCCAGCTTCAGCGCCAGCAGGTACATCAGCACCACCTGGCTGGTGAACGTCTTCGACGCCGCCACGCCGACCTCGAGCCCGGCCCGCGTGTAGAGCACCGAGTCGCAGTCGCGCGTGGCCTGGCTGCCCATCACGTTCGTGACCGCCAGCACGTGCGCGCCGTGAGCGCGCGCTTCCTTCATGGCTGCGATCGTGTCGATCGTCTCGCCGGACTGCGAGACCGCGATCACCAGCGTGCGCTCGTCGATCACCGGCCGCCGGTACCGCCACTCGCTGGCGATGTCCGACTCGCTCGGGATCCGCGCCCACTCCTCGAGCAGGTAGCGACCTATCAGGCCGGCGTGGTACGCCGTCCCGCAGGCCAGGATCACCACCCGCGACAGGTCCCGGATCTGCTGCTCGTCCAGGTTGAGCCCGTCCAGCTGCAGCTCGCCGTGGTAGAGCCGCTCTCCGATCGTCTCGGCGATCGCGTCCGGCTGCTCATGGATCTCCTTCAGCATGAACGTCTCGTAGCCCTGCTTCTCGGCCGCCGACTCGTCCCAGTCGACGTGCTCGATCGGCCGCTCGATCACGGCGCCCTCACCCGTCAGGAAGGTCGCGCCCTCGGGCGTCGCGACGACGATCTCGTCGTCCAGCACGTACTGCACCCTGCGCGTCTCGCTCATGAACGCCGGGATCGCCGACGCCATGAACGTCTCGCCGTCGCCCACACCCACCACCAGCGGGCACTGCCGCCGCGCTGCCAGGATCTCGCTGGGGTGGTCGCGATGCACCACCGCGAACGCGAAGTGGCCGTGCAGCTCGTTGTACGCGAGCCGCACCGCCTCGACCAGGTCACCGTCGTAGTGCTCCTCGACCAGGTGGCTGATCACCTCGCTATCGGTGTCCGTGTGGAACTCGTGGCCCTGCTCCAGCAGCCGCGCCCGCAGCTGGACGTAGTTCTCGATGATGCCGTTGTGCACCGCGGTCACGCCCGAGCCCTCGCAGGCCTCGATCGGGTGCGCGTTCGACTCGGTCACCCCGCCGTGCGTCGCCCAGCGCGTGTGCGCCAGCCCCAGCGTCGCCGGGTGGCGGTCGTCGCCGACCGCGTCGCGCAGCATCTGCACCCGCCCCACCCGGCGCGTCACATCGATGCTGCCGTTGACCAGGGCGATGCCGGCCGAGTCGTAGCCGCGGTATTCGAGCCGCTCGAGACCGGACAGCAACAGCTCCTTGCACTCCCGGTCGCCCACGTATCCGACGATTCCACACATACGGCTGGTTACGCTCCGATCTCGGTTTCGACCAGGCCCGCGAGATAGCCGCAGATGCGCTCGCATTCGGCCTCGTCCTCGGCCTCGACCATGACCCGCACCAGCGGCTCCGTACCCGACGCGCGCAGCACGATCCGACCGTTCTCCCCAAGCTTCTCGCTCAGAGCCTCCACCTCCTGCCAGATGCGGTCCGCTGACGGTAGCAGGGAACGATCGGCCGGCACGGCCACGAGCCGCTGCGGGAAGGGCCGCAGCATGTCGTTCGCCTGTGCCGCGCTCAAGCCCAGCCGGTGGAGGGACGCCAGCAGCATCAGCGCCGTTGCCAAACCGTCGCCCGTCGTATGGTGTGCCAGGTCGACGACGTGCCCGGACTGCTCGCCGCCGAGCGTCGCCCCGGTCTGCAGCATCCGCTCCAGAACGTAGCGGTCGCCCACGTCTGTGACCTCGACGATGATGTCGTTGTCGCGCATCAGCCGGTGGAACCCGAGGTTGGTCATCGAGGTCACCACCACCGTGTCGGCCGCCAGCAGACCGCGTCGGTGCCGGTCGATCGCCATCACCGCCAGGATCACATCTCCGTTGACCGCCCGGCCGCGGTCGTCCACGACCAGGCAGCGGTCGGCGTCGCCGTCGAACGCGATCCCCAGGTCGAGGCCGTGGCCCCCCACCAGCGCCGCGATCGCATCGAGGTGCGTGGAGCCGACGCCGGCGTTGATGTTGCGGCCGTCGGGCGCGCAGCCGATCCGGTCGACCCGCTCGCCCAGCAGCTCGAACAGCGCGGGCCCGCAGCTCCAGGCAGCGCCGTTGGCGCAGTCGATGCCGATCGAGAACCCCGGCTGCACGCCGTCGCCGTAGGTCGCCGCAAGCCAGGCGATGTAGCGTCCGCCGGC
The DNA here is from genome assembly GCA_045806525.1 of Gaiellales bacterium. Lineage (GTDB taxonomy): Bacteria > Actinomycetota > Thermoleophilia > Gaiellales > JAICJC01 > JAICYJ01. The sequence continues at coordinate 20,303 of JBJMJD010000092.1, read as the reverse complement.
GTCCGCCAGCTGCTCCGCGTGGCCCCGTCCCTCGCCCTCGTCAACGTCGATCAGGCGCTCGATCTCCGCCTCGTCGTCATCGGCCAGCTTGCGGCCGTCGCCGCCGAGAAACTTGATGCCGTTGTCCTGATACGGGTTGTGCGACGCCGAGATCACGCAGCCCAGCGCGGCGCCGGTCTCACGCGCCAGCACCGCTACGCCCGGCGTCGGGATCACGCCGGCGCTGACGGCGATCGCACCGGCGGCCACCACGCCCTCGATCAGCGCCGCCTCCAGCGCCACGCCCGACTCGCGGGTGTCGCGCCCTATCAGGATCGAGCGGCCGGGCCCCGCGAACCGTCCCGCGGCCGCGCCCAGGTCACGAGCCAGCGACTCGGTCAGGTCGACGCCCGCCTGGCCACGGATACCGTCCGTGCCGAACAACTTGCGCACCTGCGCCACGCCCGGCGTCTGCTAGCGCTTCGAGAACTGTGGCCGCTTGCGCGCCTTCTTCAGGCCCGCCTTCTTGCGTTCGACCTGGCGTGCATCCCGCGTCAGGAAGCCCGACTTCTTCAGCTCGGGGCGCAGCGCCTCGTCCGCCTCGATCAGCGCGCGCGAGATCCCGTGGCGGAGCGCTCCGGCCTGGCCGGCGATGCCACCGCCCACGATCCGAGCGCGCACGTCGAAGCTGGCCTCGGTACCGCTCACCCGCAGCGGCGCCATGGCCACAGACTGCAGCGTCGGTCGCGGAAAGTACTCGGCCAGGGCCTTGCCGTTCACGACGACCTGACCGGAACCGGGCACCAGCACCACGCGGGCCACCGATGTCTTCCGCTTGCCGGTGGCGCGGTATACGACTGCGGTTGTGGCCACTACGAGGACTCCTTCAACGGGGCGGGATTCTGGGCGGCGTGGGGATGCTCCGGGCCTGCGTAGACCTTCAGCTTGCGCAGCTGCGCGGCGGCCAGCTTGTTCTTGGGCAGCATGCCCTTGACAGCCTTGCGGATGACCTCTTCCGGCCGGCGAGCCAGCTGCTCGGCCAGCGTCCGTTCACGCAGTCCGCCCGGATAGCCGCTGTGCCGGTAGTAGATCTTCTGCTCGAGCTTCTTGCCGGTCACACGCACCTTCTCGGCGTTGACGACGACCACGAAGTCGCCGGTGTCGACGTGGGGTGTGTAGGCCGGCTTGTTCTTGCCACGCAGCGTGTCCGCGATCTCGGTCGCCAGCCGGCCCAGGATCTGCCCGTCGGCGTCGACCAGGCGCCAGGCCTGCTCGATCTCGCGTGGTTTTGCGGTGTAGGTCTTCATCGATTCTCGGGCCTGAACCGGACAGGCCGCCACGTGCATGCGGCGGCCCGGGCGGCGCAAACAGCGTCGAATGCTAGCTCAGATCGCCGCCACGCGGAGTCGCACCGTGGGCTTGGCCCCGGCTGGAGCGATCGCGGCAACCGCGGCGTCGACCACCCGCGGATCGAACTGGATGCCCGCTGCGTGCTGCAGCTCGGCGATCGTATCGCCGTGGTCGAGCGGCGGGCGCCCCGGCCGGCCACGCCTGATCGCGCGATAGGCCGCGCACACCGCGACGATCCGCGCGCTGAGCGGGATCTCTTCACCCGCGAAGCCATGCGGGTATCCACCGCCGTCCCAGTGTTCGCGGATGGCGCCCACCCCGGCAACCGCCGGGCGCAGGTGGGGCATCCGCGAAAGCATCCGCTGGCCGATCAGGGTGTGGCGCTGCACCACGGCCCACTCGACCGGCGTCAGCGGCTCGACCTTGTCGTGGAGCGCACCCGGGATGTGTGAACGGCCGGCCTCGTGCACCAGGGCCACCAGCCGCACCTCGCGCAGCTCGTCCTGGTCGAGCAACAGGCGCTCGCTGATTGCCTCCGCCACGGCCGGCAGCTCCAGGTCGGCGGCTCCGATCTCCCGTGCCTCGGCGGCCGCATGCTGAAACCGCAGCCGTTCGTCGTGGTCGCACCGCGCGGCGTCGTCGAGCAGCGCCGCCGCCTGGCTCACCAGCCGCAGGGAGCGGCGGATCTCGGCCCGACCGTAGGCCTCCGTGCGGATCTCCGACCAGACCTCGACCAGGTAGGGGCCGCCCGGTCCGTCCAGGCGCATCACCAGACCGGCGCCCGGGTCGTCGACCCACGTCGTGTACCGGCGACCCTCCTCGAGCACGGGGCGCGAGGTCGGATCCCGGCCGATCGGCAGCTCCGTGGCCGGCGCCAGCAAGCGCTGCGGAGTTCGCGTGAATCCCGCAAGATCGACGAGCACGCCACGCTCGGCGTCGACCTGCGAGACCAGGCAATCGGACGCATGCAGATCGTCGGCGAGGGCCTCGCACAGGTGCGAGCAGAGCTCACGGGTGCCGACGCCGCCCTCGAGACGGCGCCGTTCTCGTGTCAAGGCGGGCAGCACCGCTGCATGGTCGCGTCCCGCTGCAGAGGCTGCCATCCCCGATTTGTGGTGGTCGACCTCACCGGCCGGGAGTACCTCTGCGCTTGCGCGCAATGGATAAGCTTCGTGCATGCGAGACATGCTCGACGACGCCGCCGAATTACGCGGCCGGGGAGAACAGGTGGCGGTGGCGATGGTCGTCGACACCCGGCGATCAGCTCCGCGCCCGCTCGGCTCGAGGCTGTTCGTGACGGAGTCCGGCGAGATGCGCGGATCGGTGTCGGGCGGTTGCGTCGAGAGCGACGTGGTGCTGCGCGCGCAGGAGGTGCTGCGCGACGGCACGCCGGCGCTCGTCCAGTACGGGATCAGCGACGACGACGCGTTCGACGTGGGGCTGCCGTGCGGCGGCGAGATCGAGGTGTTCATCGCCCCCTTCGACGCCGACGAGATGACGCGCGTGCGGCAGGCGGTCGAGGGCGGCGAGCGTCTATCTGTCACGACCGTGCTGTCGGGCCGCGACGCGGGCATCAAGCGCTACGGCACCGGCGATGCCCATGCGGCGGCCGTGCGGGAGACGCCGGAGACCTTCGTCGAGCACTACGCGCCCGCACCGGTGATGATGATCTTTGGCGCGGTGGACACGGCGCAGGCGCTGTGCCGGGCAGCCAAGCAGGTGGGCTTCCGCACGATCGTGTCGGACGCCCGCGCGAAGTTCGCACGAGCCGAGCGTCTGCCCGATGCCGACGAGATCGTCGTGGGATGGCCGGCGATGGCGTATGAGCTGCACCCGGCGGACGAGGCCACCTACGTCGTGGTGCTGACCCACGACGCCCGCTTCGACGAGCCGGCGCTAGGCCCGGCGCTACGCAGCCCGGCCGCGTACATCGGCGCGCTGGGCAGCCGCAGAGCCCAGGACCGGCGCCGCGAGCGGATGCTGAACGCGGGCTACAGCGAGGCCGACCTGACACGCATCTCCGGCCCGCTGGGTCTCGATATCGGGGCGATCACCCCGGCCGAGACCGCGGTCTCGATCCTGGCGGAGGTGCTGGCGCTCAGGGCCGGCCGAAGCGGCGGCCGCCTCTCGCAGGCACCGGGGCGAATTCACCCGGAGGCCGTGACCCGGTGAGGGCCCTGCTTCCGTGCGCACCGCGCTGATCGCGGACATCCACGGAAACCTGGTCTCTCTGCAAGCGGTGCTCGACGACGCGCGCCGAAGCGGCGTGGAGCGGATCGTGTGCCTCGGGGACGTGGCCGCCACCGGCCCGCAGCCAGTCGAGACGATCGAGGCTGTGGCCGCGCTGGGATGCGATGTCGTGATGGGAAACGCCGACGAGTGGCTGATCGACCCGGAGCTCGACGAGGAGGCCGACGAGGACACGCGCCGGATCCTCGAGATCGACCTGTGGGTGTCTCAGCAGCTGGGTCCGCAGCAGCTGGAGCTGCTGGGCCGCTACCGGCCGGTGGTGGAGCTGGACGGCCTGGTCTGCTTCCACGGGACGCCGCGGTCGAACACGGAGACGCTGCTGGCGACGACCCCGGAGGCGGAGGTGACGAGGATGCTCGGCAGCTATACGGAGACGGTGCTGGCGGGAGGGCACACGCACGTCGCGATGCTGCGCCGCCACGGGCCGTCGCTGGTCGTGAACCCGGGCAGCGTGGGGATGCCGTTCGAGGCGGCGGCCGACGGCGGCGCCTTTCGCAATCCGCCCTGGGCCGAGTATGCGATCGTGGACCGAGCGCAGGTGGAGTTCCGGCGGGTGCCAGTGGACGTGGGCGCGTTGACGGCGGCGGCATTTTCGAGCGGGATGCCGCACGCCGGTTGGTGGGTGCGCGACTGGGCCTGGAGTTAAGCGCGATAGCCGCCGGCGGCGGCGAACGCTCGGTGACTGAAGGGATGCCTGCCCGACAGTGGCAGGCTTCCCGCCGTGGTACTCCCGGCGCAGGCCAGCTTCGGCAGGGTCAGCTGAAGCCAGACGCTTCTAAGCCCCCCCGCTCAAGCCGCCTTTTACCAAGACCGATATAGCAAACACGATGTACCGCAAGACGTTCGTCGTCCTGGCGTTGTTTGCGGCGCTGCCCGGCCAGGCACCGCCGGCGTTCGCCAGCGGTCCCTCCGTGCTGCTCTCCGCCGCCACGACCGGTGACCGCTACCGGTCGCAGGTCACCTTCACCTACGACACCCCGGTCTCGGTGACCGATCCGTCCACGCAGGTCAGCTTCCACAGGACCGGCAGCGTCACGCCCCTGGCCGTAACGGTGACCGGCTCCGGCAGCTCCACGATCGTCGTCACCCAGACCGGCACGATCGCGTCCGGAGCCACGTACGCGGCCAGTGTGCTGCCCGACGGTGACACCACTCCCGACACCGTCAGCTGGAAGACCCGGGCGGCGCCCGCCCACCCCACGCTGCACGTGAAGATCATCACCGCGCTCGCGCCGGATGCGGTCTACGACATCGCTCACCGCCTCGACCGCGCCAACCTGCTGGCCGTGCCTCGCGGCGCCGACCTGGTCGACATCTCGTCAGCCGCCAGCGTGCCGCACGCGCTCACCAATGCCGACCTGGCCGGGTACCAGGCCGCGTTGGTCGTGACCGACCAGGACGTGGTCGATCAGCTCGGCGCCGCAAGCGCGCTCACCAGCTTCGCAGCACATGGCCACGGCGTCGTGCTGGGCGGCCAGACGCACTGGACGAGCGGCGGCCTGTGGACGCAGCAGAGCGCGATCGGATCGGCTGGCGGCGCATGGTCGGCAAACTGGAGCCCACTCGCGTTCGCGAACCCGCCGGCCATCGAGGGCGGTGCGCTGAAGGCGAGCACCGTGCAGCCGCACTTCGTGACCCAGAACCTGACGTCGCTCCACGTCCACGGGCCCGGCTCGGGAGCCGAGATCGCACAGAACAGCTGGAACGAGGCGGTGCTGGCACGGCTGCAACCGACCGCGGCCTACTCCTACGGCCAGTCGCTGCGCGCCGTCCACTTCGAGAACAAGGACCAGCCCGGCCGGGTGGTCGACCTCGGCTTCAACCCGTGGTCGACCGATGTCGCCAGCGGCGGCGGCGGATACGACCCGGCCGAGTCGCCGCAGGCCGCACCCCTGATCGCGCGCGCGCTGTGGTGGGCCACCGACCGGATCCCGCCCACCCATACGCACTTCACATCGAAGCCGCCCAGCCCCAGTAGGTTTGCCACCGTCAGCTTCTCGCTGGCGGCGAGGGATGCCGACCCGGCATCGGCCTTCTCGACGCTTCGGTTCCAGTACCGCGTCGGCAACGGGCCCTGGAGGATGGCAAAGGGAGGAAGCTCCTTCGTGCTCTACCACCTGCATCCCGGCCACCGCTACCGGGTACGGGCACGCGCCGTGGACTTCGCCGGAAACAGGGACGCGAAGCCGGCCAGCTACATGTTCAGGCTCAGCTCGAGCGCGTACGGCTGAGCCGGGTCACTCCCACTCAATCGTGCTGGGCGGCTTGCTGGAGATGTCCAGCGCCACCCGGTTGACCCCGGCGATCTCGTTGATGATGCGGCTCGAGATCCGCTCCAGCAGATCGTACGGCAGCCGTGCCCAGTCGGCCGTCATCGCATCCTCCGAGCTGACCGCCCGGATCACGATCGGATAGGCGTACGTGCGCGAGTCGCCCTGCACGCCCACGCTCCGGATCGCGGGTAGCACCGCGAACGTCTGCCACAGCTCGTGGTAGAGGCCGGCCCGCCGTATCTCCTCCAGCAGCACCGCGTCGGCCTCGCGCAGCACCTCCAGCCGCTCACGCGTGACGTCGCCGATGATGCGGATGGCCAGGCCCGGCCCCGGGAACGGCTGGCGCCACACCATGCGCTCGGGCAGCCCCAGCTCGACGCCCACCCGCCGCACCTCGTCCTTGAAGATCATGCGCAGCGGCTCGACCAGGTCGAAGTCCATGTCCTCGGGTAGGCCTCCCACGTTGTGGTGCGACTTGATCTTGGCGGCCGTGCGGCTGCCGGACTCGATCACGTCCGAGTAGAGCGTCCCCTGCACCAGGTGCCGGATGTCGCCGAGCTTCTCCGCCTCGTCCTCGAACAGGCGGATGAACTCCTCGCCGATGATGCCGCGCTTCGTCTCGGGGTCGGAGACACCGGCCAGCTTGTCGAGGAACCGGTCCTGCGCCTGCACGTGCACGAGCGGGACGTGGAAGTGCTCCTCGAACGCCTCCACCACCTGCTCGGCCTCGTCCTTGCGGAGCAGGCCGTGGTCGACGAACACGCAGGTGAGCTGATCGCCCACCGCCTTGTGCACCAGCAGCGCGGCCACGGCCGAGTCGACGCCGCCCGAGAGCGCGCAGATCACCTGGTCGTCGCCGACCTGCTCGCGGATCAGGGCCACCTGCTCCTCGATGAACTGCAACGGAGTCCAGGTGGGCGGCGCCTGGCACGCCTCCAGCACGAACTGCCCCAGCATCTCGGTTCCGTGCGGGGTATGCGCGACCTCGGGATGGAACTGCACGGCAAAGAACCCGCGCTCGCGATCCTCCATCGCGGCGATGGTGGTCGTCTGCGTCACGGCCGTCACGGTGAAACCTGGGGGCGTGCGAACGACGCTGTCGCGGTGGCTCATCCAGCACGACTGCTCGGCGGCGATGTCGCCGAACAGCAGGCTGCCCTCGGACAGCGACACGGGCGTCTTGCCGAACTCGCCGAGCCCGGTGTTCCCGACCTCGCCGCCCAGCGCAGCCGCCATCGCCTGCATGCCGTAGCAGATGCCCAGCACCGGCACGCCCAGCGCGAACAGCTCCGGATCGACCGACGGCGCTCCCGGCTCGTAGATCGACGCGGGGCCGCCCGACAACACGATCCCGATCGGATCGCGTGCCGCGATCTCGGCCACCGGCATGTCGTGCGGCACGATCTCGGAGTAGACACGGCTCTCGCGGATCCGCCGCGCGATCAGCTGCGCGTACTGCGCGCCGAAGTCGATCACCAGCACAGGTCGGTGGGGAGCCGGCGGACCGGCCAGCGCCGTCCCCGCCTGCTCAGCCTGAGTCCGGCGCTCGGTCAACGGCTCATCCCGATCGCCTGCTCCCGCTGCAGCTTCTTGCCCTCGGTCTGGAGCGCCGGAGCGAACATGATCTCGGCCTTCTGAAAGGCCTGGATCGTGTCGTAGCCGGTGGTGGCCATCGACGTGCGCAGCGCGCCCATCAGGTTGAGCGTGCCGTCGTTCTCGCGGGCCGGGCCGGTCACGATCTCCTGGAGCGTGGCGACCTGGTCGGTCTTGACCCGCGCGCCACGCGGCAGGCTGGGATGGAACGTGGCCATCCCCCAGTGGTAGCCGTGGCCGGGCGCCTCGTTGGCGCGGGCCAGTGGCGAGCCGACCATCACGGCGTCGGCGCCGCAGGCGATCGCCTTGGAGATGTCGCCGCCCGTGCGCATGCCGCCGTCGGCGATCACGTTCACGTACTGGCCGGTCTCGAGCAGGTGCTGGACGCGGGCCGCGGCCGCATCGGCGATCGCCGTGGCCTGCGGAACGCCCACCCCGAGCACGCCGCGGGTGGTGCAGGCGGCCCCGGGCCCGACTCCGACCAGCACGCCGGCGGCGCCGGTGCGCATCAGGTGCAGTGCGGCCTGGTAGGAGGCGCATCCGCCCACGATCACCGGCACCGGCATCGTGGCGATGAACTCCTTCAGGTTGAGCGGCTCGACCACGGTCGAGACGTGCTCCGCCGAGACCACGGTGCCCTGGATCACGAGCACGTCCAGCCCGGCGTCGAGCGCCAGCTGCCAGTGCTCGCGGACGCGCTGCGGTGTCAGCGAGGCCGCGGCCATCACGCCGGCGTCCTTGATCTGCTTGATCCGCTTGCCGATCAGCTCCGGCTTGATCGGCTCCGCGTAGATCTTCTGCATCTCGCGGGTCGCTTCAGCCTTGTCGAAGGTGGCGATCCGCTCGAGCAGGGCGTCGGCATCCTCGTACCGCGTCCAGATGCCCTCCAGGTTGAGCACGCCGAGCCCGCCCATCTGGCCCAGCTCGATGGCCGTTGCCGGCGACACGACGCCGTCCATGGCCGCAGCCAGCAGCGGCAGCTCGAGCAGATGTGGGCCCAGCCGCCAGGCGATGTCGACGTCCTCGGCATCGCGCGTGCGCCTGCTGGGCACGATCGCGATGTCGTCAAATCCATAGGCTCTGCGCGCCTTCTTGCCGCGCCCGATCTCAATCTCCAAACCGCACAACCCCCTTAAAAAACACACGCGGCCCTTGCGGGCCGGGAGAGGAATCACACCGATGATGACGAACGTTCAATGTCCTTTGCAGTCTACCAACCGCTCCGGTCAAGGCCTCCCGGCCACCGCGGGTCAGGACGCGCGGGCGGCGGTGGGTGCGATCTCCTGCACCTCGACCACGGCCGCGAAGCGCGGCACCTCGCGCGACTCGAACACGCCGGCGCCCACCGTCTGCGTGTTGGCGGCGCCACAGGCGAGGCCCATCCTCAGGCACTGGTCAGCTGCCTGGCCGGCCTGGTGGGCCGACAGGAAGCCGGCCAGGAAGGCGTCGCCGGAGCCGACGGTGGACACGGCCTCGATCCGCGGGATCCATGCCCGGAACATGCGGGCCTTGGTCTTGCCGGCCGCGAGCAGCGCGTAGCAGCCCGTCTTGAGCGTGATCACCACGCCGTGCGCGCCCATCGCCTCGATCGCCGAGAGCGCGTGCTGGAAGTCCTCGTCGGTCTGGAACTCGTTGCCGACCAGCGCCTCCGCCTCACGCTGGTTGGGGAACACCAGCGTCGGCTCGGCCGCCAGCGCCAACCGCAGCGGCTCGCCGTCCGTGTCGATCACGGTCCTGACCTTGCGCCGGTTCATCTCGCGTGTCACGTCGGCATAGAACGATGTCTCCATCCTGCGCGGCAGGCTGCCCGCAAACACCACCGTCGACACCGCGCCGGCCAGATAGCGAATGCGGTCAACCAGCGCCCCCACCTCGTCCGGGGTCACCTCCGGGCCGTACTCGTTGATCTCGGTCTGCAGGCCGCTGGTGGGGTCTACCACCGCCGTCGAGGTACGCGACTCGCCCGCGATCCGCACGAAGTCGTTGAGGATCCCCTCGGAGTCCAGCCCGTCGGTGATCTGCATTCCGGCCCGACCCCCGGCCAGACCGGTGGCGATCACGGGCTCATCCAGGCGGCGCAGGGCGCGGGCCACGTTGATGCCCTTGCCGCCGGGCATGACCAGGCCCTGCTGGGCTCGGTGGCGCCGCCCGAGCTGCAGGTTGGCGACCGTGAGCGTCTTGTCGACCGCAGCGTTGGCAGTGACCGTGAGAATCATCCTAAGGCCGGCTTGCGAGCTGTTGGTAGACACTGAGTGACCCTGCACATCCCGCTCATCGGCCCTCCGGAGTCTACACTTGACCCGGCCGTCGACCCGCGTAGAGTTGATGTGTGTTCGCGGGTCGTAATCGTTCAATCGTGACCGTGTCGGCCGTGATCGAGGCCGGTCTGGCGGGCTGGGCGCTGGGCGCCGGATGGCTGGGATTGCTGGTCGCGATCGCCGCCGTGACGGCCGCGGACACGGCCTGGGGCATGACCCGCAGGGGCCTCATCGCCGACCTGGCGGGCCTCGAGCTGGCCGTCGCGCTGGCGGTGCTGCTGATCGCGAGCGCCGATACCACGCTGGCCGCGATCACCGCGCTCGCATGCGCCGCCTGGCTGGTGCGGCCCGACCGCGGGCTGCCCTTCCGGCGCTCGCCGGCATCCACGCACCCGTAGCGCCGGCGGCCTGAGTCTCAGGCGACCGGCGTGGCCGCGCGCAGCTCCGCGGCCGCCAGCCGCACCGACTGCTGCCAGTCGCCCCGTCGCTCACGCCAGGCGTAGATCACCGACCGGGCCGCGACCACCAGGCCGCCGGCGGGGTGATCCCTGAACGCCGCCGCCAGGTCGCCCGCGCGGCCGCCCTGCGCTCCCACGCCCGGCAGCAGCAGCACCTGATGGGGCATCAGCTCGCGCGCCCGTTCGACGGCCTCGGGGCTGGTCGCGCCGATCACGGCGCCGACGCTTGAGAGCCCCGACTCGCCGATCAGCTCCGCACCCCAGGCCGCCACCAATCCGGCCGTGCGCTCCCACACCCGCAGCCCGTCGGCCAGCCGTTGCTCCTGCAGGTCCGCGGCACCCGGGTTGGACGTCCGCACGAGCACGAACAGCCCGGAGCCGGCTCCGCAGGCGAGCAGGAACGGCTCCAGCGAGTCGCCGCCCATGTACGGGTTCACGGTCATCGCGTCGGCCACCGGCGGCCCGCCGTCGCGCGGTGCCAGCCAGGCCTCGGCGTAGGCCTGGGAGGTGGAGCCGATGTCGCCGCGCTTGGCATCGGCGATCACGATCAGGTCGTGCTCGGACGCGAAGGCGCAGATCCGGTCGAGCGCCGACAGCCCATGGCCGCCCAGCGCCTCGAAGAAGGCGACCTGCGGTTTCACCGCCACGGCCTCGTCGGCCACCGACTCGATCAGGGCCATGCAGAACCGCTCGTAGGCACGCGCACGGCCCGCGGGACCGGCCTTCAGCCCCGTGACGAGCTCCGGCGGCAAGAGATCGATCCGCGGATCGAGTCCGACGCAGAGGCTGGTGCCTTTGCGGACAACGGCTGCTGCCAGGCGGTCGGCGAAGTTCATCGACGTAAGGGTACCCGGCCTCGCCGGCCGGCGATGTGCGTTGCGGCGGCGGCCATCGCAACCCCATCGAGCGGCACCGCCACGACGCTGCGGCCGGGCCGCGCGAAGGCTGCCGAGATCAGGTGCGCGACGTCGGCCTGGTCGGGGCGCAACGGTGCCGGCCTCGCCGCCAACGCCGTCCGCAGCGGGGCGATCAACGGCGTGCACTCGAGCGCGGCATCGCCGGCACGGGGCAGGCGCCGGCGGGCCACGACGCGACCGCCGGCGCACGCAAACGCCTGCACGAAGCGGTCGTCCATGTCGGCCGCCAGCAGCACGCCGGTGCGGGCGGCAGCGGCGCGCAGCCGCCCCAGCGCGGTTCGCACGCGCTCGAGCGCCTCCAGCTGGTCGCGCAGCTGGGCTGCCTCCTCGAAGCGCTGATCCGCTCCCAGCGCCGCCATCCGCGTCCGCAGGCCGGACACCGCCGTGCCGCCATCCTCTCCGCGCAGCCATCCGGCGGCCGCCGCCACCGAGCGGGCGTACTCCCCCACCGCCGCGCCGCCGCGGCACGGTGCCGCGCATCGGCCGAGCAGCCCGGCAAGGCAGCTGCCGTCGTCCTCCGGCAGAGCCGGCCGGCAGCTGCGCAGCCGGAACGACGAGCGGATCGCCGCTGCGGCCGCCTGCGCCTCGCCGCGGCTTCGCAGCGGGCCGGCGCTGACGGCGCCCGGCCGCGGCTCCGATGTGACGGACACCCGCGGCACCCTCTCATCGGTGGTCAGCGTCAGGTAGCAGCTGCGCTCGGGGTTGACCGAGCGGCGGTTCGCATCCGGCCGTAATCGCAGGATCAGCTCCAGCTCGAGCAGCGACGCCTCCAGCTCGCTGCCCAGCGGCCGCGTCTCGATCCGGGCGGTCGCCTCCAGGGCGTGCTCCACGGCGCGCCGCTGCCCGGAGCCCGCGAAGTACGAGCGCACCCGCGCGCGCAGGTCGGTCGCCTTGCCGACGTACAGCACCCGGTCGTGGGCGTCGTGGAACAGGTAGACGCCGGGACCGGCCGGGACGTCGCGGGCTAGCTCGCGGCGGAGCCGCACGCGACGGCGCTGGGGAGCGGCGAACGCAACCGCCTCGGCGACCGTGCGGACGCCGTGCTCCTGGGACATGCCCAGCAGGTGCACCAGCACCTCGGCGGTGGCCTGCGCGTCGGCCAGCGCGCGGTGGCAGGGGCGAACCGTGGTGTCGAACCGCTCCGCCAGCGTGCCCAGGTTCATGCGCGGCAGGCGCCCCTCCAGAAGACGCCGCGCCAGCGCCACCGTGTCGATCACGGGCGCAGCCAGCCGGCGGCCTTGGAGCCGCGACAGCTCGGCGTCGACGAACCCGACATCGAAGCGGGCGTTGTGTGCGACCAGCACGGCGCCCTCGGCGAACTCGAGGAACGGCGGCAGCGCCCTCGCGATCCGGGGAGCCCCGCGCAGGTCGCGCGTCTGGATGCCGGTGATACGTGTGATGGTGGACGGCACCGGCACGCCCGGGTCGACCAGCCGCTCGAACTCGCCGACCTGCTCGAACCCCTGCAGGCGCACGGCGCCGATCTCGACGATCCGCGACACGCCCGGCCGGGTGCCGGTGGTCTCGAGGTCGAACACCACGAACGGCGCCTGCTCGAGCGGCAGGTCGTACAGGGTCGCCACCTCTTCCCACTCGGCCAGCGCCACCTCGGTGGGAGATCGCCAGACCAGGCGATGGTCGCTCGTCACCACCTCGTCGACCAGCTGGTGGACCAGGGCTGAGGGCGGCGCGCCACGCAGCGCGAACAGGCTGGACGCGGCCTCGGCCATGCCGAGGGGCGCGCGACGGTCGGCCAGCTGGGCCACAAGCCGGTCGGCGCCGTCGAGCGATAGCTGGGCTGCGGGCGCAGTCATGCGAACATATGTTCGCATACATCGCCGCTGGAGACGAACGCCCGTCGCAGCACAGCGGGTCGGGGCGCTGTGCTCCCAGGAACTGGCTTCAGCCCCGACCTTCCCGTTAACGCACCACGCCCGCCGCGCCTCTACGGGGCGGCGGGCGTGCGCGAGAGACCTCCGGAGGCCGGAGTTACGACTTGACGGCGGCCTTCAGCTGGCTGCCCGCCGAGAACTTCGGCACCTTGCTGGCCGGGATCATCACTTTCTGGCCAGGGTTACGTGGGTTGACGCCGGTGCGTGCCTTGCGGTTCTGCACCGTGAACTTTCCGAAACCGGTGAAGACAACGTCGTCACCCTTGGAAAGTGCATCCTTGACGGACTCGAGCACGGCGTCGACCGCAGCACCGGCGTCCTTCTTGGACAGGTTCGATCTGGTCGCAACCGCGTCGATGAAATCGCTCTTCGTCACCCTTATTCCTCCTGGTCGTTTCGTGGGCCGGAATGGGTCAATCAGGCTACCCTAGCACGGCCGTCGGACGTCAACAATCCGCTTCAGCAAAGGGATTTCACGCGTTCGCGGAGGCGGCGCCGACACCGAGCTGGGAACTGGTATAGAGCGCTTTGAAGGGGACGCCCGCCGCGGCGATCGCCTCGGCCCCGCCCTCCTCGCGGTCGACCACGCAAATTGCAGCGGAAACGTGCAGATCGGCCTTACGCAGCGCCTCCACCGCGGACAGCAGCGCGCCGCCCGACGTGACCACGTCCTCGACCACGCAGACGCGCATCGCCGGCTCGAAGACGCCCTCCAGCCGGTTGCCGGTTCCGTACTCCTTCGCCGCCTTTCGCACGATGACGAAGGGCAGCCCGGTCTCGATCGAGGTGACGGCCACCAGCGGCACGGCGCCCAGCTCGGGGCCGGCCAGCAGCTCGGGCTGCTGATCGCCGAGACCCGCGACCAAAGCGGCCAGCTCGCGGCCGAGACCGGCCAGCAGCTGCGGATCGGTCTCGAACCGGTACTTGTCAAGGTAGTAGCGGCTGCGGCGCCCCGACCGCAGCAGGAAATCGCCCTCCAGGTACGCCCGCTCGAGCAGCCTCGCCGCCAGCTGGTCGCGGTTCACGCGCCCTCGCGCGCGGCCGCCAGCACAAGGTCGGCATGCGGCATCAGCCGGTCGGCATCCGGCGACCCGGCGGCCAGTGAGACCATCGAGCCGTCGTCAAAGTAGATGTCCAGCCGGGTGCGGTTGCGCACCGAGCGGCGCCTGTAGAGCACGGTGCCGAGGAACGAGCCGGCGCCGATCACGACCGGGATCACGAGCTTACGCCGAGCCATCGACCCGCTCCTGCTCCTCGTCGGCGGCCTTGCCGTCGCCGTCGGCGATCTGGCGCAGGAGCGTCTTCAGGTCATAGAAGACCAGTCCCACGGTGGGGTCGGCGCCGGTCGTCGCGACGGCGGTGCGGTGGTCGTCCACCACCAGGAACACGCTGCCCTCGGGCGTGGCCGCCTGCAGCTGCGCCAGCGCTTCGCGGCCCAGGTCGCGGCGCACCTGGTCGGCACCCGCGGCCAGATCGCGAGCGGCTGCGGCGATGCGGTCGGCGGCCTCATCCTGCACGCTGGACGCAACCAGCGAGCCGTCGCGGGCGATCACCACGACCGTCTCGATCTGGGTCGAGAGCTCCCGCAGGTCGGCGATGGCGGCGGTCGCATCCACGATTCCACGCTAGCACACACGATCCCTGCCGATATTCTCATCACGATGGCCAACGAAACCGCCCCGACGTGGATGCGCCCGTATCGCAACGTCGCCAGCCAGACCGGCTCCATACTGGGCAAGTACCTGGCCGATCGCGGCCCGCACCTGGCGGCCATGGTCGCGTACTACGCGCTGCTGTCGCTGTTCCCGTTCATCTTCCTGGCGCTGTCCGCGATCGGCCTGCTCGGCCACGTCTCACAGTCGAGCTACCTGATCCGCGAGATGGGGCGGATCCTGCCCAGCGAGTCGGTCGCCGACCTGGTGCGCCTGACCCGCTCGGTACAGTCGAACGCCGGCACGTTCTTCGTGATCGGCCTGGTCGGGATGCTGTGGAGCGCGCTCGGCTTCTACTCGGCGCTGGAGTCGGCGCTGAACATCGTGTTTCGGGTCGGCAACCGCGGGTTCGTTGCCGGCAAATGGATCAGCTTCGTGCTGGTGCTCAGCTCGCTGACCGTCCTCTTCACCTCGCTGTTTGTTGCCACACTGGCAAACGGCTGGCTGCACCGGCATGAGCCCGGCGAGCTGAGCTCCAGCATCGTGCCTTATCTGATCTCTCTGGCCTTCTCGAGCGCCGGCTCGTTCCTGTTCCTGATGGTGGTCTACCGCGTCCTCACCAACGTCGATCTGCACCGCGGCGACGTGTGGCCGGGTGCGCTGTTCGGGACGGTGCTGTTCCAGGTGTCGTTCCAGGCGGTGCCGCTCTACCTGCAGCGGGCCGACCTGCTGTTCGCCATGCGTGCCTTCGGTGGCCTGGTGCTGCTGCTGGTGTGGCTGTACCTGATGGCGAACGTGATCGTGCTCGGTGCCGAGATCAACTGGCGGCACTGGTCGCGGCACCAGCCGCCGCAGGACGACACCATGGCCGGCCTCGCCTAGCCGGCCCTGTCCAGCCACATCTGGGAGTGCGCCAGCCAGCGGGCGGTGGTGGCGTCGTCGTGGTGCACCGCCGACCAGCTACTCAGTCGCAGCGACATGTGTGCGAGGTAGGCGCGCAGGGTGGCGGCGTCGCGGCGATCGCGGAGCAGCTGCCACAGCCGGAGCTGCTCGTCCGCGCCGAGGCCGCCCTCGCCGCTGCAGTAGAGCTGCGTGACCAGGTCGAAGCAGGGGTCGCCGGCACGCGCTCCCTCGCAGTCGACGATGCCGGTGATGCGGTCGCCCTGCGCCAGCACGTTCAGGTGATGAAAGTCGAAGTGCGCGATGCCGGCCACCGGCAGGGCGGCCGGATCGGTGGCCTCCCCGACCGCCATCACGCGGTCGAGCAGCGCCGCGCCGGCCGGCGAGTGCAGCCGAAGAGGGGCGTGCAGGCAGTAGCCGTCGGCGCCCGTGACCAGCGTTCGGCGTAGGAAGGCGCCCCACACGCCCGCGTCGTCCAGCCGCTCCTCCTGCAGCCGGTTGATCTCGACCAGCTGCCCGACGTGGACAGGCCGAAGCGGCACCGGCGGGCGGCCGGGCAGCAGATCCTGCAGCACGAACAGCAGCGACTCCGCGGTCGCGGTCAAGAGATGGCGCGGCGACGGGTAGCCGCGGCCGCGCAGCCGCTCCAGCAGCGGCACGACGCGCTCCATGTGCTCGAGCGAGTCCGACTCGGCTCCGGCCATCTGCCACCACTTCAGCACCGACCGGTTGCCCGCGGCGTCGGCCACCACCGTGGCATGGCTGGCCTCGCCGTCGGGCATCGCCGCCACCACCCGCAGATCGCATCCGTGCTCGCTGTTGAGCGCGGCCAGCGCCTGCTCGGTGGTGGGTGCCGCGGCTACCGCCCTGGCTCCTGCAGCTCCGCCGCCAGCAGCTCCAGCAGCGCCGCGGCGGCGCGCGCCCGGTGCGACACGGCGTCCTTTTCTGCGGCCTCCATCTCACCCACCGTGCGCGACTCGCCCTCTGGCACGAACGCCGGGTCGTAGCCGAAGCCGCCGTCGCCGCGGGGCCGCTCGGCCAGGTGGCCGCGCAGCTCGCCACGCGCGTGCAGCTCGCGCCCCGTCGGGGAGATCGCCACCAGCTCGGCCACGTAGGCGACGGAACGGTCGTCCCGGCCGGCCAGTGCCGCCAGCAGCGCGTTCAGGTTCTCGGCGTCGGTCGCGTGCTCCCCGGCGAAGCGCGCCGACCGCACGCCCGGCCAACCCCCCAGCGCCGCGGCCGCGATCCCGGAGTCGTCGGCCAGCACCCAGGCCGAGTCCCCGATCTCGGCGTGCACGTGGCGAGCCTTCAACTCCGCGTTGTCACGGAAGGTGACACCGGTCTCCTCGGGCAGATCGCCCGGGTAGGGCTCGACCTCGAAGCCGGGAAGCAGCCGCTCGAACTCCCGCGCCTTGTGCAGGTTATGCGACGCCAGCACGAGCTTCATGGAGCACCCGCGTCTGTAGTGCCGAGATCTCCTCGATGCCGGCGGCGGCCAGGCTTAGCAGCTCATCCAGCGAGGCGCGGCCAAACGGCGTGCGCTCGGCCGTCGCCTGTACCTCGATCATCTGGCCGCTGCCCGAGATGACGACGTTCATGTCGACCTCGGCGCGGGAGTCCTCGATGTAGGCCAGGTCGAGCATCGGGCTGCCGTCGACGATCCCAACCGAGACGGCCGCAACCGAGTCGGACAGCGGCAGCTCGCGCAGCCTTCCGGCATCGACCAGGCCAGACAGCGCCAGGTGCAGCGCCGCGTAGCCGCCGCAGATGGCCGCGCAGCGGGTGCCGCCGTCGGCCTGCAGCACGTCGCAGTCGATCCAGATGGTGCGCTCGCCCAGCGCCTTGAAGTCGACGACCGAACGCAGTGATCGGCCGATCAGGCGCTGGATCTCGACCGTGCGGCCGTCCAGCTTTCCGCGGCTCGCATCGCGAGGCTTTCGGTCGGACGTCGAGCCGGGCAGCATCCCGTACTCGGACGTGACCCAGCCGGTGCCGCGCCCGCGCATCCACCCCGGCACCGACTCCTCCACCATGGCCGTGCAGACCAGCCGCGTCTTGCCGATCGAGAACAGCACCGAGCCGTGCGCGCTGTCGATGAACCCCGGCTCGATCGCGAGCGGACGCAGCTGGTCGAGCTCGCGGCCGTCGGCGCGCTTCATGCGGCGATCTCCAGCCGCGCAGGGTCGACCCGCTCCACCTCGGTCAGCGGCAGCTGCAGAAAGCGACCGGCGACGTCCTGGAAGGACTGCTCGTCGCCCGTGCAGAGAAAGCGGTAGCTGCCCTCGCGGCCGGGCAGGTTGCCGACACCGCGCCGCTCGAGTGTGGCCGCGACCTCGCGTGCGATCTCCTCGGCGGAGGTGATCAGGGTGACGTCGCGGCCGAAGATGCGCTGCAGCATGGGCCGGATCAGCGGGTAGTGCGTGCAGCCCAGGATCACGGTGTCCACCTGCGCCTGCTTCAGCGGCTCGGCGTACCGCTTGGCGGCGGCGTGCAGGTCATGGCCGTTGACATCGCCGCTCTGGATCAGCGGCACCAGCTCCGGGCAGGCCACCTGTGCCACCTCGAGGCCGGCGTCGAGCACGCCGATCGCCGCCGGGTAGCGGCCGCTCGCAACCGTCGCCTCGGTCGCCATCACTCCCACCCGGCGGGCGCGGGTGGCCTGGACGGCGGCGTGCGCCTCGGGCGTGATCACGCCGAGCAGGGGCACCATGAACTCGCGCTGCATGTCGGGTAGCGCGGCGGCTGTGGCCGAGTTGCAGGCGACCACCAGCAGCTTCACGTCGCGCTCGATCAGGTGCTGAGCGACCTCGTGGGCGAACCGGCGGATGGTCGCTGCCGGCTTGGTGCCGTACGGGAACCGCTCAGGGGCGGAATCACCGAAGTAGATGAAGTCCTCGTGGGGCAGCGTGACCAGACATTCGTGCAGCACCGTCAGGCCACCGACGCCGGAGTCGAAGACGCCGATCGGGCGGGTATCCATCCGGGCAGTTTAGGGGCTCGGCCGGATCACGGGATCCGGATCAGCGCCTGGAAGTCGGACCGGCCCAGGATCCGGTGCGTCCGGTTCGACCGCAGCAGGATCGTCGTCTGCTCGCGTCCCGAGAGCAGCGTGCCGGCACCGGTCATGAACCACAGCGGCGAGCTGACGGTGACGTGCGTGAACCTGGCGGGGAAGGCGACCCGGTCGGTGGTCGTCTTCAGGCCGAACGGGCAGGTCTTGGTCGTGGAGCAGAACTGCCGCACCTCGTGCACCACCACCACCATCGAGCCGGTCCCCGGCAGGCTGGCGCTGACGTGCACCGATCCCAGCGTGACGCGGTCGGGTGTCGCGGAGACGGTCTGGTGCCAGCGCACCAGCGCGCCGTTCGAGGCGGTGAAGCCGCCGTGGATCGAGTAGCGTCCTCGGCCGCTCAGGCGGCGCTTCGGCGAGGCCTGGACGGACACGTCCAGGCCTACCATGACTGCGTGCGCGCTCCATGCCGGCTTCATCGAGATCTTGCGGGGCACTCGCAGCCACAGCGTCCCGGCCGCGTAGTCGAGCGCGAATACGCCGCCGGCGTGGATCCGCGGCCACTGGCTGAACCTGAGCGTGCCGTGCGCGACGCCGGACACCGGACAGGTTCCGGTCATGTGCACCTTCAGCAGCTGGGTGCGCACGTGCTTGCCGGTGGCCGTGACGGTGCAGGCGGCGGTGCCTGCGCGGGCATGGCTCGTCCCCGAGACCAGTGCGGCCAGTGCCGAGGCCACGATCAGCAGAAGGAGCCTGGGTCGCATCGGCAGCGATCTTACACGTTGTCCGGTTCTGGCCCGGACCACCCCAGCGCCCGGTGGGGGTCCCGACAACCCCCACCGGGCGCAAGCTCAGCCCTTACAGAGCCGCGGTCTGGCGCGGTCGCACGCGCGTCGCGGCGAAGCCTGCCAGGATCAGCAGCAGTGCGGCCACGGCGGCCCCGATGCCGGCGTCAGCCCAGTCGAAACCGCTGCTCGCGGAGACGGTGGTGAGGGCCGGAACGGGCTGGCTGATGACCAGAGGTACCGTCTGGTCGGTCGGAGAATCGGCGGCCGACTGCATGACCGAGACGAGCGCCTGGTTGGTCGGAGAGTCGGCGGACGCCTGCATCACCGACACGTCCTTGACGTTCAGAATCGGGAGCTTGTTGTCGAGCAGGAACCCGGTGCGGTGAAACACGATCGTGCGGTTGGCCGCTGCCACGGCGGCCGAATCGGTGGCGTCGGTGGACCACCGGAGTGGGGGCATGGCCTGGGCGGCCGATGCCGAGATCGCCAGCAGACCGGCGGCGACCAGGACGGTGCGGATCAGTCGAGAGGTGGTGCGCATGGAAGTGCTCTCCTTCTTGGTAGATGTGAGGCACGAAGTCATGTGCACAACCTAGGCCTCCCCCAGCGGCCCGACGACACCCCAGGATACGCCCGCAATGTATTGCTCGATACAGAGTCGGGCCGGGCTGGGGACCACGAACGAACGCCCGGTGGGGTCGCGAGAACCCCACCGGGCGCCGGGGCCGCAGCTAGAGCTGAACCGTGTGCCGAGGTCGGACGATGATTGCGGCGACGGCCGCCAGCACCAGCAGGACGGACGCCACGAAGGCACCGACTGCGGCGTCGGCCCAGTTGAAACCGTTGTCTGCGGACTGCACGGAGACGGGCTGGGCGATGACGGGCGGTGCGGTCTGGAGCTGATGGCCGAGCACGAAGCCCGACCTGTGGAGGATCACCGGGCCGCCGGGCGAATGCGGCACGACCTGCAGCTGATGGTGAGC
>JBJMJD010000091.1:0-20343 GCA_045806525.1 Gaiellales bacterium | reverse complement strand
GGGCTGGCCGAGAAGGTGCGCCACGCAGGCGGCGAGATCGGCGTCGAGGTGACCGTGGAGAACGTGGCCAACCCGCGCGTCGAACTGGAGGAGCACTACTACAACCCGGTGCACACGAAGCTGCCGTCGCTGGGCCTGAACCCGACGCTTCTGTCCGAGACGCTGATCGAGTCGGTGCTGCACACGATCCAGCGCCACAAGGACCGCGTGATCGCCGAGGGGATCGACCCCAGCACGCTGTGGAAGGCGCCGCTGCCCGAGCGGGTGAAGTAGGCCGCTCGTGCCGCTGACGCCGCTTCGCACGGCGGGGCTGATCGTCGCAGTGGTGTTCGCCGCGCTGACGATTCGCAGCTACCGGCAGGGCAAGATCGGAAACGGCGACCTGCTGGTGCGGTTCGTGGTGTTCGTGCTGCCGCTGCTGGTGCTCTCGGCGCTGCCCGACCTGATCGGGTGGGGATTCGACGAGTTCAGCTTCAAGCGCGGCGGCGGCCGCCAGGTGCTGGGCGCGACCGTGCTCGCGGTCGGCATCCTCTACCTGTTCGCGTTCTCGCTGTCGGGCCGCCAGGAGCGGTCGCGGCGCGACCTGACGCGACTGATCGAGAACCTGGCGCTGGAGCAGTTCGAGCAGTTCGGCCACCCGGAGGCCTTCTCGGGCGGCATCGCCGTGGTGGTCCCGGCCTACAACGAGTCCGAGAACATCCATCACGTGCTGGGAGCGCTGCCGGACCGGGTCTGCAACCTGCCGCTGCACGCGATCGTGATCGACGATGGGTCGGCCGACCGCACCACCGAGGCCGCCCGGGCAGCCGGTGCGGCCGCGATCCGGCTGCCCATGAACCGCGGCCAGGGCGCGGCGCTTCGCACCGGCTACCGCCTGGCGCTGGTGACCGGCGCGGAGATCGTCGTGACCATGGATGCGGACGGTCAGCACCAGCCGTCCGAGCTGTCGCGGCTGGTGGGCCCGATCGTCGCCGGTGAGGCCGACGTGGTGGGCGGCTCGCGGGTGCTGGGCGAGGCCGACCCGAACCACGCCGCCCGTGAGCTGGGCGTGAAGCTGTTCGCTCAGCTGCTCTCGCTCCTGACCTGGAGCAAGGTCACCGACCCGGCCTGCGGCTACCGGGCGGTGCGCACCGAGGCGCTGCGCGGGCTCGAGTTCCGCCAGGACCAGTTCCACAACTCGGAGTTCATCGTTGAGGCGTCGAAGAAGGGGCTGCGCTCGATGGAGGTGCCGGTCACGATCACCCAGCGCATCTCCGGCGTCAGCAAGAAGCCGGCCCACTTCCGCTACGGCATGGGCTTCGCAAACGCGCTCGTCCGCGCATGGCTGCGCTGAACGGCGCCGGGCGGCCGGTGATCGGCTACACGATCGAGCTGCAGGATCCGATGCTGCTCGAGGTCGAGCCCTCGCTGCGGGCGCCGCTGCAGCGGTTCGGCGCGGTGCCGGTGCTGCTGCCGCGGGCCACGCCGGCCGACGCCATCGACCAGCTCCTGGACATGGTGGACGGCCTGCAGCTGTGCGGCGGCGCCGACGTGCACCCCGGGCACTACGGCCACGACGCCCACGAGCTGACCAGGCCCGGCGACCAGATCGAGGACACGTTCGAGCTGGAGCTGGCCCGCCGCGCGTACGCGCGGGGGATGCCGGTGATGGGCATCTGCCGGGGGATCCAGGTGATGGCCGTGGCCGACGGCGGCACGCTCACCCAGGACGTGGAGACGATGCACGAGGGCGCCATCCAGCACCGGCGCAGCTGGCGCGACCTGGCGCTCGAGCCGCCCGGTGAGCACTGGCACACCGTGCAGACCGAGCCGGGCTCGGCGGTCGAGCGCTGGCTGGCGGGCGGCGAGCCGCGCGTCAACTCGTTCCACCACCAGTGCGTGGCCACCACCGGTGACATCATGCGCGCCACCGCCCGCGGCCAGGACGGCGTGATCGAGACGATCGAGCGCGCCGACGGCCGCGGCTGGGCGGCCGGCATGCAGTGGCACAACGAGCTGATGTGGCGGCATGACGAGCGGTTCCTGCGCCCGTTCCAGGACCTGGTCGAGGCCGCCCGCGCGTACGCCGGCTGACGACGCTTAGCCGTTCGCTTCAGCGTCGTAGCACTCTCTTCACTGGCGGATCGGGCGAAGGTGGTGGAGAATCGTGCGATGAGCGACCTGCCTGCACCACTCGATCCGCCCGAGCGCCTGCTGTGCGGCCCGGGACCGTCCAACATCGATCCGCGCGTGCTCGAGGCCATGCAGCGACCGATGCTGGGCCATCTCGACCCTGACTTCCACAAGATCCTGGAAGACCTGATGGAGCTCCTGAAGGCGGCCTACCGCCGCAGCGACGGCTTCACGATCGCGCTCTCCGCCAGCGGCACATCCGGCATGGAGGCGGGGCTGGCGTCGCTGGCCGAGCCGGGCGAGACCGTGATTGTCGCGGCGTGCGGCTTCTTCGGCAACCGCATGATCGACATCGCCAGGCGACACGGCCTGAACGTGATCGAGCTGCGGGCGCCGTTCGGGCGGGCTGTGCCCAACGATCAGATCGTCGAGGCGCTGGCGGATCATCCCGAGGCGCGGCTGGTCGCGGTGGTGCACGCCGAGACCTCGACCGGGGTGGCGCACCCGCTTGCGGAGCTGGGCGAAGCCATGCGGGGGTCGGACGCGCTGCTGCTGGCCGACTGCGTGACGTCGCTGGGCGGCATGCCGCTCGAGGCCGAGGGCTGGGGCGTCGACTACTGCTACTCGTGCAGCCAGAAGTGCCTGGGCGCGCCTCCCGGCATCTCGCCGGTGTCACTGTCGGAGCGGGCGATGGAGCGGATCCGGGCGCGCACCCAGCCGGCGCCCTTCAGCTTCGACTTCGAAGAGCTGGCCCGCTACTGGGTCGGGCGGCCCGCCGTCTACCACCACACCACGCCCAACACCCAGTACTACGCGCTCTACGAGGGCCTGCGGCTGGCGCTGGAAGAGGGGCTGGAAGCGCGGTGGGCGCGCCACGCCGAGGCCGGAGCGCACCTCCAGGCCGGGCTTGCCAACAGGGGCTACCGGCTGCTGGCCCAACCGGAGGTGCAGCTGGCGCAGCTGTCTGCCGTGTGCGTGCCGGAGGGCGTCGATGGCAAGGACGTCCAGATGCGGCTCCTGCGCGAGCACAGCATCGAGGTGGGCGGCGGCCTGGGGCCCGACGCGCCGGACATCTGGCGGATCGGCATGATGGGCACCAACGCGCACACCGAGACCGCCGACCGGCTGCTCGAGGCCTTCGACGCGGTGCTCCAGGCACCGCGCGAAGGCGTCTCGGCGGGCCGCACCTGATGGCGGTTCGCGATCGGCTGCACCGCAGCGAGCTGGCCGTCCCCGGCAGCAACACCAGGGCGATGGAGAAGGCACCGGCGCTGGGTGCCGACGTGGTGTTCCTCGACCTCGAGGACGCCGTCGCCCCGGACGACAAGGAGCGCGCCCGCGAGAACGTGATCTCGGCGCTGACCGGCCAGGACTGGTCGGCCTGCAGCGTATCTGTCCGAATCAACGGGCTGGACACGCACTGGTGCTACCGGGACATCGTCGAGGTGGTCGAGCGGGCCGGCTCGCACCTGGACACGATCCTTATCCCGAAGGTGGGGGCACCGGCCGACGTCCTGTTCGTGGCCACGATGCTCGACCAGATCGAGGCCGCCTTTGGCCTCGAGCCCATCAACCTGCATATCCTGATCGAGACGGCCCTGGGCATGGCCAACGTCGAGGCGATCGCGCAGACCTGCCCCGAGCGTCTGGAGGCGATGGTGTTCGGCGTCGCCGACTACGCAGCGTCCACGCAGGCGCGCACCACCAACATCGGGGGGTCCAATCCCGACTACGCGACGCTGACCCACCGCGGCGAGGCGGGCGTGCGCGAGCGGCACTGGGGCGACCAGTGGCACTTCGCGCTGTCACGGATGGTTGTCGCCTGCCGCGCCTACGGGCTGCGGCCGATCGACGGGCCGTTCGGCGACTATCAGGACCCCGAGGGGTACACCGCAGCGGCACGCAGCGCAGCCCAACTCGGCTGCGAGGGCAAGTGGGCGATCCACCCCTCCCAGATCGCGCTCGCAAACGAGGTGTTCACGCCGTCGGCGGAGGAGATCGACCGGGCCCGGCGCATCATCGAGGCGATGCGGCAGGCGGCGGCCGACGGCAAGGGCGCGGTCTCGCTGGACGGCAGGCTGATCGACGCTGCGTCGATCAAGATGGCCGAGAACATGGTGCGCAAGGCCGACCAGATGCCGGTCGACGTCGCGTCAGCCTGAGACGTCTCCGCTATCCAGCGTCGGATCCTGGAACCACTCCCAGGTGCGTGCCAGCCCCTCCGCCAGCGCCACCTGCGGTGCATGCCCCAGCCGGTCGCGGGCCTTGTCCACCAGCGAGTAGTTGCGCTGGATCTCGCCGGCGCGTGGCGGCTCGTGCTGCAGCTGCGGCTGTGTGCCCGACACCTCCGCCAGCATCGCCACCAGGTCGTTGAGGCTCGTCTCGACGCCGCTTGCCAGCTGGAAGATCTGCCCGCCCACCTCCGGCGTCTCGGCCGCCCGGATCAGGCCGATTGCGAGATCGGTGACGAACACGAAGTCGCGGGTCTGGGTGCCGTCGCCGTAGATCGTCAGCGGCTCTCCCGCCATGATCTTGCGTATGAATAGCGGGATCACGTTCGACTTGCGCGCGGAGCGCGGGCCGTACGCGTTCGAGAACCGCACGGCGACCGCGTCGAATCCGTAGGCGCCGAAGAAGGCGGAACAGTAGGCCTCGCCGGTGGCCTTCCCAGCGCCATACGGCGACAGCGGCGCCACTGGCTTGTCCTCTGAGGCGGGGTAGGCGTTGTCGCCGAGTGGCGCATTGCTCGACGAGAACACGAACCGGCCGACGCCGGCCTGCTTGGCAGCCCACAGCGCCAGTAGCGTGCCGCGCGCGTTCAGGTCGAAGTTCTCGATCGGGTTCGAGATCGAGTCCACGACCCCGGCTCCGGCGGCCAGGTGGAACATCGCATCGATGCCGGCGCACGCGCGCTGGAGCGACTCGAGGTCGCGGACGTCGCCCAGCACGAGCTCGACGTCCAGCCCCTGCAGATGCTCTCGGGAGCCGCTCGAGAGGTCGTCGTAAACCCGCACCGAGTAGCCGCGCTCCAGCAGCAGGCGGGTGAGCGTGGAGCCGATGAACCCGGCTCCGCCGGTGACGACCGCGGTCGGCATCGCGGCAGCCTACTCTTCGGTCGTTCCGGCGGCGCCGGATCGACGCCGGTCGTGCTGCCAACAGGCTGCGCCCTCGAACGCTTCCAGCCCGGCCACCGGCTGCGGCCCCTCGCGCTGGTCGAAGCCGCGGCGCAGCCGCGGCGCCGCCACGGCGACCAGTCCGCCCACCACGCTGCCGAACACGAACGATCGCAGCCGCGGCCGCCGGCGCCGGCCGTCGCTCATCCGATCACCTCGCGGTGCGCGATGAAGCCCGCGATCAGCAAGCCGATGGCCTGCACCCCCGTCGACGCGGCACCGCCGGCGGACACGGCGATCACCACCGCCGGCAGGACGTACGCCCAGGCTGCCCCTGCAGCGGCGATCCAGGCGGTGGTGGGAGCGCGGTAGCGGCCGGACGCGGCCAGGACGGCGCGGCCGCAGGCGAGACCCACGATGTAGGCGATGATGAAGGTCGCGAACCCCAGCCCGTAGCCGCCCACGAACGCCAGTCCCACGCCGAAGGCGGTACCCACGCCGAACGCCGCCCCGGTGGCTCGGGCGGCGGTGCTCGGCTTCAGAATCACCCGCGCCGAGCGCGGCAGCCGCGCGCAGTCGCGGCACTTGATGCCGACCGGTGCCTGCACCATGCAGTCGGGGCAGATCGGCTTGCCGCAGTTCGAGCAGGAGACGTAGGTCTCGACCTTGGGGTGGTTCGCGCACATCCGCGGGCCGGTCGTGAGGTCGGTCCCTGCGGCGGCTGACACGAGGCCGAGTGTAGCATCGCGGCCATGCCGGAGCCCTTGATCGTGACGCTCGGAGACGTGCTGGCGCTGTCGCTGATCACCCCACGCGAGGGGCTGCTGGCGGAGTCGTCGGAGCCGGCCGAGACACGGCTGGTGGTTGGTGGCCGCGCCGCCGTCTGCGCCTGCTGGGTGGTGGTGGCCGAAGCCCGCGCACGGGCCGTGTCGGCCCGTTCCTACGACCGGCTGGGCGACCTGGTGGAGGCGGAGCTGGCCGACCGCGGGGTCGAGCTGGAGGGGCCGGGCGTCGAAGGCCACACCGGCGTCGCCACCGTGGTGCGCACGCCCGGTGGGCGCCGCACCGCGCTCACCGACCGCGGCGTCTGCGCGAAGCTGGCGCACGAGCTGATCCAGCCCGAGTGGTTCGATGACGCCGACGTGGTGCACGTGAGCGGCTACGCGCTGGTGGACCAACCCTCGGCCGGTGCCGTCGAGCGCGCCTGCGAGATCGCGCGCGAAGCCGGCGCCAGCCTCTCGGTCGACCTGGCCAGCGCCGACATCGTCTCGCCGCTGGTGCGCCAGCGGATTCTGCAGCTGCAGCCCGAGGTGGTGCTTGCCACCGCGGCCCAGGCGCAGGCGATCGGCGGCATCGACGACCTCGGCGACCTCGCCGTGATCAGCGACGACGGGGCGCTGCCGGCGATCGATCCGATGGGCACGGCCGACGCATTCGCCGCGGGGTTCATGTCAGCGCTCGCGGCCGGGGCCGACGAGGATGATGCTCTGGACGACGGCCGCCTGCTGGCCGATCGCTGCGCGGGCCTCGACGGGCCGTTGCCGTGACCCGCGGGTTCACCGGGCTGCTGCGCCTGGCGCCCGAGGTCGAGCGCGCCCTGATCCGGTCGCAGCCGGTCGTTGCATTGGAGACGTCGTTGGTTGCGCACGGTCTGCCCCACCCCGACGGGCTGGAGGTCGCGCTGCGCTGCGAGGACCGCATCCGCGAGGCCGGCGTCGTGCCGGCCACGATCGCGGTCGTGGACGGGGCGGTGCGGGTCGGCCTCGACGAGGAAGAGCTGGAGCGGCTGTCGGTGGCCCGCACGGCCCGCAAGGTGGGCCCGCGCGACCTGGCTGCGAGCGTGGTCTCCGGCGGCCTGGGCGCCACCACGGTGGCCGGGGCGCTGGCCGTCTGCCGCATCGCGGGCATCCACTTCATGGCCACCGGCGGCCTGGGCGGCGTGCATCGCGGCTGGCAGCAGACTCGCGACGTGTCGGCGGACACCTACGAGATCGCCTTCGCAGCCGTGTGCGTGGTCTGCTCGGGGGTCAAGTCGCTGCTGGACGTATCGGCCACGCTCGAGGAGCTGGAGACACGCGGGATCCCGGTGATCGGGTATCGCACCGACCGCTTTCCGCTGTTCTACCAGCGCGACAGCCCCCACCTCCTGCCCGACCGCGTCGACGACCCGGCCACGGTGGCGGCGCTGGCCGCCACGCACTGGGGGTTCGCCCGCGCGGCCGGCGTGGTCGTGGCCAATCCGGTGGCCGAGCAGGCGGCGCTCGCCGCCGACGAGATCGAGCCGGCCGTCGACCAGGCGCTGGCCGAGGCGGCGACCGCGGGCGTGCGCGGGGCGGACGTGACCCCGTTCGTGCTGGGCCGCGTGCACGAGTTGACCGCCGGCCGCAGCCTGGCCGCAAACCGGCGGCTGATCGAGGACAACGCCGCCCTGGCGGCCGAGATCGCCCGCGCCTACTACGCGGAGTAGCGCCTCCCCGTCACCAGGCCAGGGTGAGGTGGCGGAAGTCGCAACGCGGCTCGTACCCGATCTCGGTGTAGATGTGGTTGCTGGTGGGGTTGGCCGCGTCGGTGAACAGCGAGCACCACGACTGGCCGGCGTCCAGCTCGCGCTGCGACAACGCGGCCACGACGGCGCTGGCGTAGCCGCGACGGCGCAGCGGCGGCGGCGTATAGACGTAGGCGACTGAGGACGACCAGGGCGTGCGTCGCACCACCGCCGCCATCGAGACCGGCTCGCCGTCACGTTCCCACACCACCAGATCGTCGTTCGACAGCAGGCGCGCGACGCTCTGCGATGCGTCGGCGGGCGAGCTCGGCTCGTCGATGTCCTCGGCGAACGCGATCGTCCAGCGCTCCAGCAGATCCGTGTCAGCGGCGCTCGCCGTCCGGAACGACCCCGGCGGCGCGGCCGGCGGCCGCACATCGCGCAGCTCGAAGGCATGCAGATCTCGGCGTACCGCCACCTGCGCGCCGGTCACGTCGCTCCAGGCCCGGGCGAACGGCTCGCTGACGTGCCGGGCGCCGTTCACGCCCGGCGGGCGGCGGCCGGCATCGAGCATGGCCGCGACCAGCCCGCCGAACCCGATCTCGCCCGGATCTGCGAACCCCGCCACCTGGGCCGGGTGGTCGCCGGTCATCAGCACGAACACGATCGGGCGCCCGTCCTGCTCACCGGCGATCATGGTCACCTCGCTGCCGAACGCGCCGGGCGTGTCCACCAGGCGGCGCAGCAGTCCCAGCGACAGCTCACCCTCGGCGCCGGCCGCGCCCAGCGGCTCGGCCACGACCTCGAGCGCCGCCTGTGCGTCTGGGAAGTGCCGGACGTCCATCGGCGGAGTATCGCGCGGCCGGGTGGCAGCCTCATGCGCTTGGGGGGTTAACCACACCGGCAACGCTTCGCGGGTGCCGGATGATCGGCGCACAGACGAACGAGCACCCTTCCCGGCCGCCCGGGAAGGGACGACGACAGGAGTACGACACATGAGCACACTTCGCGTACAGGACCTTGCAGCACTGCGTGACCGTCTCGCCGGCCGGATCGTTGAGCCGGGCGATGAGTCGTGGGACGAGGCACGCACCGCATGGAATCTGACCGCCGACCAGCACCCGGCCGCGGTCGTGGTGGCGGCGTCTGACGAGGACATCGCCGAGACCGTTCGCTTCGCCTTCGACAACGGGTACGGCGTCACGGCTCAGGGCACGGGCCACGGCGCCGCAGCGCTCACCAGCCAACTGGACGGCGTGATCCTGATCAAGACGCACGAGATGCGCGGCGTCGAGATCGACCCGGAGACGCGCACGGCTCGCGCCCAGGCGGGCGCGCTGTGGATGGACGTGACCGTCCCTGCGCAGGACCACGGCCTGGCCGCCCTGGCGGGATCGTCGCCCGACGTGGGCGTGGTCGGCTACACGCTCGGCGGCGGACTCAGCTGGCTCAGCCGAACCTACGGGGTGGCCGCCAACAGCGTCACGGCGATCGAGGTCGTAACGGCCGACGGCCAGATCATGCGCACGGACCCGGACAACGATCCGGCGCTGTTCTGGGCGCTTCGCGGCGGCGGCGGCAGCTTCGGCATCGTCACCGCGATCGAGTTCTCCCTCTACCCGGTGCCGGAGGTCTACGCCGGCGTCATGTTCTGGCCGATCGAGCGGGCCGACGCGGTGCTGCACGCGTGGCACGATCTCGTGCCCTCACTGCCGGAGTCGATGACGACGGTCGGCCGGCTGCTGATGCTGCCCCCGATCCCCGAGATCCCGGAGCCGCTGCGCGGACGCAAGTTCGTGGTGGTCGAGGCCATCCACCTCGGCGACGAGCGGGAGGGTGCTGAGCTGTTGGCCCCGCTGCGCGAGCTCGCTCCCGAGATGGACACGGTCGCAACCATCCCCACGTCGGCGTTGTCGGCGCTGCACATGGACCCAGAGCACCCGGTGCCCGGCGCCGGCGACGGCATGCTGCTGAGTGACCTCGAGGCCGGCACGATCGACGAGATCGCGGGCCTGGCCATGTCGGGTGCGCTCGACGCCCTGTTGTCCGTGGAGCTGCGGCAGCTGGGCGGCGCGATCGGCCGGCCCACGCCGGGCCAGGGCGCGGTCGGCCACTTCGACGCCGCGTACGCGATGTTCGCCGTCGGCATCGCGCCGGTACCGCCGGCCAGGCAGGCCGTGATGGCCGCGGTCGGCACGGTGATGGCCGCACTCGAGCAGCACCGGTCGGATACCAGCTACATCAACTTCCACGAGCGGCCGACGGATCCGGCGACGGTGTACACCCACACCGTGCACCGCCGGCTGGCTGAGCTGAAGCGCTGGTACGACCCCACCGACGTGATCCGGTCGAACCACCCGATCGCACCGGCGGCGTAGAGAGAGATGCCCCGCGCGGCGTGTGCCGCGCGGGGCATCTCCTCAGTCGGTGCGGTCCTGTGGGGCCACGACGGTGCGGCCGGTGAGGTCACCGTAGAGGGCGCGGATGAACAGCGCCGAGAACGGCCAGGCCACGGGCGCCGCCAGCGCCAGCGCCAGCAGCGTGCCGGTAATCGATCCCGCCACCGACTGCACGACCAGGAACATCGAGATCGCGACCGGCGCGCAGAACAGGAGCGTGACCATCCAGACGCCCCAGACGCGGCCGAAGTGGGCCATCGCCATCTGCGGCCCCCGCCAGAGTGCGCCCGCCGGGGAGCGGTCGCCGGCCGCCACCGCCGGCACGATCAGCAGCAGCAGCGGCATCGGGGCAACCGAATACGGCTGGAACACCAGCACCACCAGCGACGCCACCAGCCCCACGATGATCGACGTCAGGTATGTCGCCGCCACCCGCGAGCCGGGCGCCGGCTCGGGCAGGCCGCGCAGCATCACGTATGCGAGCAGCAGGAAGTACGCGACGCCGTAGCTGAACACGCTGGCCACGAACGTGGCCGTGTCGGTCGACCGCGACCCGACCACCAGCACCGGCACCGTGGCCAGCCCCAGCGCCACGGCGGTGGCCACCACCAGGTCGGCCCAGGCGCTGCCGAAGCGGTGCACCGCGGTGGCGAACAGGTCGCCCAGCGGCGCCTGTTTGTGCGGCACCGCCTTCCCGGCCTCGCTCACACGCCCGCCTCGGCCGGCGCCGGGCTGCGCTGGAACGTGATCTCGCCGTCGTCGGCGTCCACCACGACCGTGTCGCCTTCCGCCACCTCGCCGGACAGCACCTTCAGGGCCAGCGGGTTCTCGACCTCGCGCTGCAGCGTGCGCTTGAGCGGCCGGGCACCGTAGGCCGGGTCGTAGCCATGCTCGACCAGCAGGGCGCGGGCCGCGTCGGTCAGCTCCAGCTCGATCCGCCGCGAGTCCAGGCGGGCTCGCAACGAGGCGGCCTGCAGCTCGATGATCTCGTTCAGCTGCTCCTGGGACAGCGGGTGGAAGGTCACGATCTCGTCGATCCGGTTCAGGAACTCGGGCCGGAACACCGACTCCAGGTCACGCGCGTTCGATGTCATCACGATGATGGTGTTTCGGAAGTCGACGGTGCGGCCCTGGCCGTCGGTCAGCCGGCCGTCGTCGAGCAGCTGCAGCAGGACGTTGAACACGTCGGGGTGTGCCTTCTCGATCTCGTCCAGCAGCAGTACCGAGTACGGCCGGCGGCGCACGGCCTCGGTCAGCTGGCCGCCCTCGTCGTAGCCGACGTAGCCCGGAGGCGCGCCCACAAGCCGCGAGACGGCGTGCCGCTCCATGTACTCCGACATGTCGATCCGCACCATCGCCTTCTCGGTGTCGAACAGGAACTCCGCCAGCGCCTTGGCCAGCTCGGTCTTGCCGAGGCCGGGGGGGCCGAGGAAGATGAACGAGCCGATCGGGCGGTCCGGGTCGGAGAGGCCGGCCCGTGAGCGGCGGATCGCATTGGACACGGCCGCGACCGCCTCGTCCTGGCCGATCACGCGGTCGTGCAGCCGCGCCTCCATGTGCACGAGCTTCTCCATCTCGCCCTCGAGCAGCCGGTCGACGGGGATGCCCGTCCAGCTGGCGACCACGCCGGCCACGTCGCTCGAGCCGACCTCCTCCTTCAGGAGCGGGGATTGCGACTGCACCTCCTCGAGCCGCGCCATCGCCGCTTCCAGCTCACGCTCGAGCTTGGGCAGGTCGCCGTAGGTGAGCTCGGCGGCGCGCTGCAGGTCCTGGTCGCGCTGGGCGCGCTCGGCCTCGGCCCGCGTCTCCTCGATCAGGGCCTTCAGGCTCTGCACCTGCTCGATCGCCTGCTTCTCGGCCTGCCACTCGGCGCGCATGCCGTCGGCCTGCTCGCGCAGGTTGGCCAGCTCGCGGCCGATCGCCTCGCGGCGCTCGACGGCCCCCTCGGCGGTCTCGCTCTCGAGCGCGGCCTGCTCGATCTCGAGCTGGATCACGCGCCGCTCGACGGCGTCGATCTCGACTGGCACCGAGTCGATCTCGATCTTCAGCCGCGAGGCCGCCTCGTCGATCAGGTCGATCGCCTTGTCGGGCAGGAAGCGGTCGGCGATGTAGCGGTCGGACAGCATCGCGGCGGCGACGATCGCGTCGTCGGCGATGCGCACGCCGTGGTGGACCTCGTAGCGCTCCTTGAGGCCGCGCAGGATCGCGATCGTGTCCGCCACGCTGGGCTCGCCCACCAGCACCGGCTGGAAGCGCCGCTCCAGCGCCGCATCCTTCTCGATGTGCTTGCGGTACTCGTCCAGGGTGGTCGCCCCGACCGCCCGCAGCTCGCCCCGCGCCAGCATCGGCTTCAGCAGGTTGGCGGCGTCAACGGCGCCCTCGGCGGCGCCGGCACCCACGATCGTGTGCAGCTCGTCGATGAACAGGATGATGCGCCCCGCGGCCTGGCGGATCTCGGCCAGCACCGCCTTCAGCCGCTCCTCGAACTCGCCGCGGTACTTGGCACCGGCCAGCAGCGAGCCCACGTCCAGCGACCACACGCGGCGGTCCTTGAGGCCCTCGGGTACGTCACCCGAGGTGATGCGCTGCGCGAGGCCCTCGACGATGGCGGTCTTGCCGACGCCGGGCTCCCCGATCAGCACGGGGTTGTTCTTGGTGCGGCGGGACAGCACCTGGATGACACGGCGCACCTCCTCGTCGCGCCCGATCACCGGGTCGAGCTTGCCCCGCTCCGCCAGCTCGGTGAGGTCGCGGCCGAACTTCTCGAGCGCCGCGTAGGTGCCCTCGGCGTCGGGCGAGGCAGCCCGCTGGCCGCCGCGCACGTCGGCCACGGCCTTCAGCAGCGCCGCGCGGTCGAGGCCGCCGGCCTCCGACAGCGCCAGCAGCAGGTGCTCGACGGCGACGTACTCGTCCTTCAGGGCCTCGGCCTCGGCGAACGCCGCCTCCAGCGCGGCCCGCAGCGAGCGGCTGGCCTGCGGCTGGGCGTTCGCGCCCTCCATCCGCGGCAGCCGCGACAGCTGCTCCTCCAACCGCGCGCGCAGGGCGGCCGGGCTCTCACCGGCCTTCTCCAGGATTCGCGGCGCCACGCCGCCGTCCTGGTCGACGAGGGCCGCGAGCAGGTGCTCGGGCGTCAGCTCGGGGTTGCCACGGGCGATCGCGTCGCCCTGTGCGGAGGCGAACGCCTCCTGTGCCTTGATCGTCAGCTTCTGGAAGTCCATCTCAATGGGTGTTTCGCGGGTGTGTAGGGGACCAGATCACGACGGTAGCGCCGATGCACCGCCGACACCTCCTGGTGCAGGCGGCGGGCCTGCACGTCGAGCTGCGCCTCGAGTGCATCCACGCGGCTCAGCAGCTCGACCACCGTCTGCTCCAGGGCCAGCACGTGGCTGGCACCGGACAGGCTCAGGCCGAGCACGGTTGTGAGGTGCGTGACCTTGCGCAGGCGGGCGACATCGGAGTCCGAGTAGCGACGGGTGCCGCCGGGCGTGCGCCGGGGGCTGACCACACCCTTGGCGTCGTACATGCGCAGCGTCTGAGGGTGCATGCCGGCCAGCTCGGCGGCCACCGAGATCGAGTAGCGGGGGTGCTCGGCAGGATCGATCATGCGAACAGCCTGTCTCGCGGGTTGCCGTGGCTCGTGCGCTGCAGCTCATCCAGCTTCTCGAGCGCCTCGCGCTCCTGCTTGGACAGCTTGGAGGGCACGGCGATGCGCAGCCGCGCCAGCAGGTCGCCCTGGCCGCCGCCCTTCAGCCGCGGCGCGCCGCGGCCCTTGACGCGCAGGGTCTTTCCGTCGGTGGACCCGGCCGGGACCTTGACCTTGACGCGCTGGCCGTCGGGCGTGGGCAGCTCCACCTGGGCGCCCATCGAGGCCTCGGCGAACGTCACCGGCACCTCCACCAGCAGGTCGTCGCCACGGCGCTGGAACAGGCTGCTCTCGTCCACCTGCGTGATCACGTAGAGGTCTCCCGCCTCGCCGCCGCGCGGGCCGGCCTCGCCCTTGCCCTTGACCTTGATACGGGTGCCGTTCTTGACGCCGGCCGGGATCCGCACCTGGTAGGTCTTCGTGGAGCGGACACGCCCGCTGCCGCCGCAGACGCCGCAGGGATCCTCGATCACGGTGCCGGCACCGCCGCAGCGATGGCAGGTGTGGCTGAGCGAGAAGAAGCCCTGGCTCTCGGAGGTGACGCCGCGGCCCTTGCACTCGGGGCAGATGATCGGCGAGGTGCCGGGAGCGGCACCCGAGCCGTGACACGCATAGCAGGTGTTGGCCTTGGCCACCGGCACCTTCACGGTGGCGCCCTTGAGGGCGTCCTCGAACGAGATCCGTACCGCCACCTCGACGTCGGCTCCGCGCAGCGGCCGCTGCTCACGGGTGCCGCGGGCGCCGGCGCCGCCGCGGGCGAACAGGCCACCGAACAGGTCGCCGAGGTCGAAGCCCTCGGCCGCGGCGCGCATGTCGAAGCCGTCGAAGTTGGTGGGGCCCTGGCCGGGGCGGAAGTTCTGGCCGAAGGTGTCGTACTGCTTGCGCTTGTCGGGGTCCGACAGCACATCGTGCGCCTCGTTGATCTGCTTGAAGCGCTCCTCGGCCGCGGCATCGCCGGGATTGGCGTCCGGGTGGTACTGGCGAGCCAGCTTGCGGTAGGCCTTCTTGATCTCGTCGTCGGACGCGCCCTTGGGCACGCCCAGCGTCTCGTAGTGGGTGGGCATTAGTCGTCCTCTGCGGGCGATCCGCTGGAGACGACCACGCGGGCCGGCCGCATCACGCGGTCGCCGAGCGTGTACCCGCGCTGCCAGACCTCCGAGATCGCGCCCTCCGGATGGTCGGACGGCTGCTGTGACAGGGCCTCGTGCAGGTGCGGGTCGAACTCGCTGCCGGGCTCGCTGGCGATCTCCTCGAGGCCGCGGCGGCGCAGCAGGTCGACCAGCTGCTGGCGCACCAGCTGCACGCCCTCGGACACCTTGGCCTCCTCGTGATGCTCGGAGGCGTCGAGCGCCCGCTCCAGGTTGTCGAGCACGGGCAGCAGCTCGGACACCAGCGACTCGGCGGCCCGGGTGGCCTGGGCCTCAGCGTCGCGGGCGACCCGCTTGCGGTAGTTGTCGAAGTCGGCCGCGACGCGGCGCAGGTCGGCCAGGTACTCGTCGGCCGCGCGCCGGGCCTGCTCGAGCTCGGACTCGACCACCTCGGCCGTGTCCGCGCCCGCGGCCTCGGGGCCCGTTCCCGCGGGTGCGGGATCGGGCCCCGGGCAGGGACGGTGCTCGGTCACGCGCGATCGCCCGCCTCGTCGACCACCTCGGCGTCGACGATCTCCTCGTCGCCCTCGGCGGCCGTGCCGTCATCGCTCGCGGCGCCCGACGGGGCGTCGCCGGCCTGCGTGCGGGCCTGCTCGTAGACCAGCTTGCCGAGCTCGTACGACGCCTCCTGCAGCGCCTCCAGCTTGGCCCGGATCTCGGTCGCGTCCTCGGACTCGAGCGAGCCCTTGACCGCGTCGATCTTCGAGCGGATGTCGGTGCGGGTGGCGTCGTCCAGCCGCTCCTCGTTCTCCTTGAGTGACTTCTCGACGGAGAAGGCGTAGCCCTCGGCCTCGTTGCGAGCCTCGGCCAGGTCCTTCATGCGACGATCCTCATCGGCGTGCGCCTCGGCATCCTTGACCATGCCCTGCACCTCGTCGTCGGACAGCCCGGAGCCGCCCTGGATCTGGATCTTCTGCTCGTTGCCGGTACCCATGTCCTTGGCCGACACGTGCATGATGCCGTTCGCGTCGATGTCGAACGCGACCTCGACCTGGGGCACGCCGCGCGGAGCCGGCGGGATGCCGACCAGCTGGAACTTGCCCAGGGTCTTGTTGTAGGCGGCCATCTCACGCTCGCCCTGCAGCACGTGGATCTCCACCGACGGCTGCCCGTCCTCCGCGGTCGAGAAGATCTCGGCCTTGCGGGTGGGGATCGTCGTATTGCGGTCGATCAGCCGGGTCATGACGCCGCCCTTGGTCTCGATGCCCAGCGACAGCGGGGTCACGTCCAGCAGCAGCACGTCCTTGACCTCACCCTTCAGCACCCCGGCCTGGATGGCTGCGCCGATCGCGACCACCTCGTCCGGGTTGACGCCACGGTGCGGATCCTTGCCGATCAGCTCCTTGACCTTGTCCTGCACGGCCGGCATGCGGGTCATGCCGCCGACCAGGATCACCTGGTCGATCTGGGAGGCCGAGAGGCCGGCGTCGGACAGCGCCTGCTTGGTCGGGCCGACGGTGCGCTCGATCAGGTCATGCGTGAGCTCGCCCAGCTTGGCGCGGGTGAGCGTCGTGTCCAGGTGCTTGGGGCCGTCCGCATCGGCGGTGATGAACGGCAGGTTGATGTTGGTGGACTGCGTCGTGGACAGCTCGATCTTGGCCTTCTCTCCGGCCTCGTAGAGCCGCTGCAAAGCCATCGGATCCTTGCTCAGGTCGATGCCCTGGTCGCGCTTGAACTCGGCCGCCAGCCAGTCGACTATGGCCTTGTCGAAGTTGTCGCCGCCCAGGTGGTTGTCACCGGAGGTGGCCTTTACCTCGAACACGCCGTCGCCCAGCTCCAGCACGGACACGTCGAAGGTGCCGCCGCCCAGGTCGAACACGAGGATCGTCTGGTCGGCGCCCTCCTTGTCGAGGCCGTACGCGAGCGACGCCGCGGTCGGCTCGTTGATGATGCGCTTGACGTCGAGGCCGGCGATCTTCCCGGCGTCCTTCGTCGCCTGGCGCTGCGCGTCGTTGAAGTACGCCGGGACGGTGATGACCGCCGAGTCGACGGTCTCGCCCAGATAGGCCTCGGCGTCCTGCTTGAGCTTCTGGAGGATCATCGCGCTGATCTCCGGCGGCGAGTACTCCTTGCCGCCGGCGAAGACGCGCGCGTCGCCGTTCTGGCCGGAGACGACGCGGTACGGGACCATCGTCTCCTCCTCCTTGACCTCCGCCTCCTTGCGGCCCATGAAGCGCTTGATCGAGAACACCGTGTTCTCGGGGTTGGTGACCGCCTGGCGCTTGGCGACCGCGCCGACGAGGCGCTCGCCGCCCTGCGTGAAGGCGACCACCGAGGGCGTCGTCCGGGCGCCCTCCGCGTTTTCGATGACCTTGGGCTCCGGCCCCTCCATGACGGCCATGCAGGAGTTGGTGGTGCCCAGGTCGATTCCGATTGTCTTAGCCATGAAATACCTCCGCTTGAAAAATCTAAGCGTGGTTATAGCAAGTTGTCGGGCGAGCGTCCACGTGCCAGCTGGGCGTTGATCTCGGCCCCGAACAGCATCGCGACGTTCGAGAGCCAGACCCAGATGACCAGGATGATCGCGCCGGCGAAGGCGCCGTAGATCGCGCTGACGCTCTGGTAGTGCGAGAGGTATTGCGAGAACCCCCAGGAGGCTGCGATCCAGAGCACGACGGCAACGACCGCACCGGGCAGCATCTGCCGGAAGTCGCGCACGCGCAGGTCCGGCGTCACGTAGTAGACGTAGGCGAACGCAAGCATCGCGATCACGACCGCAGCGGGCCAGCGGACGATGTTCCAGGCGTGCGCGCCGTTGCCGCCGAGGACGTGGTCGGCCAGCTTGCCGCCGACGAAGACCAGGATCAGCGTGATGAGGACCAGCCCGAGCAGGATGAAGCTCGAGGCGATGTCGCGCGCCTTGCGGTGGAGGAAGCTGCGGCCCGACTCGACTCGGAACGCGACGTTGAGCGCGCGGCGCGCGGCCTCCAGGACGCCGGTCGTCCCGTAGAGGGCCGTGACGACGCCGATGGCCAGGGCAGTCGCCGCGTTGCCCTTGTGCTTGATCGCCGCGCGCAGCGAGTCGTCGAGCGCGTTCAGCGTCTGCTTCGGGACGACGTCGTGCAGGTACGAGACGACGGACTTGTAGGTGTCGGGGTACTGGCCGAGCAGGCCGAGCAGGGAGATGCCCAGCAAAGCGGCCGGGAACAGCGACATCAGCCCGTAGTAGGTGAGCGCCGCCGCGTGGTGGGTCATCTGGTCGTCGTAGAACGCGCGGCCGGTGCGCTTGACGAAGGCCCAGCTCGCTGGCCTCACTGTTCCGGCAGCGGTTCGGTCGTGCGCCAGCGTGGCAGCAATTCAACCGCGACGATGGCCGCCATGATCATCGCCGCGCCGGACCATGCGACGGCGGACAGGTGGTCGTGCGCGAGCAGCCAGCCGAACAGCCCCGCGAACGCGGGCTCCGACGCGAGGATCAGCGCCGTGCGCGCCGGCGGCGCGTGCTGCTGCGCGTAGGTCTGGACGAAGAAGCCGAGCGCGCTGGCGAAGACCGCCGTCACGACCAGCGCCGACCACACCTTCAGTCCGTGCGGCATCTCGAGCTGACCGCCCGCGGCCGCGATCGCGAGGCAGACGACCGTGGCGACGGCGAGCTGGACGACGAGCAGCGCGCCGACGTCGAAGCGCGACGCGGCACGGCCGGTCGCGAGGATGTGGCAGGCGAACGCGACCGCGGCGACGAAGACGAGCCCGTCGCCGCGCAGGTGGAAGTGGCCGCCCGCGCCCGACAAGAGGTAGAGGCCGAGCGCGGACACGGCCGCGGCGACCCACGCGCCGCGCGATATGCGCTGGCGCAGGAACAACGCGCCGAGCACCGGAGTGAGCACGACGAACGTCCCGGTGATGAAGCCGGTGTTCGACGGCGTCGTGTGCTCGAGCCCCAGCGTCTGGAAGATGTAGCCCGCCGTCAGGAACGCGCCCATCAGCAGGCCGGCGCGGATTCCCTCGCGCGGCAGCGCCGCCAGCCGCCGCCGGACGATCGGCGCGACGATGGCGGTCGCGCCGGCGAAGCGGTACGCGAGGAAAGCCATCGTCGGAAGCACGGCGATCGCGTCCTGGACCATCGTGAACGTGAGCCCCCAGACGGCGGCGATGCCGACGAGCGCAAGCTCGGCCCCGGTCTCCCGCGAAACCCTCAAGTAAGTACGTCGTTCACTCGAGGGTTGCCTGGCCGTAGGGGCACAGCGACAGCAGCGGGCACTCTTCGCAGAGCGGGTTGCGTGCGGTACAGATGCGGCGGCCGTGGCGGAGCAGGTTCGTGTGGATCTCGTACGCGTCGGCGCCGTCCTCGGCCAGGCCGCTCAGCAGGTCGTGCGCGTCCTCGAACTTCGACTTCCGGTCCCAGAAGCCGAGCCGCCAGCCGACGCGGTAGACGTGCGTGTCGACGGGGACGTCCGGGATCGCGTAGGAGAAGAGGAGGACGCAGGCCGCGGTCTTGCGCCCGATCCCGGGCAGCCCGACGAGCCGCCTGCGGCCGGTCTCGATCGGCGCGTCCGCCAGCCACGCCAGATCGTCGCCGTCGAGGTCGTCGAGGATCGCCCGGATGCGGCGCGCCTTGACGCGCGAGATGCCGCCCGGCCGTATCGCCGCCTCCACCTCGTCCTCGGGGGCGCGCCGCACCGCCTCCCAGCTCGGGAAGCGCTCACGCAGGCGCATGTACGCGACGTCGCGGTTGCGGTCGTTGGTGTTCTGCGAGAGCACGGTGAGGATCAGCTCGTCGACCGGCCGCCGGTGCGGACGCAGGCGCGGGCGTCCGTACGCCTTGCGCAGGCGGTCCCGAACCGCTCGCAGTTTGCGCCGCATCCCGGAAAGGATCGTCTACCGGCTGGCCGGTTAGCCTTGGAACCGCTGTGCTGCGACTTTCTTCCACCGTCGCGGCGCCAACGCGAGCGCGGCATACGCCGCCGCCGCCGCCCATCCTGCCCGGCCGCGATGCCAAGCCGGATCGGCGCGCCGCGCTCGAACGGCTGGCGCCGGTGCTGCTCGCGATCCTCGTCGCGGCCCTCTGGGTTGCCGTGCGTCCGCACACGGTCGACATGGCCGCGCACACGTTCCGGGCGAAGCTCTTCGGCGAGGAGGGCTTCACGATCTGGAACGGCCAGTGGTACGGCGGCCACCACACGCCCGCGTACAGCGTGCTGTTCCCCCCGCTCGCGTGGCTGATCGGCCCGTGGCTGGCCGGGGCGCTGTCGGCGGTCGCCTCCGCAGCACTGTTCGAGCCGCTCGCTCGCGCGCGCTGGGGCCGCCGTGCGCGCGTCGGCGCGATCTGGTTCGGCGTCGGCGCCGGCTCGCTCCTGTTCACCGGCCGGCTGCCCTTCGCGCTCGGCGTCGCCTTCGGGCTCGCTGTGCTGCTCGCACACCAGCGCGGACGCCGGTCGATCGCGGTGCTCGCGGCGGTCGGCACGGGCCTGGCGAGCCCGGTGGCGGCTTTGTTCCTGACCCT
>JBJMJD010000090.1:0-29617 GCA_045806525.1 Gaiellales bacterium | reverse complement strand
ATCACCGTTGAGGACGCGGCCGAGCTCCAGCTCAAGCAGGACCACGTGATCACCCTGGAGTCGCGCCCATCCAACATCGAGGGCAAGGGCCAGGTCACGATCCGCGACCTCGTCCGCAACACCCTGCGTATGCGGCCCGACCGCATCATCGTCGGCGAGTGTCGTGGACCCGAGACCGTGGACATGCTGCAGGCCATGAACACCGGCCACGACGGCTCGTTGACCACCGTCCACGCCAACAACCCGCGTGACGCCCTGGCCCGTACCGAGACGCTGGTGCTGACCGCAGGCGTCGACCTGCCGCTGCGCGCGATCCGCGAGCAGATCTCGAGCGCGTTCGACCTGATCGTGCAGGTATCGCGCCTGGTCGACGGCACCCGCCGCATCACCCATGTCACCGAGGTGCTGCGGATGGAGTCCGACGTGGTCACCCTGCAGGACATCTTCATCGCCAAGCCGGTGGAGAACGCCGCCGAGCAGGCCGAGACCGGGCATCGTCTGCTGGGGCCGCTCACCTGCAGCGGCATCAAGCCTCACTTCCTCGACAAGAT
Organism: Gaiellales bacterium; assembly: GCA_045806525.1. GTDB lineage: Bacteria > Actinomycetota > Thermoleophilia > Gaiellales > JAICJC01 > JAICYJ01. The sequence continues at coordinate 29,066 of JBJMJD010000090.1, read as the reverse complement.
GGCCGGCAACGGCGTCAACCTGCCGCCCAACTTCTTCCTGCCCGACAGCGGCGAGCGGCCTTCAAGCGCAACAGCCGCCGGCGTGTTCGGCAGGGCGGTCGGACAGTAATGCGCCTCCGCATCGCCATCGTCACCGCCCTCGCGGCCCTTCTCGCTGCCGTTCCGGCGTCGGCGAGCGGGAGCCTGCAGGTGCAGAAGGTCGACACCAGCGCGTTTCCCACCGTCCGGGTGACGGTGCAGTCGCCCACGCCCGGCAAGGCCCCCGATCTGCAGGTCGTCGAGAACGGCGCCCAGGTGCCGGCCGCGAACGTGCAGATGGTCGATCCGGGAGCACCCGCCGCGATCGCACTCGTGATCGACACCTCGAACAGCATGAAGGGCACCAAGCTGGACGATGCCATCTCCGCCGCGCACGGATTCGTCAGCGCCCAGAAGAACGGCAACCTGCTCGGCGTGTACGGCTTCGACTCGACCGCCTACCCGGCGGCGCGGCTCAGCCCTGACCGCACCGAGATCGACACGGCGATCAGCCAGCTGGGCACCGGCGGGGCGCCTGGCACGGCGCTCTACGGAGCCGTCAAGCTTGCGTCCGCGGACCTGCAGACGGCACCCGCGCAGCGGCGCGTCATGATCCTGATCACCGACGGCTCGTCACAGTCGGACACCGCCACGCTGGACGAGGCGATCGCGGCCGCCAAGCAGGCGGGCGTGCTGGTCTACACGGTCGGCATCGCCACCAGCGGCGCCGCTCAGGCGGCCCTCAACCAGATCGCTACGGACACCGGCGGCACGGCCACTTCGGTGACCGACTCGTCGGCCCTGGCCGGCATCTACAGCACCATCGAGAGCGAGCTCGGCAGCAGCTACACCTACATCTACCAGAGCGCCGTTGCGCCCGGCGCGCCGCTGGTGCTGGCGCTGTCGTCGCCCGGCCTGGGCGACGCTCGCGAGGTGCTGAAGGCGCCCGGCACCTTCGTCCCGCCCACGAAGAGCGGCGGTGGCCTGAAGCTGCCGACCGGCGCGTCCGGCCGCATCGTGATGGCCGCCCTGGTCGGGTTCTTCGTCCTGATGGCCATGATCCTGGTGATGGCGGCGCGGCCCGATGTGATCCTGCAGAAACGGATCGCGCCCTACACCGATAGCAAGAAGAGCGTCGTGGTCGAGGCCGACGGCGAGGCCACCCCCACGTCTCGCATCTCGCTGCTGCACCAGCTGTTCATCTCGACCGAGCGCATCATCGGCTCGATGAACTTCTGGAAGCGGATGTCGGCGAACCTGGAGCAGGCCGACCTGCCGCTGCGCACCGCAGAGCTGTTCTACATCCAGATCGGCACGGCGATCCTGTTCGGATTCATCACCGCCTTCATCCTCGGCCATCGCGGCCTGTTTGCGCTGGCGGCGCTGATCCTGGGCGGCCTCGTGCCCGCGTTCTACGTGCGGCTCAAGGCCAAGAAGCGGCTGACCCTGTTCGAGAGCCAGCTGCCCGAGACGCTGATCACGATGGCGGCGTCGCTGAAGGCCGGGCACGCGTTCAACCAGTCGGTCACCAGCGTCGTCCGCGAGGGCGCCGATCCGACCGCGAAGGAGTTCTCGCGGGTGCTCGCCGAGATCCAGCTGGGATCCAACTCCGAGCACGCCCTGCAGTCGATGGCCGATCGCATGAACTCGTACAACTTCGGCTTCGTCGTGATGGCCGTGAACATCCAGCGCACCGTCGGCGGCAGCCTCGCCGACATCCTGGACATGGTCTCGGACACGGTCCGCCAGCGCCAGCAGTTCGAGCGCAAGGTGAAGGCGCTGACCGCGCAGGGCCGGATGTCGGCCTACGTGCTGATCGCGATGCCGTTTCTGATGGGCCTGGCCATCTTCGCCCTGAATCCGACCTACATGTCGGTGCTGTTCACGACCACGATGGGCAAGGTCATGGTCGCAGGCTCGCTCGTGATGATGGGCATCGGTTCCATGATCATCAAGAAAATCGTGTCCTTCAAGGAGTAGCCGCATGTTGTTGATGATCTTCGGAATCGGAGTGTTCTTCGCAGCCGTCTACGTGCTGCTGACCGGCCTCACCGTCCGGCAGCGAGAGGTTTCGCTGTCGGTCAGGCGGGCTCGTCGTTACGGCACACGCAACCAGCGCGAGATCGAGACGCGGCGCAGCGTCAACGACCGCCTGCTGGGCCCGATGGCTGCTCGCCTGGCCGCCATCACCATGAAGCTGATGCCCAAGACCAACCCCGATCAGGTGTCCAACCGCCTGCTCGCTGCCGGCATGGCCCGCACGCTGTCGCCGCAGGCATACCTGGCGCTCAAGACCGGGCTTGCCGGCCTGTTCATCACGTTCGGCCTGCTCACGGTGATCAGCGGTGCGATGTCGCCGGTGATCGGTCTCATGATCGGGGTGATGGGCGCTGCCATCGGGTTCATCGCTCCCGACTTCGTGATCAATAACCGCGTCCGCAGCCGACGTGACCTGATGCGCGCCGACCTGCCCAACGTGCTCGACCTGCTGTGCGTGTCGGTGGAGGCCGGTCTCGGCTTCGACCAGGCGCTCCTCAAGTTGAGCGAGCGCATGGAGGGTCCGCTGGTCGATGAGTTCTCGCTGGTGTTGCACGAGATGCGGATCGGCCAGAGCCGCTCGGCGGCGCTCAAGAACCTGTCGGAGCGCGTCGACGCGCCCGAGGTGTCGCAGTTCGCCCGCGCCATCATCCAGGCCGACCAGCTCGGTATCGCGCTGTCGCGCATCCTGCGGGTGCAGTCGCAGGACATGCGCGTGCGCCGCCAGCTGGCCGCCGAGGAGAAGGCCATGAAGGCGCCGGTCAAGATGCTGTTCCCGACCGTGATCTTCATCTTCCCCTCGATGTTCGTGGTGGCGCTCGGCCCGGCCGCGCTGAACCTGATGAAGACCTTCGCCGGAGGCTGATGGCGCCGGCCGACACGGGGACTCGGGCCAAACCGGCATCAGCCCTCGAACAGCTGGAGGCGCTCGGAGCCGGCGGCATCCTCTGGCAGCTGGCCAAGGACGGTCAGCTCATCGACGTGCGCTGCGAGATGCCCCGGTGCTACTGCTTTCGGGGTCGCAGGTACTTCGATCCGGCACCGCCGTGCTCCGATTGGTCGCCGACCGCCGACCACTATCCGCGGCTGAAGATGCACGGCGGGCACCTCACCCCGGACAACGTCCGGCTGGGACATAAATTCTGTAACAACCAGGACTTCACCTGGCGCCAGAAGATCAACGCGATGCTCACGAAACGGATGTCGCTGGCTGAGATCGCCGCACACTTGAACGACCAAGGTGTTCCGACGATCCACGGCACCAACAGGTGGACGGCGGCCGCCGTGCGAAAGGCGTTCGTCTCGTAAGAGCGCGCTCGGCTAGCTGCGGCGCGCGCCGTCCGGGTAGGTGATCACCCGCACGTCGATCGTGCGCTCGCCGCGGCGCACCGTGCGGCGTATCTCGAGGCGGGGATCGGGCGGGCGCTTCATGCCCACCGTATCGACAGCGCAGGTCTCGGCCTGAAGCTTCGGATCGGCGCTGCCAGGTGCGGTTCGTCCACGGTCACACCGCGCCGGGCGCGTTCCCCGCGTAAGGCGACGACCGGAATCGAACCGGTGTGCAAGGCTTTGCAGGCCTCTGCCTAACCACTCGGCCACGTCGCCCGAGGTCACAAGGCTATCAGCGGGCCTCTGGGCTACGACGCGACGTCTGCGACCGCACGGCCGGCCAGGAGCTCGGCGCTGCGCAGCGCAAGGCCGCCCTGGCCTGCGACCGCCACCAGCACCGCCTGCGCGCGCTCCGAGAAGGAGTCGCACACGACCACGAGCAGCGCGCCGTTGACCGGCACAGCCGCCGCCACGGCCGGTAGCGCCGATACCTCGGCCGCCGGCCCCGGCAGGCTGGCGACGTCCACCAGCTCCACCTCGTCTCGCCGCGGGAATCCGGCCCGCACGGCCGCCGTCGCGATCGCGCGCACCCCGGCGTCGCCGGTCGAAGCCAGCACGCGGCTACGGCCGGTCTCGGGATCCGCCGGCACAACCACCGCCGCCGCCCGCGACCCGGTCAGGCTGCGCGCCACGTGTGCCAGGTGAGCGGCCACCGCGGAGACGGACGGATCGGTGGCGGCCATCGTGGCGATCTCCAGCAGCGCGTTCGAGACCGCCGCCGACCGTCGCTCCGCCTCGAGCAGCCGTGCATTCTCGAACGCCACGGCGGCCTGCGCCGCCAGCAGCTCCAGCAGCCGCACCGCGAGCTGTGAGAACTGGTCGAGGCCCAGCTTGGACAGCACGATCACGCCGATCGTGCGCCGCTCGTAGCGCAGCGGCACCGCCAGGATCGACTCCTCGATGTCGGCGCTGCCCTCGATGTCCTCGGCGAACTCACAGTGCTGCGCGTCGCCGACGTTGAGCGTCTGCCCGCGCTCGGCGGCAGTGCCCGTAATCCCGTCTCCCACGTCGCAGCGCAGCGCGTCGAACGTCTCGCCGGCGTACTCGGACAGGTTGCCGCCGAACGCGACCGGCTCCAGCGTCCGCTGGTCGTCGCCCAGCAGGTAGACGCGGGCGTTGTGATAGTCGATCATCGTGCGCAGCTCGGCCACGATCGTCTCGGCGATCTGCCAGACGTCGTTCAGCCGGTTCAGCTTGGTCGCGAGCGCGCCCAGCAGCTTGATCTGCGTCAGGGACTCCAACTCCTGCCGACGACCGGCGGCGCCCCGGGTGTCCCGCTGCGCCCGCACCGCCGATGAGTAGCTCGCGGCGCGGTCCTTGCCTCGCTCCTTGGCGACGTACAGCGCAGCGTCGGCGGCGGCCAGCAGCTCGGTGGGGTTCTTGGCATCGTCGGGAAACGCCGCAACGCCGCAGGACACGGTCAGCGAGCGCGGGCCGGGCAGCTGGCGAACCCGCGCACACAGGCGGTCGGCCGCCGCCTTCGCGGCGCGCTTGCCGGTCTCGGGCATCAGGATCGCGAACTCCTCGCCGCCCACGCGGAAGGCCGAGTCGCTGGCCCGCAGCACCGAGCCCGCAGCCGACGCCACGCGCCGCAGCATCAGGTCGCCCTCCATGTGGCCGTGCACGTCGTTCAAGAGCTTGAAGTCATCCAGATCGAAGGTGACCACCGCCATCGGGCGCTTGTAGCGGTGCGCCCGCTCCAGCTCGGCACGCACCCGCTCCTGGTAGACGCGGTGGTTGAAGAGACCTGTCAGCCAGTCCGTCTGCGCCTCGCGCGTCAGCTGCTCGCGGATCTGGGTGTTGTCCAGCGCCAGCGCCGCCAGGTCGGCGAAGTGGCAGATCAGTTCGAACTCGTCGTCGCTGAACGTGACCCCCTCACCCAGGCGGTAGACGTTGAGCACGCCGATCGGCTGGTCGCGCACCATCAGCGGCACGGCTGCGATCGTCTCCGGCTCGCTCTCGGTGCCCGGCACGAGTTGGATGCGCGGGTCGAGGTGTGCCGCCGGCACGTTCTGGGCGAGGCGGTGCTCCACCACCCACCCGGTCAGGCCCCTGCCCATCGGCAGGGGCGCGTCGAGGATCTCGGCTGCATACAGGTCGACCGAGTGCAGGGGCACGAGCAGTCTGCGAACCGGGTCGACGTGGTAGACAGTCAGCACGTCGTAGGGCACGAGCCGCTTCAGCTCATCGGTGATGCGGTCGAGCAGCTCGTCCAGGCTGCCGGATCCCAACAGCATCCTCGACATCCCCAGCAGCGCTCTGTAGGAGGCCAGGCGCGCGCCGTGGGGGTCCTGGGCAGAACCGGGACGTACGAGCAAGACATCCTCTCGATGCAGATGGGCGGGGCCGGGCACAGGGAGCGCAGGTGCCACTCTCAGTTTCTCGCCTGCGCGGTCCGGCTCCTACCCCCTTTCGAGTGATCCCACTCCCCGCGATGAGGGGGGATACGCCACGAGCGAGGCGACCGTCACGATCGTCATCACCAGCGTGCCGGCGATCGCGACGTGCACAGCGATCACCTCCCAGGGCAACCCGTTGCGATACTGGTACTCGCCGACGGCCAGCTGACAGAGCGTCAGCACCACACCGGCCACGGACAGCCGCTGGGCGAGGCTGCCCCGGGCGGTTCGCCACAGCACCACCGCCAGGATCAGGAACACCGTGGCGAACGACACGGCCGCGCGCACGTGCACCCAGGTGGCGTTGTAGAAGTCACCGAACCGCTCAATCGGCCGGTCGGTGGCGCCGGCGTGCGGCCCGGCGGCCGTGACGAACGCCCCGGTCGTGACCAGCGCCAGGCACAGCACCACCGCGGCCGCCCCGAGCATCGCCGGCCGGGTCCACACCAGCCGTTCCCGGCCGCCGCCGTGAGCCTGGTCAACCGCGTGGAAGGTGACCCAGGTTGCCGCCGCCACCACCGCCATCGCCAGCAGAAAGTGCGACATCACCAGCAGCGGATTGAGGTCGAAGGCAACCGTGATCGCGCCCAGGGGCACCTGCGCCACGGTGCCGGCGGCAGCCGCAACCGCGCCCCACGCCACCCCTCGCTGCAGACCGGGTAGGCGAAACGCGATCACCGCCGTGATCACCGCCGCGACCATGGCGATGCCCGAGATCACGCGGTTGGAGAACTCGACCACCGAGTGGTAGCCGGTGCTGGGCACGAAGCTGTGGGCCTCGCAGGTCGGCCAGTGGGGACAGCCGAGGCCAGACGCCGTGAGTCGCACCAGGCCGCCCGTCACGACCACCAGCCACAGTAGCCCCAGCGTTACCAGCGCGGCGCGCTCGAACGTCAGTGCCGTGACGGCGCGCCCGCGTGCGCGAGACAGGGTGGTGGGGTCGGCGGTGGCCACGGCTGGAAAGTCTAGAGCGCACCACGACGCTGGGAGGTGAGCACCGCACCCACACCGCGCACCGGAGATCGCAGCAGCCGGTAGGCACGGGACGAGTCGAGGACGCAGTCGAGCGGTCGTCGCGCCGCGCGGTCGGCGCTGCGGCCGGCACGCAGCCCAGCCGGGTCGGCGCCGTGGTGGGCGGCGATCAGCCGCCCGAACTCGAGCCGCGACACAGGTTCCGGGCCGGCCAGGTGCAGGAGGCCGTTCTGCGGCAGCGCCGCCAGCTCCAGCAGCGCCGCCGCCAGGTCGCCGCACGCCACCGGCGAGCGCAGCTCGTCCTCGAAGAAGGCCACATCCGCGCGGCCGGCCAGAGCGTCCAGCACCATCCGCTCGGCCGCGCCCGGCTGGGGGCCGGCATAGATCAGAGAGGTGCGGACGACCAGTGCGTCGCCGTGCGCCTCCAGCACGGCACGCTCGCCGTCGAGCTTCGAGGTGCCATAGTCGTTGACCGGCCCGGGTGGGTCGTCCTCCCGGTAGGGCCGGCCCAGCTCGCCGTCGAACACGAAGTCGGTGGACAGGTGGATCAGCCGGGCACCATGACGGGCGGCAGCTGCCGCGACGTGGGCGGCCCCGTTGACGTTCACCTGCCGCATCCGGTCGCCGCCCTGGAGGTAGGCCGTGTGCACCACGGCGCCCGGCCTGATGCGCGCCATCAGGTCGTCGACGGCGGCACTGTCGCAGACGTCGAGGGACACGTCGGCGGTCGCGTTGGTGTGATGCGTGCCGGTCGCATCAGGACCGGCGGCCCGAGCCTGAGCCAGCAGCTCGCGGCCCAGATAGCCGCTCGCGCCGGTCACCAGGATGCCCGCCCGTGCGCCCCTGTCAGACGCCTGCATGCGCCGATCGTAGCTACACTCGATGTCCGCCCCGACCTGCAACGCTTGACGGAGACCGCCATGACCACCACCCTTCCTGGACAGGACACCGACGCACTGCTCGCCCGTCTCGGCATCGACTCGTCGCTCCTGCGCGGCGGCGATCTCGAGGTGCGCACGCCGATCACGGGCGAGACGGTCGCGAACCTCCACTCGACCAGCCAGGCCGACGCGGAGGCTGCGATCGCGCGGTCGGTCGAGGCGTTCCGGGTCTGGCGCGACGTGCCGGCACCGCGGCGCGGCGAGCTCGTGCGGCTGCTGGCCGAGGAGCTGCGCCAGGAGAAGGAGGCGCTGGGCGCGCTCGTCACCCTCGAGGCCGGCAAGATCGGCCAGGAGGGTCTGGGCGAGGTGCAGGAGATGATTGACATCTGCGACTTCGCGGTGGGCCTGTCCCGACAGCTGTACGGCCTCACGATCGCATCCGAGCGGCCCGGACACCGGATGATGGAGACGTGGCTCCCGCTGGGGCCCGTCGGCATCATCACCGCGTTCAACTTCCCAGTCGCGGTCTGGAGCTGGAACGCCGCGCTGGCGCTCGTGTGCGGCGATCCGGTGATCTGGAAGCCGTCCTCGCGCACGCCGCTGACCGCGCTTGCCTGTCAGGCGCTGTTCCGGCGGGCGCTTGAACGCTTCGGCGACGCTCCGGACGGGCTGGTCGAGGTGATCGTCGGCAGCGCCGGACGGGCGCTGGTCGATGACCCGCGGGTGCCGCTCGTGTCGGCCACCGGATCAACCGCCATGGGCCGGGCGATGGCGCCCAAGGTGGCGGCACGACTGGGTCGCTCGCTGCTCGAGCTGGGCGGCAACAACGCGATGATCGTGACGCCCAGCGCCGACCTCGACCTGGCCGTGCGGGCGATCCTGTTCGCGGCCGTCGGCACCTGCGGCCAGCGCTGCACGTCGCTGCGGCGCCTGATCGTGCACGAGTCGGTGGCGGACACCCTGATCGACCGGCTGGAGCGGGCCTACGCGAGCGTGCAGGTGGACGACCCGCGCGAGCACGGCACGCTCTGCGGCCCGCTGATCTCGCAGGACGGCTTCGAGGACATGCAGAACGCGCTCGAACGTGCGCGCGCCGACGGCGGCATCGTCAGCGGCGGCGAACGCGTGCTGGCCGACCGCTGGCCGGACGCGTACTACGTGCGGCCGGCGATCGTGCGGATGCCCGGGCAGACCGACGTCGTCCGCGAGGAAACCTTCGCGCCGGTGCTCTACGCGATCACGTACACGGACATGCAGGAGGCGATCGATCTGCACAACGATGTGCCGCAGGGGCTGTCCTCGTGCATCTTCACCGGCGACCTGCGCGAGGGTGAGCGGTTCCTCGCGCCGGCCGGATCGGACTGCGGCATCGCGAACGTCAACATCGGCCCCAGCGGCGCCGAGATCGGCGGCGCCTTCGGCGGCGAGAAGGAGACCGGCGGCGGGCGCGAGTCGGGCTCGGACGCCTGGAAGGCGTACATGCGCCGGCAGACGGCCACGGTCAACTACTCGACCGAGCTGCCGCTGGCCCAGGGCATCGTCTTCGACGCGGGATGATCCGCACCCGCCGGCCCGACCTGGTCGGCTGGAGCACATCGCACCGCCGCAGGGAGGACGGGGCCACCGAGTCGACGCAGCGGGCGGTCGTGACCGGCCCGCCGGCCGATCGCTCTGCCGAGGGGGCGGCCGCGCTGGGCGCGGCCTACTGGCGGGCAGTGGCACGGACCACCGGCGGCCTCGTCGGCAGGTATGAGAGCCGCGCCGGGTCGGAGCTGCGCCTCGGCCGCAGGGGACCGGTGCTGCTCCGCTTCGGGCCTCCCCGCTACGACGTCTCAGCCACGGGCGCCTCCGCGGCATACCCGATCACCGGCGGCCTGCTGGCCCGCCGCCCGTCCGGATCGCTGATCCTCTCGATGGAGGATCGGAACGGCGACGTCGAGCTGCGGTCGGCCATCGCCGGCTACTACCCCAGGCTCGCGGCTCGTCCCGGAGCGCCGGCCTGGACCGGCGAGGTCTACAACCAGGTGCAAGCGCGCCTGCACGCCCGCGTCAGCCGCAGCTACTTCCGGAACCTCGCCCGCGGGGTGCCTGGATGAGGATCGCGGTGCTCGGTGCATCCGGCACGGTCGGATCGGCGCTACTGCCGGTGCTCGCCCGCGAGCACCAGGTGGTGGCGGTGTCGCGGCGGCCGCACTCCGACGGTCACGACAACGTGACGTGGATGGTGGGCGACGTCACGAACCCGACCAGCATCCATCGGGCGCTGGATGGCGTGGATGTGGTCTGTTACCTCGTCCACTCGCTGGGCCACGACGACTTCGCCGCCCGTGACCGCCGCGGCGCGTCGATCGTCGCCCGGGCGGCGGCGTCACGGGAGCTGGCACAGATCGTCTACCTGGGCGGCCTGGGCGACGAGTCCGACGACCTCTCGGAGCACCTCGAGAGCCGTCGGGAGACCGAGCGCTGCCTGGCGGAGGGCAGCGTGCCGCTGACGACCATCCGCGCCGGGATGGTGGTCGGGCCGGGAAGCGCGGCGTTCGACACGATCCTGGCGCTGGTTGACCGGCTGCCGGCGATGGTGTGCCCGCGCTGGGTTTCGACGCCGACACAGCCGATCGCCGCCGACGACGTCGTGCGCTACATCGCCGGCGTCTGCGGAAACGCCGAGGCAATCGGCGAGACGTTCGACGCAGGCGGACCGGAGGTGATGACGTACCGGGAGATGATCGAGCGCATCGCGAAGCTCCGTCACCGCCGTCCCGTGATCGTCGAGGTGCCCTTCCTGACGCCGAGGCTGTCCTCGCTCTGGCTGCGGTTGGTGACGCCCGTCCAGGCCGGGGTCGCGCGGCCGCTGATCGACGGGCTCCGCAACCCGACCGTTGCACACGACACCCGCCTCCGAGAGCTCGTCCCCTTCCAGCTCACCAGCTTCGACGCAGCCGCCCAGGCCGCGATTGCCGCCGGTGCGAGCGCTCCCGGGTAACCGTTCACCTAGGATCGGGTCGTGACGATCGCGAGGCACCCAGAGGCGCATCTCAGCCATCGCTCCGGGTGGCTGCGCGCGGCAGTGCTGGGCGCGAACGACGGGATCGTCTCGGTCGCCGCGATCATCGTCGGTGTCGCCGCCGCGGAATCGAGCCGCTCCGCCATCGTCACCGCCGGCATCGCCGGGCTGGTGGCAGGAGCGGCTTCGATGGCGGCCGGAGAGTATGTCTCGGTCAGCTCGCAGGCCGATGCCGAACGCGCCGACCTCCGCCTCGAGCGGCATGAGTTGACCGAGGATCCGGCCGGCGAACGCGACGAGCTGGCCGCCATCTACCGCGGTCGCGGGCTCTCGGCCGCCCTCGCCGACCAGGTTGCCGACGAGCTCAGCGCCGGCGACGTGCTGTCGGTACACGCCCGGGACGAGCTGGGCATGACCGAGCTGTCGCACGCCCGCCCCTTCCAGGCGGCGGGCGCCTCCGCCGCCTCGTTCACCGTCGGCGCCGCACTGCCGCTGCTGGCCTTGATCCTGTCGCCGGCAGCTACGCGCATCGAGCTCACCGTGGCCGCGACGCTGATAGCGCTCGGGCTGACCGGCTTCATGGGCGCACGGCTGGGCGGCGCCCCGGCCGGCCGGGGCACGCTGCGGGTGGTGATCTGGGGCCTGGCGGCGATGGCGCTGACGATGGTCGTCGGTCGCCTGGTCGGAACGAGCGTGTGAGGCTAGGAGCCCATGCCCATCTGCGGCATGGGGTTCGTCCCCGGCGTCGTGAGGGCGGGGACCGCATCGGGGGCGACCAGCACCAACACGCCGACCCCGAGCAGGATCGCGGCCGTCCCGTAGACCGCTGCGCGACGCCACGGGACGGTCTTCTCGATCGCGATCAGGCCGGCCACGAAGGCCATCCACACGATGCTCATGACACCCAGTGCAAACAGCGCGGCCATGAGCGCCCAGCAGCAACCGACGCACCAGCCCCCGTTCTTCGCACCCATCTGGAATGCGCCGAACCACCCCGCCCGCCAGGAGCCGAGCAAGAAGCCCAGCGGGCTACGGCACCTACCGAGGCAGACGTCCTTGAGCGGTGTCAGCTCGTAGACGGCCGCGACGATCAGCGTCGCCCCCGCAACCCATCGGCCGGCGCGGTCCCATGACAGGACGTCACCGGCGACCGCACCACCGGCTGCGGCGAGGGCGAACGCGAGCGCACCGGCGGCGGCCCATGTGACGAGATATCCGGACGCGAACGCACACGGCGAGACCAGTGATCTGCGGCCGGTCATCCGGGAATAGAGGGCCACGGTCGGGGCGACCGATGGCAACATCATGGCGGCCATCATGACCACCCACACCGCGAGGAACCAGCCGGCGGTTCCCAGCCCGGTCCACGGCCCGTTGTCCATCCCTCGCATCCGAGCTGCCGTCCACCACCAGCCCAGGCCGGCCAGGGCGAACAGCAGCGCAACCAGCCCGAGCCGGGCGCGGGCGGCGGCGAATGCAGGGCCGATCCCCGCCCCGGAAGCCTGGTCGGGAGCAGCCGCGATCATGCGCTCAGGCTGCCCAGGAGAACTCGGAGGTCGAGAGCCCGGTCTTTCCCTCGTACTGGATGCCGAAGGCGTTGATCCGCGAGCGCTTGGCCTCCGCCATCGTCAGGTCGGATCCGACCGGGTGGAACATGCCGGAGAACCGGACCGGCTCACCGGTTTCCACGCCGAACGGCACCACGTCCTCGATCTCGAAGTCGATCACATCGCCGACGCGCACGCTGTGGCGAACGCCGTCTTCGATCACCTCGATGGCGGCTCGTTCAACCCCTAGCATCTCGCCCACAAGCGGGGCAAGCCCCGCCATCGGTCCGCCCAACTGACCTCCGAAGACCTTGACCAGCTTGTCGAGCTGATCGTCGCTGGCTCGCTCATCGACGAACACGCCGAGCCGCCAATTACCGTCGGTCATGACCTTCGGCGTGTCGGCGATTGCAGCGACCTTGAGACCAGCGATGTCGGTGCCCTCGATCTGTCCCTCTCGAATGTTGAAGACGAGAGTCACGCGACAGAAGTCGTAGGTGGCGCCGTGGTCGAATGACAGGTTGCACGGGCACATCAGGTCGCACGAACACGTCTCGACGTAGCTGCCTTTCAGGTTCCACGACATGGACTACCTCCAGTCTGAGGGACCGAAAATCCTATCCGATCAGATGACCGTTTGAACCGGCACCTCGAAGAACTCGACGGAGGTGCGCCGCTCGCCGCCGCCCGGGCTCATGGCGTTCAGCGCCGCGTCGCCGCGCTGCATGGCCTGCTCGGTGTCGAACAACGTGATACCGACTCCCTTGCCGGTCTCGCGGTCGACGAGCATCAGCATCTTCGCGCCCTCAAGGCCAGGCTGCGTCTCGTTGGACTCGACCTCGCGCCGAACCATCGCGATCGCCTCGTCGATGTCGGCCGGGTCACTCTGGAATGTGGCTACGCGCGCGTACATGTCGCCTCCCTGGTCGCCGAAGTTTCCGCCGTCGATGGTAGCCCCATCGCAGCGAATCCGCCGAGGGATCCCCAGTCATGTTTACCGCCCCCCTTGCCTCGGGAAGACCTGGTTTGACTGCGCGCCTCGGCTCCGCCAGATGGCCTTGGGGGTGGCGCGCGTCCGGTGAGGGCGGCAGGCCATCCTGGGGGAAGGCTGCCGCCCTCACACACATCCGGACTGCCGCAGCTCGACGACGGCGCCGGCCGCGGGCCTCGTCAGGAGCAGCAAGCCACGGCGACCCTAATCCCGCTTGGCCTGCTTCTTCTCCTCGTCCTTCTGCTTCGGCAGCCCGGTCTCGTCGGGCTCAGGGTGCCCGATGGCGCTGCCCTCATCATCGAAGCGGGCTTCGCCGTCATCGGCCGGCAACGGTGGTTGCGGCTTCTCGCTCATGCTGCTACGCCACGAAGCCGGGGTGCTGGTCGTGTCCGAGGTGCCACGTGACGAGCAGGTTGACGATGGACAACGCGGTGAGGACGCCGCCGCAGAGGACCGCGTTCCACAGCAGTCGGGTGCTGTCGCTGAAGCCGAGTACCCATGGCGAGACGATCAGCCACGCACTGACGGCGAGCGTACAGATGCTCCAGTAGCGCCGCCGGTAGGTACGCGTCAGCCGCTGCGTGGAACTGGCCCGAATCGCCGCATAGAGACCTCCGGCGATCAAGAATCCGCCCACCACCATGCCGTTGAACATTGCGCCGCGTGCGAACGATGCGGACATCTGATGCGGCGCGAGCGCGGCCGCCGAGATGAACAGCCAGATGCCGAGCATCCCCACAGCGACATCGACGGTGCTGGCCATCGGTCTATTCCGGTGCAGCCTGCTTGACGGCTCATGTCCAGCCATTTCATGATGCTGCGTCATGGAGGCCGGATACCCGCGGCGAGGCCGCTCAAACCTCCGTGCCGATAGGAATCACCGCCGGCCTGGCTGTCACCACAAGCGCGCTCTACCGCGAGCTAACGACAGGGATTGAAGCGGCTGAAGGGACTCGAACCCTCGACCTTCTGCATGGCAAGCAGACGCTCTAGCCAACTGAGCTACAGCCGCAACGGCGGGGGCCAAGTATACCGCGGCCGCCGTTTCGCCGAGCCGCCCTCAGACGTGCTCGATCTTCTCGCGCTGCTTCACATCCAGCTTCTGCAGCAGCTTCAGCAGCCGCGCGACATGGTCCTTCTTGTCGTCGACGATCCGCTGTACAGCCTCTTTCGCGTCCTCGTCCGACAGCGAGAAGGCCTGCTCCTCGAAGCGGTTGATCGCGAGCAGCTCGTCGGCCAGGTTCTCCCTGAGCGTCTGCAGGTCGGCGGTCAGCTCGGTCAGTCGCAACGGTGCTCCTTTGGGTCGCTCGTGTCGGCGCTGACTCTACTCGCCGCGCACGGCCAGCACGCGAAGCAGCTCATCCACACGCGCATCGACCGTCTCCAGCATCGGCGGCACCTGCGCCATCTCGTCCAGCAGGCCGTGCTCGGTTACGACGGCCACGAAGTGCGCTCGGGCCGGGATGTCGCCGCGCGACGACAGCTTCTGCGCGGCTGCCAGCCCGGCTGCGGCGCCCAGCTCCGCCCACACTCCCTCGCTCTCACCCAGCACGATCCGCGCCGTCTCGAGCTCGGCATCGGTAACCCGCACCACCAGACCTTCCGACTCGATCACCGCCTGCAGTGTCTGCACGGTGCCGGTGATACCGCCGAGCGAGCGCGCCAGGCTGTGCACGTCGCCGCTGGGAGCCACCCAGTCCTTGCCGCCGGCCAGCGAGCTGGCGACCGCTCCGCCGACCTCCACGGCCACCATCCTCGGGGTCGCGTCCACCACTCCCCACGCTGCCAGGTCGCGGAACCCCCGCCAGATGCCCTGGATGCCGTCGCCCAGCGCGGACGGGACGGCCACCAGGTCGGGCACGGACCAGCCCAGCTGCTCGGCGATCTCGTAGGCGATCGTGCGGTAGCCGTCGCACGCGATCGGGTCACTGCCGATCGGGGGCATGCTGCGGTTCGATACGGCCCGCCACCCCAGCGACCGTTCGGCGTCGGCCAGCAGTGACCAGCGCGCCTCAAGCCCGGACACACCGACCGCTCGGCCCCCGACCCACTCGATCGCGTCCAGGACGCGGCCGCCCTCCTCGAGAGCAGCGTCGACGAGCGCCACGGAGCGCAGTCCGGCGCGGGCCGCGTACGCGGCCATCGACATCGCCATCGCGTCGCCCCCGGCCGTGCCGACGGTGGCGTCGGCGCCGGCGTGCTGCGAGGCGGCCAGCGCCGAGAAGCGGTCGCGCCAGGAGCCGGTGGGGTTTCGCCGCTCGTCCTTGATCATCAGCCGTCGCAGCCCGAACTCGCGGCCCAGCGCGCCAATCGAGACAAGCGGGGTCGATCCTTCGCCCAGCGACACCAGGCGCTCGCGCGGAATCGGCAGCTGCGCGGCGTAACGGTGCAGCCCGTCGCCGCTGAGCTTGCCCGGCTTCAGTGACTGCATGCGCGAATAGACCGGCGCCACGTTGCTGGGACACTCCTCGGCGGAACAGGATGGACAGCCGCCGGGCATCTGCACGACCGGGTAGCGTCGCCTGCATCGCAAGCACTCAAGAGCGGTGGGGGCGGCCACGCCATGAGCATATCCGCTTGACGGCGGGCATCCGTAGCCTGTCTACTACACAGATGATCTACTGCGTGATCCCCCGAGAGCTCGAGGACGAGATGCTCGAGCGCATGACCGAGTACTACCGGCACAACCCCGAGGTCGAGGTGATCATGGATCGCCGCGACGGCGCATCAAACGACCGCCGCCGAGGCGAGAGCGCGACCGCCGACAACCGGCGCACGACGCGCGATCGCAGGCGCCCGCGGGCGGCCGGCACGTTCCCGCGCATCGACGGACCGGCCTAGATGATTGATCGATGTCTCCGTGATGTCCTGGACGGCGAGAACCGAGCGTCGCAAGGATCGAGGGAACGTCAATATCCGGAATATTGGCGTGACCGAGGACGCCACGAGGCGACGGTTCGCAGACGTAGCCACCCAAGCCACCGTTGACATCAGACCGGTCGCAGCGGCCAGGCTCAGCGAGAGACCTCGATCAATCATCTCGGACGACGGGCGGGTCAGGACGCGAGCGCGACGGTGCCGTCGGGCTCGGCCTGCGCGTTCCAGTCGAGGAACCTGCCGTCGAGCTCGGCCAGCTCCTCGCCGCGGCGCTGCAGCGTGACGGTCTGTGCGCCAAGCATGTCGACGCGGTACTGGTACCAGGACAGGTCCCACGCCACCGTCACGACCACCTCGCGGTGGCTGCGCCGCACCACGCTCACCCTGGGATCTCCCAGGGTGCGGGCGATGCCCGACACGGTGCGCGGATGCGTGCTCTCGTTGAACAGCTCGAGGCTGGCCTCGACGGCGTCGGCCGGATCCTCGGGCAGGAGCTCCGGATCGAACGGCTCTGGCGCCGTCACATGCCGCTTGCGCGGCCGCAGCAGCGCACGCAGGCCGCGCTCCTCACGGCCGGCCAACTGGACCGGCAGGGCGGGTGCACCCTCCCGTGTCCAGCCCCGCGCGTCCGCCTGGTCGACGCACAGCTCGCACACCATCGCGTCCTCCAGACCGATCCTGCGGAAGCTGACCAGCCGCTCGCCGAGCAGCACGGTGCGACCGCAGACGGCGCAGGTCGTATCGGTGTCTTGGCGGCGGATCTCGATCATCATGCTGCGGTGCCGCGGTGTCGAGCGACGGGCCTGAGTCTAACTCACACGTGACCGTGTTGCCGCGGTTTGCGGGGATTTCTTGACAGGAGGTTGGGGACGGCAAGCGGCCTCCGGCGGGAGTGGTAAGGTTCCGGCGCTCGAATACGGGCGCTTGGGGGCAGCCCGTCTGTTTCCTGGGAGAACAAAGCTGACACATCGCCGGCGGATTCATCCCTTGCCTCGCACACTGGCCGCTCCGCTGGTCGTGCTGGCCCTGATCATTGCGGCCGCTCCGGCGGCCGGCGCTTCGACGGTCGGCTCCCAGCGAGCACAGGCCGCGGCCGTGATGCACCGCCTCGATCAGCTGCAGACGCGTCGCGACACGGCGGCCGCGCACGAGGCGACGGCGCGAGCGCAGCTGGCGGCCGCGCGCGCTGCCGAGGTGACCACCGCGCTCGAGCTGGCGGCCAGCCGTCGCAGCCTCGAATCGGCCCGGTCGATGCTGGCGCAGGAGCTGGTGGCCACCTACAAGAACGGCGGCGGCGATCCGGTTGCCTACGTGCTGGCAGCGGGCTCGTTCTCGGATCTGCTGTCGCGCGTCGACGTGCTGCGCCGGGCGGATTCGGCCGGCAGCGACCTGATCACCCAGATCAGCGCCACCGAGCACACGATCCAGGCCCAGGAGCAGGCTCAGCAGGCCGCGGTTCGGCAGGCGGCCACGGCCGAACAGGAGGCGTCCACCGCCCGCACGCAGCTGGATACGGCGATCGCCCGTGCTCGAGCCGTGCTGGCGCAGGTCAACGCACATATCCAGACGCTCCTGGCCGGCGAGCGCAAGCGCCGCACGGAGCTGGCCGACAGCCACGGAGACGGCGGAAGCACCGGCAGCTCGACGGGCTCGGGGGGTTCCGGCGGCTCCGGTGGCGGCTCATCGCCGCCGTCCAACGTGTTCTACGGCGAGAGCACGTGGTATGGCCCCGGCTTTGCCGGGCACCGCACCGCCGACGGCGAGATCTTCGACCCCAACGCGCTCACCTGCGCCAGTCCCTGGCTGCCGTTCAACACCCAGCTGCGCGTGACGAACCTGGCAACCGGTCTGTCGGTGCAGGTGCGTGTCAACGACCGCGGCCCATTCGGCCGGGGTGTGCTCGACCTGTCGGCGCATGCCGCCCGGATCGTGCATCTGTCCGGGTGGCAGCGCGTGCGGATCCAGATCCTGGATTAGGCCGCCTAGACCTAGGCCTTGACCATCTCCCTGTCGCGCTGGGCGGCGGCGATCACGCCCTGTGCAGCGTGCGCGGGCACCTCGTCGTAGCGCAGCAGCTGCATGGTGTAGTCGCCGCGACCCCCCGTCATGGAGGTCAGGTCTGGCGCGTACCCGAGCACCTCGGCCATCGGCACCTCGACGTGGATGACGGTGGTTCCCGGGCCGGGGTCCATCCCCAGCACGCGGCCGCGGCGGCTGCTCATGTCGCCCATCACGTCGCCCACGTTCTCCTCCGGGACGGCGATGTCGAGCCGCATGATCGGTTCCAACAGCACCGGGTCGGCTGACGCCACCGCCTGCTTGAACGCGATCGAGCCGGCGATCTTGAACGCCATCTCCGACGAGTCGACGTTGTGGTAGGAGCCGTCCACGAGCCGCACCCGGACGCCCACCACGGGCGCGCCCACCAGCTCGCCCTTGCGCATCGCCTCCTGGATGCCCTTGTCCACGGCCGGGCGGAATCCCTGCGGAATCACGCCGCCCACGATCTTGTCGACGAACTCGTAGCCCTCGTGCGACTCCATCGGCTCGATCTCGATCTGGCAGTCGCCGAACTGGCCGCGGCCGCCGGTCTGCTTCTTGTGACGTCCGTGGGCGCGGGCCGGCTTGCGGATCGTCTCTCGGTAGGGCACGCGCGGCGGCTTCAGGTCGACCTCCACCCCAAACCGGCGGTGCATGCGCTCCAGCACCGTCTCCACGTGCATCTGGGAGAGCCCGCCCACGATCATCTCGCCGGTCTCCTCGTCGCGGTGCACGTCCAGCGACGGGTCCTCCTCCTGCAGGCGCCGCAGCGAGGCGTGCACCTTGTCCTCGTCGCCCTTGCTGCGGGCCTCGATCGCGAACGCCACCACCGGCGCCGGCAGCGCGATCGGCTCCACGGCGGCCGGCTTGTCGACGTCGGCCAGCACGTCGCCGGTATTGGTCTCCTTCAGCTTCGCGACCGCCCCGATCATGCCGGCGCCGAGCTCGTCCGCCGGCGTGTGGTCCTTGCCCTGCAGCATCAGCAGCTGGCCGACCCGCTCCTTGCCGTGTGTGCGGCTGTTGACCAGCTGCGAGTCACCCTTGAGCGTGCCTGCGTAGACCCTCATAAGGTTGATGCGGCCGCTGTAGGGGTCGGCGATCGTCTTGAAGATGTAGGCCAGCGTGCTGGCGCCGCCGGTCTCGGGCACGTTGCGGGCGCGTGCCGGCGACGGCAGCCCCTCCACGATCAGGTCGAGCAGCCCGTGCGAGCCGATGTTGCGGGTGGCGGCGCCGCAGCCGACCGGGAACACCTGGCCATCGGTGACGAGCTGCTTCAGGGCCACCGCCATCTCCTCGCGCGTGATCTCGCCGCCGTCCAGGTAGCGCTCCATCAGCTCGTCCGAGGTCTCGGCGACGACGTCCATCAGCTTGTCGTGGTACTCGTCGGCCAGGGCCTTGAGGTCGTCGGGGATCGGCACCGACTCGTCGTGGCCGGAGGCGTCCTCGCCGTGCAGGTAGGCGACCATGTGCACCAGGTCGACCACGCCGCGGAAATCCTGTTCGGTGCCGATCGGGATCTCGACCGCCACGCACTTGTCGCTGAGCCGCTCGCGCAGCTGCTCGAGGGCCGCGAAGAAGTCTGCGCGCTCGCGATCGAGCAGGTTCACCAGCACCAGACGCGAGGTGCCGAGCTCGTCGCAGCGGCGCCACAGCCGCTCGGTGCCGACCTCGACGCCGAGTACGCCGGAGACGGTCATGATCGCGCCCTCGACGACGCGCAGCGCCGACAGCACGTCCGCCTGGAAGCTGGGCTCGCCGGGCGTGTCGATCAGGTTGATCAGGCGCCCCTCCCACTCGAGGTGGGTGACGGCCGCCGAGATGCTCATGCCGCGTCTGCGCTCGTCCTCGTCGAAGTCGGAAACCGTGGACTGGTCCGCGACGCTGCCCAGCCGGTTGACGGTACCGGACTCGTACAGCAGCGCCTCCACCAGCGACGTCTTGCCTGTCCCGCGGTGGCCGATCACCGCGACATTGCGGATTGTTCCGGGCTCCCTGTGAGGCATCTGCAGACCCTTTCGCGCGTGGTGAACAGGTGTGGGACGTTCACCTTACTCGCGGCACGAGCGAGGCGGCAAGGAACGCTCAGGGTCTGTCCGCGGCGGGTTGCTAGCGGTTGCGCTCGAGCGAGGCGCGCTCCAGGCTGCCCTGCAGCTTGGCCTTCAGCCGCAGGATCGCCTTGGTGTGCAGCTGCGACACCCGCGACTCGGTGACGCCGAGCACCTCGCCGATCTCACGCAGCGTTAGCTCCTCGTAGTAGTAGAGCGTGATCACGGTGCGCTCGCGCTCAGGCAGCTTGGCGATGGCGAGGGCCAGCGCCTCGCGCACCTCGGTGCGGGTCATCTCCAGCGAGGGATCGTCGGCGTTCGGATCCTGCAGCGTGTCGATCAGCGAGACGGTGTCGCCGCCGGAGCTCGAGATCGTCCACAGCTCGTCCAGCGCCGCCACCGACGACCGCGAGATCTGGGTGAGGCTGTCCTGGAACTCCTCCTCGGTGATGCCCAGCGCCTTGGCGATCTCCTCGTCGGTGGGCGGGCGGTGGTAGCGGTTCTCGAGCTCGGCGATCGCGCGCTCGATCTCGCGGGCGCGGCTGCGCACCGAGCGCGGCACCCAGTCCATCGAGCGCAGCTCATCGATGATGGCACCCTTGATGCGGCTGATCGCATACGTCTCGAACTTGATGTCGCGGCCAGGGTCGTAGCGCTCGATCGCATTCATCAGGCCCAGCAGCCCGTAGGAGACCAGGTCGCCCTCCTCCACGTGCGCGGGCAGGCCGGTGCCGAGGCGGCCGGCCACGTACTTGACCAGCGGCGCATAGGTCAGGATCAGGCGTTCGCGCAGATGCGGGTCAGGGCTCTGTTTGTACTGCAGCCAGATCTGGAGTGCGTCGTTGTCGCTCATCGTGCCCTCGGGTGCGCGTGTGCGTGCGCCGTCTTAAGATGCCGCACGCTCACGTGGGTGTATACCTGGGTCGTGGCCACGGATGCGTGGCCAAGCATCTCCTGGATGCTGAGGAGATCGGCACCGCCCTCCAGAAGATGAGTGGCAAATGAGTGCCGCAGCGCGTGCGGGGAACGCGCCGCCAGGCCGTGACGGCTGAGCGACCGCTCAAGCGACCGGCGCACGTCTGACGGCTGCAGCGGCCGTCCTCGCACGCTCAGGAACAGCCGGTCGGCCAGGCCGCGGTCGAGCGATGGACGACCTCGCGCCAGGTAGCGGTCGAGCGCCTGCTCGGCGGCGCCGCCCAGCGGCACCATCCGCTGCTTGTCGCCCTTCCCGGTCACCCGTACCTGATGGCGGACGCGGTCGACGTCGCGCATGCGCAGAGAGCAGGCCTCGGACGCGCGCAGCCCGGAGCCGTAGAGCAGCTCGAGCAGCGCGCGGTCGCGAAGCCCGCGTGGATCGTCATCGACGGGCGGATCCAGGAGCTGATCGAGCTCGGACGGCTTGAACGTGGCCGGCAGCGTGCGCCGCTGCTTGGGCCCCGGCACCACCGCGGCCGGGTCGCGCGGCACCAGGTCGCGGGCGAACAGCCACGCGTAGGCCCCGCGCATCGCCGAGAGCTTCCGCGATGCGGTGGCAGGGGCATAGCGGAGCGTGCCCAGGTAGGCGGCATAGCGCCGCAGAGCTGCGGTGTCGGCCGCCTCCAGCGCCACACCCGCGGCCTGCATCCAGCGTTGCAGCTGCTGCAGATCGGTGCGGTAGCTGCGGAGCGTCGAGCCGGCCGCGCCGGAGGCGCGCAGATGGTCGAGGTAGGACTCGAGCTGCGGTGAGAGGTCTGCCATGGTTGACCGGGTGACGGATTCTGGAGCGACGCGTCCTCTTTCTGCTCCGGACGGGCGACTCCTTGCCACCATCATCGCGCACGCAGGTCGCGACGCGCCAGGTCGGCCATCCACAGCGCCAGGGCCAGCGCCGCAGCGGTGATCACCCAGACGTGGTGCCGCGCGGCTGCCAGCGACAGGCCGGCGAGGCACAGCGCCAGCACCGCGAACAGGATCCCGCGCGACTTCACGCCCTGAGCGTACCGGGGTATGCTCGAACGGTCGATCGAACGGAGCGACCCGGTGCCTGACTGCCCGTCGTGTGCTCAACCTGTCGAGAGCCGCCACCGCTACTGCCCGTGGTGCGCCGCTCCGCTCCGCAGCAAGCTGGTCGAGTTCTTCGCGCCGCATTCGCTGATCGAGAGCCGCGCGCGGGCGCTGCGGGTGTCCCGGTATCTGGGTGGCAACCCTGATCAGCGGCACACGCGGCTCTCGATCTGGGACACCGACCGGGCGGTGTCGGCGATCTCGCTCGGTCCCGCGGAGACCCGGCGGTTGGGCCGGTTTCTGACCGAAGGCGCGGGCGGCCGGCCGGACGACGCCACCACGGACACGATGCCGGCTGTGACCGGGCCATGATCCGAGGCTCGTGACCAACGCGTTGCGGATAGCGGCGGTCATCCTGGGCCTGGTGGCGGTGCCGATGGTGGCGTTCGTGGCGGCCAAGTCGAACCCGCACCACGGCGCGCCCCCGCCCGCGCGGGTGGCGCCGGCGCCGAGCACCGCCCATCAGACGGCGCCCTCCGTAGCGATCTAGAAGTCGACCTCGAACTAGGCTGCGTCGGCGCGCGGGCGCAGCAGCTCGGCCTCCGCGGCGGCGTGCAGCAGCTCGGGATTCCCGTCGCCCGCCTGAGCGACGCCGAACCGAGCTGAGGCCGCCAGCGGATGGGCATCCACCAGCCGCTCGGCGATGCGCTCGGCCAGCGCGCGCCCGGACTGCGCGTCGGCGCCCGGCAGGATCAGCGCAAACCGGTCCTCGCCGATCCGGTAGACGCCGTCGATCGACCGCGTCCAGCGCTGCAGCACGGCCGCCACGGTACGACGTACGCCGTCGCCCCGGGCACCGTCGAGATCGACCAGCGCGAGGGTGAGCAGGCCACCGTCCCGTCCGCGCCGCGCGCACTCGTGCGCGATCCGGCGCTCGTAGGCGTGACGGTTGCCAAGGCCGGTGAGCGGGTCATCCCAGGCGTGCCCGCGCGCCGGCGCCTGCGCCGAGGCGCGCGCCAGGTGAGCGGCGACCGCACTCGCCAGCAACGTCAGCGTCTCGGAATCGGCGGTGGTGAAGGCCTGCGGCTGGTCGGCGTAGACGCTGAGAGTGCCGACCGGATTGCCGTCGTGGACGAGAGGCGCATCCAGCCGGTGAGGCGTGGTGGTGCCCAGAACGTGCACCTGGCCGCCGCCGGCCGGTTCGACCGCGGCGGCCTGTGCGCCGATCACCTCCAGCGCGAGCGCCACCACGATCCGCATGACCGCTTCGGGCTCGGGCCGTGCCGCGGCGATCTCGGTCTGGGCCTGCACGATGGCAAGCAGCTGCTGTTCCCTGTCCACGGGATACAGATCGGCGCGCGGGCGGCCCAGCTTGAGGCATCGCGCAAACTGCTCCGTGTCGACCAACCTCATCAGCTCGGTCATGGATCGATCATGCCACCGCGGCTGCCGGGAAGAGGATGAGGAGCGGTGATCTCCCGGTGAGATCCGGGTGTGGCCAGGTGTGGGAGGATTGCGCGATGACCGCCCAGACACAGGTCGGCGCCACGCCCTGGAGCATCAGCGGCACCTACCTCGAGGCCTGCAACTGCGACGCGATCTGTCCCTGTCGACGGATCGACGGCAGCGGTGGCGGGCGATCGACGTACGGCGAGTGCACCGGCTCGCTGTCGTGGCGGATCGAGCAGGGGAGGATCGGCGACCTCGACGTGGCAGGCCTGTGCGTGGTGATGGTGGTCTGGTACAGCGATGACCAGCCGCGGTCGCCGTGGAGCTGGGTGCTGCACGTGGATGAGCGGGCGGACGCGGACCAGCGGCGTGCGCTCGAGGACGTGTACACTGGACGGCTGGGTGGCTCCGCGCTCGAGCAGTTCCCGTGGGCGTTCAAGCCCAGCAACCTGCTCGAGGTGGTCTCGAGCCGGATCGAGATCGACCATACACCGGGGCGCGGCTGGTTCCGGGCCGGGCGTGCCGTCACCGTTCGCATCCGCGAGCCGTTCCAGAGCCCCGGTGCGGTGTCCTGCGTGATCCCGGGCCACCATCAAGCGGGCCGCGAGGTGGTGGCCGAGCTGCTCGAGGCCGATGACCAGCATTTCCGCTTCAGCTTCACGGGACGCTGCGGGTACGAGGCCGCCTTCGCCTACGTCGGGCCGTGACCAGCGGCTGGTGCCGTCGCTGGCCGCCGCCATAGAATCGCTGGGTGGCTGACCTGATCGCACTTGCGCGCAGGATCGTCGAGCGGTTCGTCATGGTCGAACCGCTGGAGCGCGCGCTGGCGCTGTCGTCGAAGCTGTTCATCGCGCTGATCCCGACGACGATCCTGACGTCATCGGTGTTCGGCGCCGACACCTCCTTCGGCGACACGCTGGTCGATCGGTTCTCGCTGACCGGCGCCGGCGCAAGCGCGGTTCGCCAGCTGTTCGCATCGCCGGACCAGGTGCGCGGTGGCATCTCCGCACTCGGGATCGTGATCCTGGCCTACGCGGTGCTGAGCATGGCCCAGGCGCTGCAGCGCATCTACGAAGACGCGTGGGGGCTGACCCGGATCCGGGCACGGGGCATGTTCCGGGCGCTGGTCTGGATGTTCACGTTCGCGCTCTACTTCGCAGCCATCTCGCCGCTGCGCGCGCAGCTGCGACAGGCCGACAGCCGCGCGCTGCGGATCTACCTGCCGCTGGTGCTGGGATCGTTGATCTGGGCGGTGACGCCGTACATCCTGCTGGGCGGCCGCGTGCGGAGCCGGCGGTTGTTGCCGACCGGCATCCTGACGGCGGTGGCGCTGACCGTGTTCACGGTCGCGTCGCGGGTCTACATGCCGGCCGTCATGTCCACCGACGCCCGCCGCTACGGGCTGATCGGGGCAGCCTTCGGGATCGTGTCGTGGCTGTTCGCGTCGTCGTTGGTGTTGATCGGGTCGGCCACGACCGGAGCGGTGCTGGCGGGCGCCGACCAGGATCAGCCCGTCGCGGAGGCGGCCCGGGCCGCTGCGGGGTGACACCTAGCCGGCCGGGAGGATCTTCGAGACCTGGGACTTGGAGATCGCCAGCGTGACGCCGTCCATGTCGAAGTGTGCGACCGCGTCAACCGGGATCGTCACCCGGCGACGCCCCCAGAGGTGACCTCGCTCGAGCACCAGCTGCACGATGGTGCCCTGTTCGTCGACGACGAGGCCGTCCAGACGGCCGATCCGCTCGCCGTCGGAGCCGACCACCTGGCTCGCGTGCCGTTCTTCGACCTCGCCCCGCGGGATCCGGTCATAGATCACCGAGATGTGGTCGTCGTAGCTGATCGGGGCCGCGGCGAACGTGCTGCCGTAGTCGTCGAAGGGCGCGCTGATCACCTCCGCGATGCCCACGGCGCCAGGGTCGTCGGCCGGGAGCGGGCCTTCGTCGATCCGAACGTACGCGTACTGCTGGGCCTCGGGAAGCGCGTGTGCCTGAGCGGTCGTGGAGTCGAGGTGGATCTCCTTGGAGGCCGCCGACGTGACAAGCTCAAACGGGACGAGCCGGGCCTGGTCACGTTGGTGGTGTGGCGCCACGACCAGATGCGTCACCCGTCGAGTGTCCGGGTGAATCACCACATCGGCGAGTTCGCCGAGCGCGCCGTCGCGACACGCGACACTGGTTCCGAGGTGAAGCAGCACAGTTGCATCTCCTGACGACGGGATGAGGGCCGGCGAGGTCGATCATAGGTGACGCTACCAGCGTGGTAGGTTGCCCGGCGTGCCCGACGCGCTGCTGATCCACGCCGACTCGCTGCTTGACGCCAACATGTTCGTTGCCACCGGGATCACTGTTGGCGACCCCTTCACGTACCTCGAGTCGGGCGATCGGCGCATCATCGTCACCAACCAACTCGAGGTCGATCTCGTGCGCCGCGAGTCGACCGCGAACGAGATCTGGATGGTGGACGAGTTCGGCGGCCGCGACCTGGTGCTCGAAGGCTGGCCGCTGGACGAGGCGCGGATGGAGACGGTACGGCGGATGCTCGAGCGAGCGGGCATGGATGCGGTGGCGGTGCCGCCGAACTTTCCGCTGGCACTTGGCGACTACCTGCGGGGCAAGGGCATCACGCTGACGCCCGACCGCGTGCTGTTCACGTCACGCCGGCGGCACAAGAATGCCGGCCAGCTGCACGGGATACGCGCCGCACAGCGAGCAACCGAGGCCGCCTTCGACGCGGCGCGGGGCATGATCGGCTCGGCATCGCCGGATGCCGGCGGCGTGCTCCAGCTTGATGGGGAGGCGCTCACATGCGAGCGCGTGCGCGAAACGATCGTCGATACCCTGCGCGAGCACGGCTGCGGCGGCGAGCCGCCGATCGTGGCGGCCGGCCCTCAGGGAGCGCTCGGCCACGAGCTCGGCCACGGTCCAATCCGTGCCGGCGTGCCGGTGATCATGGACATCTTCCCGCGCCACGAGGCGAGCCGGTACTACGCGGACATGACCCGGACGTTCTGCTTCGGCGATGCCGGCGAGCGGCTGCGGGCGATGCACGCAACGATCCTCGAGTCGTTGCGGCGCAGCACCGAGGCGATCGCCGCGGGCGTGGCCGCCAGCGCACCGTGGGAGGTCGCCTGTGACGTGATCGAGCGCGACGGCTACCGCACGGTGCGCGGGCTCGGCAAGGGTGAGACGCTCGACGAGGACTTCTTCCACTCGCTCGGGCACGGCGTCGGCGTTGAGGTGCACGAGCCGCCGTACATGGGGTTGGGCGATTCGACGCCGCTCGAGCAGGGGGACGTGGTCACGGTCGAGCCGGGCGTCTATCGCAAGGACTACGGCGGCGTGCGATTGGAGGATCTGGTGGTCGTCACAGACGACGGCTGCGAGGTCGTCACCGAGTACGACTACGACCTCGAGATCAGGCCCTAGGCCTGCGTCACGCGGGCGACCCATGCTCGCGCTACGAGCGACCGATGCCGCTTCGCCCTACCGCAAACTGGGGAAGGTGTTCCCGGTTTGCGGTAGGGACGACCAGCCTCGGGCACGGTAGGCTCGCCCCGTCTCGGAGAAACCCCCTCTTCCGAGGCGCGCCGAGTAGATGGCGTGTTGATACCGGCATATCACTGCCGCTGGCACGCAGCTCTGGCCCCGAGGACGATCGCGTCTGCCCTGCTTTCTTCCTCGGGCCAGGGCCCGCGCCGGCCCTAGCTCCCGGGCAGCGCACGATCCCGGACTACCGGCCGTCAACTCGGCTCATCCGTCGGCGTGCGGGCCGCCCTCGTCTCGAGCGTCAACTTGAGGCGACTGGCCGCGCTGGCGAGGTACTCGATGTCGTCGATGTTCGCCAGCCGGTCGCTGGGGAGCTGGTCGATCTCCGCCAGCAACTCGTCGACGGCACGGGCCTCATCCTCGGTCAGCCCTGCCGTGTCGCGGAGCGTGCGCAGCTGGTCGTAGATCTCGGCCAGGTTGGCGAGAAGAACGGCGGTCGCATCCATTGCGGTCTCCCTCCCAGGGTGGCGGCACCGGGCGTCTCGCTGACACCACGGGCTCGGCACGACCCTACACCCCGGCTGGTCGCAGGAGTGCTGAGCCGCGCCAGCGTTTGCGGACGGTCACGGGCTTCCGTAGGGTTGGCGGCGGCAGACCGGCTCGTGCCAGGCTTGCAGCTCGACCGTTGGGCCGGGATACAGAGAGGAGCGCGCGATGAGCGACGAACCTGCGTCGCCTGAGACGACGGGGATTACGACGGAGCTCCTCGAGACCGTCGACCTTGGCCCTGAGATCGAGGGCATGGCGGGTCGCCAGCTTCGAATGCGTCTGGTCACCTTTGAGCCCGGCGCCGTCTACGGCCCTCGTCACGACCATGTGGACAGGCCGGGCATCGTCTACATCCTGCAAGGCACGATCACCGATCATCGCGATGGAACGTCGACGGACTATGGGCCGGGAGTGGGCTGGCCCGAGGACAGGACCACCACCCACTGGCTCGAGAACAGAGGGACGCTTCCGGCGGTGGAGATCTCGGTCGACATCATCCGAGACGAGTAAGCCCAGATCGCCTCAGGGTCGTCGGACAGGGTCCGCTTCGAGCGCGGTCCGCAGTAGTGCCGCTTGAAGAGCCAGCAGGGGTTTCAGAGTGCGGCGCTCGGGTAGTACCAGATTGTTCCGGCTTACTAGCGAGCCAGATTCATGGGGTGGGATGGCTTGCTTGGCCGAACTCCTACCTCGTCCTAGGGGGTAGGAGGCAATATGTCTACACGAGCAGCGGAGCGGGATTACGCGCGCGGCCGAACCGAGCGGCGGACGCCGAGTTGGGCCGAGACCAAGCCGTCGTTTATGACGACGGAGTTCTACGCCATGATCGCGGCGATCGTGGGCACGATCATCGCCGGCGAGAGCAACGGCAGTTGGGATGATCGTTGGGTATGGCAGGTCGTGGCTGCGATCGCGATTGGCTACATGGTCAGCCGCGGACTTGCCAAGTCTGGCTCGGTCGACCGCCGCGACAACGACTAGACCGTCGTCGCCTGATGTCACTCGCGGGCTCGTCTTGCGGCGGCAGCAGGCGGCTTTCAGCGGCACCCTGAGAAGGGCAACGAGGAGCGGCGCCGCCGCGGCGCCGCTCCTCGTTGTCGGCACCAATAGTCGCTCCCAGTATGCGAGTTGGGGGACCCGCGACCGATCAGTACCCCCAAATGCACGCGCCATCTGCGCGTCAGGTCGGACGTCGCACTCGTCGAGCGAGCCATCCGGCGGCCGCCGCCGAGAAACAGCAGGCTGGTCATGCCTCAGCCATTGTGTCAGCGCCTGACCGAGCGGTGCGGCCCGATCCACGATCCAGCGGGCACCGACGCCCCCGCACCTCGCTTGGCTAGGGGATTCCAGGGCATCTCGATGTGACAGGGGTGGCAGGACTTGAACCCGCGACCTACGGTTTT
>JBJMJD010000089.1:0-14025 GCA_045806525.1 Gaiellales bacterium | reverse complement strand
CCCAGCGGCGAAACTACCCCAACCCCAGTAATGACAACGCGGCGCGACATGCGGCGAGTACGTGAGTGGTGAGTAAGTGAGTGGTTTGGGCAATTCGTAGGCGGTTAATAGTGAAGAAAGCAACACCAACCACCTACTCACCACTCACCTACTCACTCCTTGTCAAGCAAGGCAAGCGGGGAAAACCTTAGCGGCAATTGCCCCATCGCAAAGACAGTATTGTATTTACGACACCGCCCGCAGTCGAGCCGAGGTAGCGGTACGCCGCCCAGTCGACGATTACGAACAGCGGGACGGCGAGCATGACGAGCAACATCCGCAGCAAGAACACCATGCCTGCACCGTAGCCCCGCTCTACGCCCCCGTCATCCTCGCCCCAGTGGCACCTTGAGGTCTGCGTCGATGAGGGAAGCTCGGATTGGTGGCAGTGTGCGACACTCGCTCCGCGCCGATGTCGGTCCTACCATTCCCTACCACGGCGGCCTGACCAGCGCCCGCAGCCGGTTCGCCTCAACTGCCTTAGGCCCTCACGGTTGAGCCGTTTCTCTGAGTCGGGACGGCGAGATTTGAACTCGCGACCCCTGCTCCCAAAGCAGCGTTGTCCGTAGCCGGGGATGCTTCGGTCGCGCCCTGGGAACCGTCGCTGGGTCACTAGAGTCCAATCGGTGTGACTCGTCTGCTCGTCTTGATCGTGGCGTTGGGCCTCGCCGCCGGATGCGGTGGCGCATCCGCGTCGAGCATCGGCCCCGGTGGTGGCACGATTGGTGGGACGGTTGGCGATCCGCAGGTTCCGGGGCGAGCGCCGCTTTCGGTGCCGTGGTCGCAGGTGAAGATCATCGGCGGGACGCTGGGTCAACACCGCGCATTGCGCGAGATTCTTCATGGTTTCGGCTGGACGGCGATCCGCACGATTCGGATCGCTGCGCCGCCCTCGGATGTGCGCGGGCGGGGCAGTGGCTTCTCCTATGTGATTGCCGCGCCCCGGCGGGCCGCGCACGAGGGCATCGTCGCGTTCCAAGGTGAGTGGCAGGCGGCGATGGTGGGCGAAAGCTACGCCGCCATCCAGGGCGCTCGTCGCGTACCGAAGCTCAGGTACCAGGGATTCTCTGATCGGCTTCCAGATGGCAAGGTCGTCGGCCTGTCCGGGGGCGTCGGCACTGACTATGGCGGCAAGTTGGAAACGCTCTCAAGCCCAGCCGCCGTCACCTTGGCAGTTCACCAAGCGGCGCGACGAGCAGGGTTTGAGGTTCGCTACCTCGGGTTCGTGCGTCCCTATCGCACTCTGCCTGTCATCATCGTTTCGCCCCACGACCACACCCGGCTGCGGCAGCGACTCGACACCTTCCTCGCCCACGTCCTGCCCACACCGCAGGTCAACCTCGGCTACGTCCAACTGGACACGTCCTGTGGTCGCCCTGTCTTTGCTCGCGGCCAAGGGGTCGCCATCGACCCCCACTGGTTCAGCATCTGCGACTTCACGCTGGGTTGTCCGCTAGCGACGAACGGAAGCAAGCCTCCACGGCTCACCTACACCTGCTAACCCGACTCCGCAGAGTCGAGTCAGCTCACGACCTCACGCTTAGACAGGGCGTCAGCCCGGGGTGCGTTGACCTATCCGAACGACGCGGTAACTGCCGTCTGGCGAGCAGGCGAGATCGAGCGCCAGTGTGCCGCCTGTCCACAGCACCTGCTTTACATCGATTGGTGTCAGTGGAGGGCCAGCGGTGGCGTCTGTTACCTTCGCGTTGATGTTGGCACGAAGCAGAGCTCGCGGCCCTCGTTGGACGAAGAGTGCCAGGCGATACGGCGGCTTGCCAATGTCGCCGTCGAACTGGGCCTTGTGGGTCGTGTCTACCCCGCCCCAGGTAGCGACGACCGCGCCGCGTGTTCTCTTCGAGCAACGTGGTGCATGAACCAGTGCCTGCACCTTGCGCGGCAGCCGCGTGTAATCCGCGACGAAGACGAATGTATCGGTCAGCACAGCTTGACGCGGCGGTACTCCTTGCAGCCGATACACCGAAACCTGCTGGGCGTGACCGGTGCGTCCAGTGTCGTTACAAGCCGGGAACTGACCAGACCCGAGCCTTCCCGTCTTGCGCGGGCTTATGGCGGTGCTGAGTCCCATGTAGGTGCGGCCCTGCCAGTGAAGAATCGCCGCACAGCTTCCAGCCCCACCAGCGCCCAACCCCGAGTCGCCGCAGGCGCTTCCGAGCAGCGCGACAACGAGGCCGATGCACGCAATGGATGCGAATCGAGTCATCACCAGTTCTGACGGTCATCGACAGCGGAACGTTCCAACTGTACGAACGACCCAGAGAGTCGTTCTCGCATCACTTGGCATCAATGATGGCGGATGCACCGGCGCGGCTCAAGCCTGCGCAAGGTCGCAAACCGACTGAACGCCGAGGCAATCCCCACTGCCCACGGCGGTGCCCATCTGGCACGCCTCGACCCTCAGCGCGGTTCTTCGGAGCGTGGCCGCTGATCGCGCCGCCGCCTCGAAGCGGGTGACTGCGTCGATGGCCGACACACCAGTGCGCTGGCACGACTGCGTCTTGGTCGCCAGCCGTGAGTCAGTGACGGGGTCAGTCCGATTGCCCTCATACAAGCCGGTTCTAGGTATCGGGACGGCGAGATTTGAACTCGCGACCCCCTGCTCCCAAAGCAGGTGCGCTACCAGGCTGCGCCACGTCCCGTCGCTGATCAGTCTATGCCACGCGCGCACCACTGCACGCGCACGGGCGACCGCTACCAGGCCGCGCCGAACTGCTCGGCGGCGATCCAGCGCGCCTCCGACATGGTCAGCCGCAGCGTGCCCATCGCGGTCACCGCCTCGCCCAGCGCCTCGTCCTCGCGCCAGCCGTCGTGGCCGTATCGCTCGAACCAGAGGTCTCCGCCGCCGCTGATCGCCCGCCACAGCGGAATCTGCGGAGTGTCTTCCTCAACTGCGATGGTGGTCAGGTAGGCGACGCCTCCCGTGCCGTTGCTGCTCATTCCGCAGCTATCGGGATCTCACGGCCGCGACTGTAGTGTCATCGCTCGACGAGCCGCTCCGACGCAGCACCGAGCGCTCGATCGAGCGCCAAATCGAGGGCGAGCGACCGCCCTTCCGCGCGTGCCATGTCCCACGCCGCCGGTCCGACCCGTTGCGCGGCCGGCTCGAGCAGATGCTGGGCGATAAGCGCGTCGGACGCCGTGAACTCGATGCCGCGCTCCGCTGTCGCCGCTTCCGCCGCGCCGTGCAGCACGCCGCAGCTGCGATCGTCTCCGCGCGCGGCGCACAGCCCTGCCGTGGCGTTCACGGCGTAGATCACCGTCACCGCATCGCCGGTCTCGTTGGCGTCTGCCAGCGCGATCGAGATCTGCCGGGCAGCAGCCTCCAGCCTCCCCCGCAGCAGTGCGGCGATGCCGACGTCGAGGTGCTCCGCCGGCAACCGCCCCCGTTCTCCCATCTCACGGGACAGGTCGAGCGCGGACCTGAATCCCTCCTCGGCTGCGGCGAAGTCGCCGTTCAGCAGCGCAACCGTGCCCAGGTTGCCGATCAGCAGTGCAAGGTTTCGTCGATCACCGGCCGCCCGCAGCAGACGCACCGTCTCCTCGAACAGCCGCTGTGACCGGTCGGTCTCGCCCAGCTCATACGCACCGACCGCGATGCAGTTGAGGGCAAACGCCGTCAGCGCGTCGTCGCCGATGCCGCGGGCCAGCTCGGCCGCCTGCTCTCCGAGCTCGATCGTCTCCTCGAACCGACCCTCGACCATCGCGATCCCGGCCAGCTGGCTCAGGCCCCGCGAAGTCAGTGCCGGGTCGCTGAGCTGCCTGGACAGTTCTATCGACTCCGCCGTCGCGACCTTCGCCGAGGGTAGATCTCCGCCTCCGTGCAGCGCCGCCATCCCGGCCGTGAGCAGGCCCCGGCTGCGGAGGTTCAGCTCCCCGACCGCTAGCGCTTCCAGCCCTCGCTCGAGCCATTCCCGCACCTCCCGGTAGCGGCCGTGCGCATCCCAGAAGTCGACCAGCGTGGTCACGATCCGAAGGGCGATCGCCGGCTCCCCGTTGTCGAGCGACCAGATCACCGCCTGGCGAATGTTGTCGTCCTCTCGCTCCAGCCGCTGCAGCCACTCGGCCTGGGACCCGCGCAGCAGGTGCGGTGCCGCGTCGGACGCCAGTTCGGCCACCCAATCAGCGTGGCGTCTCGAGGTCTCGAGCTCCTCACCCTGCTCGGCCAGCCGCTCCAGCGCGTACTCGCGCACCGTCTGCAGCATCCACACCCGCGGCTCGCCGTCGTCGTCCTGCCGCGTGCGAAGCAGGCTCTTGTCCAGCAGCGAGTTGACGAGATCGACGTCGCCGCCGGTCACGGCCTCGGCTGCCTCCAGCCGGCCGCCGCCCGCAAACACCGACAGCTCCCGGAACAGCCGCTGCTCGCGTTGCGCCAGCAGCCCGTAGCTCCACTCGATGGTCGACCGCAGCGTCTGCTGGCGTGCCGGCAGATCCGGGCCGCCGCCGGTCAGCAGCGGCAGCACCCGCTCCATCCGGCGAAGCAGCGCTCGCGGCGACAGCAGTCTCGACCGTGCCGCGGCCAGCTCGATGGCGAGCGGGAGACCGTCCAGGCGGCGGCAGATCTCCGCGACTGCCGCATCGTCCGTCAGCCCGTTCGCGTCCGCTCCCGCGCGGTCGGCGAACAGCTCGACCGCCGCATCTTGGGTCAACGGCTCCAATGCCAACTC
Organism: Gaiellales bacterium; assembly: GCA_045806525.1. GTDB lineage: Bacteria > Actinomycetota > Thermoleophilia > Gaiellales > JAICJC01 > JAICYJ01. The sequence goes on along the minus strand of JBJMJD010000089.1, from coordinate 9,304 downwards.
GTGCTCTGCGCTGATGCGCAGCGCCTCGCGGCTGGTGACCAGGATCGCCACGTCACGTGTCCCCGAGACGATCCGGTCGACGGTGGTGGCGTGCTCGCTGACGTGCTCGAAGTTGTCGAGCAAGAGCAGGGCACGGCGCGCGCCGAGGTGGTCGATCACCGAGTCGAGCAGCGATTGCCCCGGCGACTCGCGCACGCCCAGCACGTCTGCGATCGCGGGCACGACCATGGTCGTCGCAGACACCGGCGCCAGCCCCACGAAGAACACGCCGTTTGGGAACTGGTCCAGCATCTCGAGGGCGGCCTCGACCGCGAGCCGTGTCTTGCCCGTGCCGCCAGCGCCGGTGATGGTGACCACCCGGCCGTCGGTCAGCATGCCGCAGACCGATGCCAGCTCCGAGCTGCGGCCGATCAGCGGCCGCGCCGGCATCGGCAGGTTCGTTGTGCTGAGGGACTTCAGCGGCGGGAACTCGACCGGTAGGCCGGGGATCACGGGCTGAAACAGCCACTCGGGTTCGCCGATGTCCTTCAGCCGGTGCTCGCCCAGGTCGCGCAACTCGACTGCGTCGTCCAACCGTTCCCGCACCGGCCGCGTGATCACCACCTGGCGCCCGTGCGCGGCGGCGGCGACGCGGGCTGCCCGGTGAACGTCGATGCCGACGTAGCCCTCATCGGTCAGCGTGGGCGCGCCCACGTGTAGGCCCATCCGCACACGGATGCCGGTCGGGGCCAGCGACCGCTGCCCGTCGATCGCCGCCGCGACAGCCTCCGTAGCGTCGCCGAACGCGATGAAGAACGCGTCGCCTTGCGTGTCCACCTCCGCCCCGCCGTGTCGCGCAAAGGCCTCCCGCAGCACCCGCCTGTGCTCCCCCAGCGCCGCGGGATAGCCGTCGCCGAGCTCATCCAGCAGCCTGGTTGACCCCTCGATGTCGGTGAAGAGCATCGTCACCGCGCCCGTCGGAAGACGCTGCCGCATGGCGAGAGCATGGCGGTTTCATGGCCCGATCACAAACCGCCGAGAGCCGTTCTTGGGCAACTGCTAGATTCGAGGCGATCAGATCTAACCGTAGATGGGGGGACCATGCGCACGAAGATCATCCTGGGGCTGGCCACCATGCTGGCTGTGGCGACCGGGCTCGTGTACCACGTGACCCGGAGCGACGCCCGCTGGCACATCCTTTCCGGCACGGCCATCAACACCAACAAGCTCTGCAGCGACGGGCTGAAGTACACGTGGGCGTCGGGTGAGACGGATACCCAGCCACCAGCCACGCGGCCGGTTGGCACACCCGGCTGGGCGGGTCCGGTCGACCTGCTGGTGCAGCACGCACCAACCACCACGCCGGCCACGGAGGACGACTGGTTCAACACGCCGATGGCCGGTGCCGACGTGTTCCAGGCCGACTACCACCCGGTCCGCAACAGCAGCATCGATCCGGCCGTCTGGTATCCATATAGCCACAGCGGCGTCGTCCCGTTCCGCAACCCGCTGACGCCGGCGACGGAGTCCGTGCGACTGGACACGGAGCCCAACGGCGATCTCGACGCGACCGACGCGTTCGAAGCGGTGGGCAACTGCCACCTGTTCGCACCGATGGACTTCAAGCCCGGTCAGCTGCCCAACATCGTCGACTTCTCGTCCGATGGCAAGCCGACAGCTGCGTTCCTGTCGACCTCCACCTACAACGCGACCAGGCTCGTCGCCGGATCCGTCCGGCTGGGGCCGTCGGGATCGGAGGCGGCGCCGCTCAGCTCGCAGCTTCAGGACGTGAACGCCGACGGGCGGATGGATCTCGTGCTCGCGTTCAGACGATCCCAGACCGGGCTCGTATGCGCCAGCACCCAGGTCGAGATGAGCGGCATCGATCCTGGCAGTGGAAAGCGGTTCTACGAGAGCGATTCGGTGCAGACGGCGAACTGCACGCCCTGAGCCTGGCCCTTCGGCGGTGGCGGTCGTGAGCTTCGGCGAACGCCACCGCCGGAGGGTGGGTGCTGGCCTTAGTCCGGCTCAGGCTCGTCCTCGCCGTCCGGCCAGAACAGGATCGCCGCGACGATCACGCCCAACACCACCAGCCCGGCTGCCAGCAGCAGCGCGTACTTCACAAAGCTGGTCGATCCGGAGCTCGATCCCGAACCGGTGGTCGGTGCCGGTGCGGTCGTCTTCGCCAGTGGGATCACCGGCACCTTCACGTCCTCCGAGGCGGCCAGCCTCCGCACCGCCACCGTCGCCGCCGCCATCAACGCATCCGGCGTACTGTCCGCCGGCGGCGGCAGGCCCCGCAGCGCCTTCGCTCCTGCCGGATACGGCTTCGTGTGATCGCGCACGCCGTAGCCCGCCGCCATCACCACCAGCAGCTTGCCCTTCCAGGCGCTCTGCAGCTCCGCGTCCAGGAACTTCGCGTACGGCGCCGGGCGCCCGAAGAACACCGGCACCGATCCCAGATCCGTGGGCGATCCGATCACCGCCACCCGGATCTCGTATCCGCCCTGCTTGGCCGCGTCGATCGTCTTCTGGGTGCGGTCGACCTGCGGCTGCGACGGCCGTGGGTTGTTGGGCACGCACAGCGACCCCACCAGCAGGTAATCGCTGCAGGGGTCGCCGTCGGCCCGCGCCGGAGCCGCCGGCCGAAGCGCGGTTGCCGCCGTCAGCACGAGGAACACCAGCGCCGCCGAGCGCCGCATCAGACGACGGCCTGCCCCAGCAGCAGCACGATCACCACCGCCGCCACCCCCGCGCCGAGGGCCAGCAGCGACGCCAGCAGTACCGCCGTCTGGCTGTTCATCTCAGCCCTCCGCCTTGTCCTCGACGATCACGGTGAACGGCGGCGCGCCCTTCGGCTCGACCTGGAACGACAGCCCCCAGTGACCGACCATCACCAGCGCGGGTGTCGTCCGCGAGTAGGTTCCGAGCGGCCCCTCGGTCAGCGTGTATGCCTGCTGCTGCATGTCCATGTCCAGCATGTCAAAGCGCTGGATGACCGTGGCGCCGGTCACCGGCTTTCCGTCTCGCTGGATGGTGATCGAGAAGTCGCTCGGCGCCGCCGCGCGGTTGGGGCTGATCTTGATGTCGACCCTGTAGGGCCCCTCGTGCACCGTCTGGTTGACGGTTCCCGGCCCAACGTGCGCGCTGATCGTGCCGAGCGATCCCAGCGCCTTGGCGGGCGGCGGCAGGCTCGAGAGCACCATCGCTGCGGCCACGATCCCGGCCACGATCAGCACCTCGCCGGTCACGTTTCGGCGCAGCAGCCCCGCTCCTGACGCGCCCAGCTCTGCGTCCTTTCGCTCGTCCGCGGCCACCAGTCGCGGGCTGGTGCGCGCGAGGTTGAGGCCGCCCAGCACCAGCGCCAGGCACAGCGACCCCACCTTGACCAGGATCGCCTTGCCGTAGCTGGTCTGCCACAGCGTGGCCAGTGTCGGCAGGTGCAGGATCGACGCGCCCACGCCGCTCGCGATCACCGCCAGCACCGACGCGATCGCGAGCTTCGAGAACCGCGGCACCGACGTCGCTAGCACCTCGCCGCGCCGCTCGCCGGCGAAGGCCAGCAGCACCAGCAGCCCGGCCAACCCGCCGATCCAGAGCGAGCCGGACACCATGTGTACCCAGTCGAAGGTCAGCGACAGTCCCGCCGGTGAGGTCTGCGCCGCGTGTCCCGCCAGCCCCGGCACCGCCAGCATCGCGCCGCCTCCCAGCACCGCCCCGACCATCGCCAGCAGCGCGGCCACCGACCGGGCGCCGGTGCCGCGATCGATCCGGATCGCCACCGCCGCCGCCAGCCCGAACAGGGCCGTCACGACCTCGAGGTCGACCAGCGCCCGGCCCAGCGCCGAGGAGCGGATCAGCGGCACGATCTGCGTGACGTCGAGCGCCGAGCGAAGCGCGAAGCTGGCCGTGGTCGCCAGCATGTAGACCGGGATCGCGATCAGCGCGGCCGCCAGGCAGACGCCGAAGCCGATCGAGAGCGCCCGCATCGCCCGCGGCGCGACCACGGCCGCCGGGCGCGCGATCAGCGTGCGCATCGAGAACAATCCCACGGCCAGCATGATCGACAGGAACACCGCCCACCGCGCCGTGACCAGACCGGGCGTGGCCGCCGATTCCGACAGCGACGGGATCACGAACTGCGGCGCCGGTCCCGGGTTGGGGCCGACCGCGAAGGTGAACGCACCGCGCACGGGGTGGCCGTCGGCCGAGATCACCCGCCAGTACACCAGGTACCAGCCGGGCGACAGGTGGTTCACCGGCACGTCGAGCGTGTCCGGGTCAGACGGCGATGTGCGCGGCGCCCCGCCGGCCTGCTGCTGGCCGGCGGCGTTGGTCACCGAGACGACAGCGAACCGCGGCTCGACCGCCTCGTCGTAGGTGAGCGTGACCTTGGCAGGCGAGCCGTTGACGGTGACGCTGGCCTGTGGTGACGTCCGCAGCAGCGCCGCGTGCGCCCACGCCGCCGGTGCCGGCACCAGCAGGAACAGGCATGCGAACGCCAGTCCGCACACGGCTCGCCCGCGGCGGTTCACGTCAGCGACCGCCTCCCCGAGAGCAGCGAGGCTCCGGCCAGCAGCAGCGCCACCACGGCCACGACCAGCGCGATGATCCCCAGCGTCGAGCTGGAGCTGCCGCCGATCGACGAGACGCCCTTGACCACGGGGCTGGGCGTGTCGGAGTTCTCGGCGCCGGTCCACTCGACCACCGAGCCGTCGGAGTAGGTCTGGCGCACCCCGAAGGTGTACGTCTTGCTGCCGCCGGTCAGGGTTGCCTGGAACCGGAACACCGAGTCATCGTCGGTGGGCACGGCGCCGCCCGACCAGGTGACCGTGTTGACGATGGCGGACTCGCCCGAGCCGGTCGAGCTGACCGTGCGCTTCCAGCCGGGCTCCGGCTCGAACGAGTCGATCGCAACTCCGTCCGGCACGGTCAGCTGGATCTCGGTCGTGGTCGCGCCCTCCTTCTCGGTGGGCACGGCCAGCGTGAACTGCTGCAGCACGCCGGTCTCGGCCACCGGTGGGCTGAGCGCAGCGTGGGCGAACGCGGAGCTGGTCACGGTCAGAAATGCGACCAGCGCCGCGCCTGTTACGGCGGCGACGCGCACGCGTCGTCGTTTCATGCGAATCCTCCTATCAGGCCGGGCACACCGCCCGGATTGGCCAGGGGTCAGGCCGGCAGGGGAGGGCCGCGCGTGGGGGCGATCGCGTGCAGGGCGCACCCGCGGAGCGGAGCTGGGCGGGGATCGAACCAGGCGGCCCCGGCCCGCGGTAGCGCCCGGGCTGTCAGCACCAGTCGTGCGACCACGCGGCGGGCTGCCGCCAGCACTGCGTCGACGGCCGTCACGACGGCCGCCGCCATCAGCGACAGCGCGATCATGATCGGCGCCGCGTTCTGGTGCACCGGGCCGGCGATGCAGTGCCAGCCGTGGAAGCCGAGGCCGTCCTCGTAGTGGATCAGGCTCTCGACAGCGGTGAAGACGACGATGGTGACGGCCGAGAGCGCTGCAGAGCGCGCCAGCAGGCGCTGCGCGCTGAAGGGGCGGCTCGACGAGGCCCAACCGTGGAGCTGGAGGCGCGAGCGCTCGCGCAGCCCGACGGCCACCAGCCACAGGCCGGTGGCGGTTGCGGCCAGCGCCGCGCCCAGGCTGAACGCGGCGACCACCGCAGGGCGTGCGCCCGCCCCCTGCGACGACAGTTTCTGGGCCAGCGTGCCGGCGGCCAGCGCGTAGGCGATCCAGCGTCCCAGGGACACCACGAACAGGCCCACCAGGGCCCACATCACGATCCGTCGCGGCGAGGGCATGGAACTCATGATTGCACGTCCAGCGAGAATGGCGCGGTGACGATTTTGTGACCGATCTGGCCCTGCACGAACAGCCGCCACCTGCCGGCCTGCGGGAACACCATCCCGATCTTGAGCTGTCCAGGCTTGGTGGATGACCCGGCGATGGCGCTGTTCGCGGCGCACAGCGGCAGGTTCGGGCTGCAGATGTGTGTGTGGAAGTAGGCCAGGTTGCCCTGGCGGAAGAACACGGCGTGAGCAAGCGCGCCGAACCAGGGGGTGAACGTTGCCGGCTTGCCACCGGGATTGGTCACCGACACGTTCAGGTAGTCGGCGTTCGCCACCTTCAGCTTGGGCATGTGGTGGATGGTGAACGTGTAGCCGTCTGTGGTGACGCTGGTGCGCACGGGCCCCAGGGGCTTCGGTGCGTAGCGCCCGCTCACGTGCAGGTCCTGCTTCAGCTGGTAGTTGAGCGGGATGCTGGTGCCCGATTGCTTCTGGTAGACGTCGGTCAGCAACATCCACGGCCCCGGCGCCGGGAAGGTCACCGTCTGGCTGATCGTGCCGCCGGGCCCGATCGGCGGGTGCAGGTGCACGATGTCGGCCAAGTCTTTGCGCACGAAGATCAGGTGGACGCCGGTGTGGGGGCCGGGGCCGGTGGCGTACTGGGTGAGCGGTTGCCCGTTCGGCTGCACGATCGTGAACGACACCTTCACCGGCTCGCCGGCGGGGGCCGGGCCAGATGGCGTGAAGCCGGAGATGTGGTTGACGCCGGCCGCGCTGACCGGCGGCAGCGACACCTGCGACGAGCTCGATCCGCAGCCCAGGCTACAGCCGGTCGCGAGCAGCGACAGCGCCAGCACCCCGCCTGTTAGCGCTCGGCTCAGGTTGGCTCCGGGAAGAGGTAAAAGCTGTGGGGCGGGACCAGCCGGCCCAGCTCGATCACGATCTCCGAGCGGTTGCGCAGCGGTATCCCTCGCACGCCGTGGTGCCAGGGGCGGCCGTCGACGAACGCCCGCAGCGATGCGTGGCTGCGAAAGCCGAGCAGGCGCTGGCCGCCAAGGGCCTGTCCCCAGATCCGGAACAGCTGACCGAGCGTGCGGCGGCCGGCCTGGTTGACGCTGATCACGCCCGTGGGGTCGGCGGTCGACAGCGGGTAGCGGCAGCGGCCGCCCAGCACCTGTCCGCCGCGGATCTCGGCCGGCGGTGCGATGCCGATCCCGGCCGGAAGCAGCGCCGCTCGGCCGTGGATGAACAGCTCCACATGCGCCATCCGCAGCACGCGCGTGGCGGGGCGGCAGGCCAGGGTGCCAAGCGCGGCAGCACGGCGGGTGACGTCCGTCGTCGCGGGCAGCTGATAGCGGTGCCCGACCGCGATCGGTGTGGCCACCGGCGACGTGACATGGCCCGTGCCCAGCAGCGAGGCGAGCAGGAGCAGCGTCGCGGTCACGATCGGCTCGGTGTCGAGGCCATGGCCTCGAAGTATCGCGGTCAATCCTATGTGTGGCGTTGATGCCCCTCGTCAGCGCCGGATCACGACCGGCGTGCCGAGGCGCAGGTGCTGGCGCAGCCTCGAGAGCGCCTGAGCGGTGACGCGCAGGCAGCCGGCTGAAGCGGCCGTGCCGATCGAACTGGGCTCGTTGGTGCCGTGGATGGCGAGCTGGTCGCCGCCGCCCCAGCCTGCGGGCAGGTTTGGCTGGTGGCCCGACAGGCCGAAGGCGAACCAGCCGAACGGCCCGTACGGGTCGCCGGTGGCGACCAGGTCGGTGACGTAGAACTTGCCGGTGGGGGTGGGGGTGGAGGGGGTGCCGATGGCGGCCCGGAAGGCGAGCAGCGGGTGGCGTCCCCGCATCAGCCACAGGCGCCGCTGTGACAGGTCGGCCTTGACCCAGTAGGCGACATGGACGTGGCGGCGCCCGGCCAGGCGCACCCAGCCGGTGCGGCCGTTCGGCTTCCAGGTCAGGACGACGTGCGCCCAGCGATGGTTACGCGTGGTCGCGAGCGCCCAGGCCCAGCTGTGGGACCCCAGCGGCGTGGTGGCGGCGATGCTGCCGCTGACGGGGCCGCCCGGCCATCGATGCACGGCCGCGCCGGCGACGTCGACCAGCGTGAAGCGAAGCGGTGCCCGATGCGGTGTTGCGGCGTGCGCGACGGTCAGCCTCGGCAGCGCGTGTGCGGCTGGTCCCAGTTGCCTGGGTAGAGGGCTGCCGTCGGCGTGCTGGCCGGGCAGTCCGGCCAGCGCCAGCACGGCGGCGATCGGGATGGCGATCAGCGGCAACCTGCGCATGTACCCGCCATCGGCAGGTGCCAACGAGGCCTTTAGCGACCCCGCGGCGAAGCCGATACAAGCACTGTTCCGTCACCTTGTAGGGGTGTCACATGAAGCGCAACCGCTCGAGCGTCACCGGACTGGCCCTGTTCGCGGCCGCGCTGGCGCTGCCCGTGGCAGTGGCGGTGGTACGCCGTCTGCGGTCAGGCGACTACACGACCAGCCCGGAGTTCCGGGCGATCGTGGGCGACTATCTGATCTAGAGCAAGCTCACTAGGCGGGCTGCTTGGTGGTGCGGAGGTACGGCTTGACGGTCTTGTAGCCGGGGAACTTCTCCTCCGCCTCCTCGTTGGAGACGGCCGACGTGATGATCACGTCCTCGCCCTGCTTCCAGTTCACCGGAGTCGCAACCTTGTGCTTGGCGGTGAGCTGCAGCGAGTCGATCACGCGCAGCACCTCGTCGAAGTTGCGGCCGGTCGACATCGGATACACCAGCACCAGCTTGATCTTCTTGTCCGGGCCGATCACGAACACGTTTCGGACGGTGTGGTTGTCGGCCGGCGTGCGGTCGGCGGGATCGCCGGCGACGCCGCCGGGGAGCATGCCGTACAGCTTCGAGACGTTGAAGTCAGAGTCGCCGATGATCGGATAGTTGGGCGCCGTGCCCTGGGTCTCCTCGATGTCGGAAATCCAGTCGGAATGCTTGTCGACCGGATCGACCGACAGGCCGATGATCTTGGTGTTGCGCGCATCGAACTCGGGCTTGATCTTGGCCATGTAGCCGAGCTCGGTGGTGCATACGGGAGTGAAGTCCTTGGGGTGCGAGAACAGCACCACCCACGAGTCGCCGGCCCAGTCGTAGAAGTGGATCGGGCCCTCCGAGGTCTGAGCCTCGAAATCGGGTGCCGCATCGCCGAGAGTAACGCTCATTGTTCCTCCTATAGGTGTAGGCGGGAAGCTTACTTCGGATCCAAACTCGACGCATATACCGGACGCGTCAGCGGGCGGCGCGCGCCCGTGCGCGCGCAGCGACCAGCCACAGCACCTCTTCGAAGTACTCGCCGGCGCGGCGTCCGGTGCGGCGGTTGACGTGCCGGGCGCTACGGCTCTCGAGCCGGAAGCCTGCCCGATGGGCGATGTCGTCGTAGAGCGCGCGGCGGTCGTTGACGACGATCGCGACCGCAGCGTCGCGGCGCAGATGGCGGCGAGTGTGGGCCAGCACCTCGGCGATGCCGTCGCAGTAGGCGGCGATGGAACTGGCGCTGGTGCCCT
>JBJMJD010000088.1:0-39798 GCA_045806525.1 Gaiellales bacterium | reverse complement strand
GGTCAGCTCCTCGTCGATGATCTCGTTGCAGAGATCGATGCACTCGTCGCAGATGTAGACGCCGGGACCGGCGATCAGCTTCTTGACCTGGCGCTGGCTCTTGCCGCAGAAGCTGCAGAGCAGCTGCTCGTTGGTGTCGGTAGGGCGTGCCATCAGTGCTTGTCGATCACCCGGTCGATGATCCCATACTCGACCGCTTCCGGGGCGCTCATGAAGTAGTCGCGCTCGGTGTCGCGGGTGACCTTCTCGAGCGACTGCTCGGTGTGGTTGGCGATGATCTGATCCAGCCGCTTGCGGATGTCGATGATCTCGCGCGCGTGGATCTCGATGTCGGTGGCCTGGCCCTGGAACCCGGACGAGACCTGGTGGATCAGGATCTTGGCGTTGGGCAGCGCCATCCGCTTGCCCTTGGCGCCGCCCGCCAGGAGCAGCGCGCCCATGCTCATCGCGATGCCGACGCAGATGGTGGACACGTCCGGCTTGATGAACTGGATGGTGTCGTAGATCGCAAGGCCCGAGTAGACGCTGCCGCCGGGGGAGTTGATGTAGAGCGAGATGTCCTTGTCGGGATCCTCCGATTCCAGGTGCAGCAGCTGCGCCACGATCAGGTTTGCGATCTGATCGTCGACGGGCGTGCCCAAAAAGACGATCCGCTCGTTCAAGAGCCGCGAGTAGATGTCAAACGAGCGCTCGCCGCGCGAGGTCTGCTCGATCACCATGGGAATCAGTGGGCTCACTCGGGGTTCTCCTATTCGCCGGGCGACTCTGCTGAGCCGGGGGTCCAGATCTTTGGGGGTTTTGCGGCCGCGCCCTCGGATTCCTGCTCCGGGGTCCACAGCTTCTCTCGCGCCTCGGCCTGGTCGGGCGAGATCTCCTTGGCGTTGTCGGCCACGATGTCGAGGGCCTTCTGCAGCCGCAGGTCGATCCGCAGTGAGGTCAGCGTGACCGCGTCTGCCATCAGCCGCTCCACCATCTCGTCGGGGTTCTCCCCGCCCTGCGTCGACTGCTCGCGGATGAAGGCCTCGATCATCTCGTCGGTGATCTCAATGTTTTCTGCATCGGCAACGGCCTCGAGCGCCAGATCCTTGGCGACGCCGTCCTCAGCCTGGGGCCGCATCGACGCGACGATCTCCTCGGCGCTCTGGCCGGTCAGGCGCAGGTAGTCGGACATCTCCATCCCCCGCGCCGCCAGCGACTCCAGCATGCTGCGGGTCATCTCCGACATGCGGCTGCGGACGAGCGCCTCGGGCAGCTCGCTGGTCAGCTGCTTGGCGAGGTCGTCGAGCACGGTCGTGCGGAAGATGCGGTTCGACTCCTCGGTCAGCGCCTCCTCGAAGCGCGAGGTGATGTCGGCCTCGAGCTCCTTGAGGGTGTCGAACTCGCTGACCGACTTGGCGAACTCGTCGTCCAGGTCGGGCAGCAGCCGCTCCTTGACGTCCTTCATGGTGACCTCGAAGCTGGCCTCCTTGCCGGCCAGGTGCTCGGCGGGGTAGTCCGCCGGGAAGGTGACAGCGACGTCGCGCTGCTCGCCCGCCTTCATGCCGGTCAGGCCGTTCTCGAGGTCCGCGATCAGTCGCCCCTCGCCCAGCTCGATGCCGTAGTCGGTGCCGCTGCCACCCTCGAACGGCGTGCCGTCCATTGAGCCGGCGAAGTCGATCACCACGAAGTCGCCCTGCTCGGCGCCGCGCTCGACCGGGCTCAGCTCGGCCACGGTCAGCTGCAGCCGCTGCAGCTCGCCGTCGATCGCCTCGCGCGGCACCTCGACGGGCGCGCGCACGCCGGTCAAGCCCTTGTAGGAGCTGACCGTGGGGCGCGGCTTCACCTCGACCTCGGCCTTGAAGTGGAATGTCTCGCCCTCGACCGGCTGGTCCGACCAGTCGATGGTGGGACGGTCGATCGGATCGATGCCCGACACGGCCACGGCCCGCCGGTACCAGGCAGACAGGTGGTGCTCCAGCGCCTCCTCGATCACGGCGTCGCGTCCGATCCGCTGCATGACCAGGCCCTTGGGAGCCTTGCCCTTGCGGAATCCGGGCAGGCGCACGGATCGCGAGAGGTCGTCGAGCGCGTGGTCGAAGGCGTGGTCGACATCGTCGGCCGGCACCTCGACCGTCAGCCGAACGCGGTTGGAATCAAGCTCTTCGAGTTGAGTCTTCATAAGGCGGGCGGTCGGCGGCCGCCACGAGGGCAGCGCGCGGCGACCGTCTAACCTTAGTCGTAGGCAGAGAGGTGCGCCACCGCGGCGAGAGCGGTCCGGCGGGTTGGTAGTGTCACCCTGATGCAGGAGCGCCGACGGTTCGACGATGCCCAGGATGCCACCAGGCGCACACGGCTTGCCAACGAGCGCACCTACCTGGCCTGGTGGCGCACCGGCCTCACGTCGCTGGCCGTGAGCCTGGCCGCGGGCAAGGTGGTGCCGCAGCTGAGCAACGCCCAGCGCACCTGGCCCTACCAGGTGATCGGCGCCGGCTTCGCGATCATCGGGATCGCCTGCATCGGGTACGGCCTGCGCCGCGAGCGCAAGGTCGAGGCCGCGCTGATGCACGGCGACTTCGTGCCGCCGGACAGGCTGTGGACGCTGATCATGACCGTGGCCGGCGTGCTGCTGGGGCTGTTCACGCTGGTGCTGATGGCCTTCAACCGCTAGACGGTGTCGGTCACGTTTCCCGCTCAGCCGTGCAACGCCCGTCGCGCTCTTAACGGGCTCAGAGCCCGACTCGGCAGCCGGGGGCGGTTCGGCACAGCATCGTTGCGGGTCGTTGTGGGAGCGTGGTGCGCGGCCGCGTGGTTGCGCGGGTGGCCGGTCGGGGACCGTGATGTTCGTGCGGGACCGGCGGTGCGGATCGTTCCCCTGTGGCGGCAGGATCGTTACGGCGGCGTGACGATCGTTGCGGTTTTCGGTGTCACGCGCCGGTCACGGAGATGCTGCGTCGCGGAACTGCTCGAGCGCTCCGGTGAGCTCGCTCAGGGCGGTCAGGTTCGGCACCGGTATGCCGGTCATCGCGGCCACCTCGACCACGGCGTCCACCATGCAGCCCAGCTCCAGCTGCTTGCCCGCCTCGAAGTCCTGCAGCATCGACGTGCGATGGTCGCCGACCGCCAGCCCCGCCTCCAGCCGCCGGTCGATCGAGATCGGCAGCTCGACTCCGACCGATGCGGCGACGGCCGCGCACTCCTCCATCACGACGCGGATGTAGGCCAGGGCACGCTCGGAGCCGCGCAGCCCGCCCATGGTCGAGTGGGTGATGGTGGTGATCGGGTTGAAGGCGGCGTTGCCGACCAGCTTCAGCCAGATCTGGCGGCGCAGCTGCTCGTCGAACGAGCACTTGAGCCGGGCCGAGACCAGCGCCCGGGAGATCTCGCCGCAGCGCTCGGTGGCCACCCCGTCCGGCGTGCCGATGGTGAAGCGCGTGCCCTCGATGTGCCGGATCACGCCCGCCTCCACGATCTCGGTCGAGCAATACACGACACAGCCGACGATGCGGTCGGTCGCGATCGAGCGGCTGATCACGCCGCCGGGATCGACGCTCTCCAGCGTGCGCCCGGCGAGCGGCCCGTGCTGCCCCTGGAAGTACCACCAGGGCAGCCCGTTCTGGGCGGGCACGACCACCGCCCCCGGCCGCAGGCGCTCGCCGATCGCCGGTGCCAGCTCGGGCAGGCTGTGGGCCTTCAGGCCGATCACGATCACGTCGGCCTCGGCCAGCGCATCGATGTCGGCGGTGGCGGCCGGGTGGCTGGTGAAGTCGCCTCGCGGGCTCTGCACCCGCACGCCGTGCTCGATCATCGCGTGCAGGTGCGGGCCGCGGGCGATCAGCGTGACGTCGCTGCCCGCCTGCGCCAGCGCGGCGCCCAGGTAGGCGCCGATCGCGCCGGCGCCGAGCACCGCGAACCTCAACCCTGCTGCTCCAGATGGGCGGCCATCCGCGGACGCTGCACCTTGCCGGTCGGCGTCTTTGGGATCTCGTCCAGCAGGTGGATGCGGTCGGGTACCTTGAACGGCGCCAGCGAGTGCGCCGCATGGCGCCGCAGCTCGTCCCCGCTGGCGTCGCCTTCCAGGACAACGGCCGCGGCCACGGTCTGGCCGTACTTGTCGTCATCGACGCCGAAGGCCACGGCCTCGGCCACCTGCGGGTGCGCGAGCAGCACCGCCTCGATCTCGTAGGGCGAGATGTTCTCACCGCCGCGGATGATCATCTCCTTCAGCCGGCCCAGCAGCCGCAGGTAGCCGTCGTCGACGCGCCCCTGGTCGCCGGTGCGAAACCACTCATCGAAGAACGCCTCGGCGTTCGCCTGGTCGTTGTTGAGATAGCCGGGGGTGAGCCCGGGGCCGCGGACCGCGACCTCGCCGGTCGCGCCCGGCTCCACGTCGTCGCCGTCCGCGTCGACGATCCGCAGCTCGGCACCGGCCGGGATTCCCACCGATCCCTCGTGCCGCTCCGCCGGCGGCAGCGGGTTGGAGGCGATCTGGTGGGTGGCCTCGGTCATGCCGTAGGCCTCGACCATGGGGGCGCCGTAGCGAGCCTCGGCCTCGCGCATCAGCTGGGGTGACAGCGCGGAGCTGCACGAGCGCGCGAACCGCAGGCGTACATCCCCTTCGACGGCGTGATCCAGGATCATCCGGTGCAGCGTCGGGCCGGCCGAGAGCCAGGTGGCCGACCCGGCCGCGGCCTGCGCCCAGAACCGGCGTGGGCTGAAGCGGCGGGGCACGATCACCGTGCCGCCCGCGGCCAGCGGGGCAAGGGTGGAAGCGATCAGCCCGTGGACGTGGAACAGCGGCATCGCGCAGAACGACACGTCGTCGCATGTGAGCGCGTAGTGGGCGGCTATCGACCGCGCCTGGGCGGTCAGGTTGCGCTGCAGCAGCGGCACCTGCTTGGGGCGGGAGGTGGTGCCGCTGGTGTGCAGCAGCAGCACCATCTGCTCGGGCGTGCCGAACCCGTTCGAGCCGGCTGCGGGAAGCGCGCGGCCGGCGGCGCGCAGGTCGACCGGCCGGCCGGGCGCGGCGGCCACCACGTCGGCAATCGGGATCTCGCCGGCCGCCGCCCGCGCGTTCGGCGACGCCGACTCGCCGATCAGCAGCAGCTGCGGTACCAGGTCGTCGAGGTAGAAGCGGAACTCGGGCTCGGTGTAGGCCGGGTTGAGCGGCACGGTGGCCGCACCCAGCGAGGCCAGCGCGAACAGGATCGCGACCAGCTCGACGCCGTTGGGCAGCACCACCGCGACGCGGTCTTCCGGCGCAACCCCGGCGGCCTGCAGCTTCCCGGCCAGCCCGTCCACCCGCTCGGCCAGCTCCGCGTAACTGAGGCGGACGTCCGCGTCGGGGCAGATCAGGGCGGTGCGATCTGCGTCGGCGTCAAGCAGCGCGAGCAGTGGCTCCGGTTGCCGAGTCACCCACGCAACCTATACCTGGTCCCGAGCTCATGGCGCCGGGACACGCAGCACCGCCGATCAGGCGTTCGTGCGACGGCGGTACATGTAGAACGCCACAGCAGCGATGATCAGAATGATGAGAATGTAGAGCACCCCGGCCTCCCTTCAGCCATTACGTACCATGGACGGATGGCCGGTGTCTTTGCGCCACGCGCGCCGCGACAGGGTTGTGCCGCGACCTCCCCACCGTATCACCTTACTGCCAGGTGACCTGATTGATGGCGCTCCAGGGGATCACGATCGTCCGCGTCTGCCCCTCCGCCGACTCGACCAGGATGCCGAGCTGGTCGGATTCGTGGACCTTGACCGTCAACTCCTTGCCGTCGATGAAGCGCACCGTGATCGCCCGATCGGTGGGTAGTTGCATGTCGCGAGTATACGAATATCGGGCGTCGGGCGGTCAGCCCGACCGTGCGACCGGCTCCTGGTCGGCGATGCGCTCTGCCCGCTCGTGCAGCAGGTCCTTCACCACCACCTGGATCGTGCCGGCGATCGGGATCGCGATCAGCGCACCGAGTATGCCCAGCAGTGCGGCGCCGGTGAGCACGGCGATCAGCACCACCAGCGCCGGCATCTGCACCGTACGGCGGTAGACGGCCGGCTGGATCAGGTGGTTTTCGACCTGCTGATAGACCATTGTCACGACGAACACGATGATGCCATCGGTGGTGCCGCCTGCGAAGTAGGCGACCGCGATCACCAGGATCATCGCGATCGTGGCGCCTACCAGCGGCACAAGGTCGCCGATCGCCACCACGACTCCCATCGTCAGCGCGTAGGGGATGTGCAGGATCCAGAGCGTCAACGCGGCGACGACGCCGGCTATCACCGAGATCAGCAGGTTGCCGGCGACGTAGCCGCCGACGGTACGGTTGATGTGCCCGCCGATCTCGCGGGCGCGGTCGGCACCCTTGGGCCGCAGCTGGGACAGGATCAGCTCGTTGATCTGCGGCAGCTCGAACAGCACGAAGGCCGCCAGGAACAGCACGGTAACCGTCGCGGCGACGCCGTTCACCACCGTCCCGGCGGCGCCGAACACGATGTCGGGCAGCTCGTTCGCGTGCGCCTTAAGCTTGTCGATGACCTGATAGTGCTGGTCGAGGCGATGGATGAAGGGATTCCTCGCTAGGCGGTTCGCCGCCTGCGGGGCGCTCTCAGGGATGCGGTCGATCTGACCGACGAACGGCGCGACCAGCAACGCCAGCACCGCAAGCAGGCCGACCACGAACGCCAGGAACACCGTCACCACGGCCCAGGTGCGGCGCATCACGCGCTCGACCTGGACGACGGCCGGGTTCAGCGCGACGGCGATGAACAGCGCCAGGCCGACCCAGATCAGGACGGTGCGGACGCTCGCGAGCAGCGACACGGCGAGGGTGAACACGAACACCGAGAAGAGCACCTTTGCGATCACGCGCAGCGGGATGTCCAGCACAACGTGGCGCGGTGTCTCGGCCACGGTGATCTGGCGCGGGGCGAGGCCGACGGTGGAGGACACCGCAGCGCCACCGTCTTCGGCTCGGGAGTTGGTGCTCACCGTACGTTCAGTGCCCCCCGAAGGGGGTCGCCAAACTCTGCGCCGGCGAATGCCGACGACGATCTGCTGCGGAGACCTCCGCGAATGCGGGCGAGAGGACTCGAACCTCCACGGCCTGAAGCCACCGGCTCCTAAGGCCGGCGCGTCTACCAATTCCGCCACGCCCGCGCGTGTCTGGAGGAGGTTATTCGATGCTCCGGCGATTTCGATCAAGACCCGGCAGCATTGCGCCGATGAGGAAGGTTGGAAAACTGGATCGCGAGGCCGCACATCGAAACGCCCACACACGCTTCGGAGCTGTCACCCGATCGGCCGCTGAGCGACGCGTCGGCCGATGCGCTCGGCCATGCCGCGTTTGCGGCGCACCTGGCCTCGGTGATCGCGACGCTTTCACCCAAGGACGGGATGACGGTCGGCCTCTACGGCGACCCCGGCGGCGGGCGCACGACCACGCTCAACCTGACCCGGTCGGCGCTGCGCGCGCACCCGTCGGCGGGCAAGTGGACGGTGGTCGACTGGAATCCCTGGCTGCTGTCCGGCGGCGCCGATCTGGAGCTGCGGTTCGTGCAGCTGCTGGCGTCGGCGGCGCTCGGGTCGAGCTCCGACCAGCTTCCCGACCCCGCGCAGATCTCGGCGCTGCGGGCAAAGGTGGCTGCGACGCTCGGCGCCGGCGACAAGCGCGTGGTGGTGCTGATCGACGACGCCGACCGGCTGGCGCCGGATCGCTTGGCGGAGCTGCGACGGCTGCTGGCGTCGGCCGCCCCGATCGCCAACCTGGTGTTCGTGATCTCGCTCAGCCGCGACCTGGTCGACGGCGACGGGATCGACAGGACGCTGCAGCTCGAGATCGACCTGCCGCTGGCCGACCGTGCGCTGTTGCAGCAGATGTTCGTCGACCGTATGGAGCCGGTGCTGACCGAGGCCCGCGAGGGCGGGCTGGTGCATCCGGACTACTGGGTCGACATCTGCACGCACGCGATCGATCCGTTTTTGCGCACGCCGCGCGACGTTGTCCGTCTGGTGAACGCGACCGTGGCCACGTACGCGGCGGTCAGGGGCGAGGTCAACCCGATCGACTTCACGGCGCTCGAGACGCTGCGGCTGTTCTGCCCCGTGGCCTACGACGCGGTGCGGCGGCGGCCGTCGGCGTTCCTGCTGCCGATCAGCGCGCGGCGCGACGAGGACGGATCGCTCGGCGAGACCAAGCGCTACCACGAGGCTTGGGGCGAGCAGCTCTCGGAGGCTGATCGCTCGCGCGCCACGAACCTGCTGCTGCGGCTGTTCCCGCGGCTGGGTGACATCCTGGGCGCGCGGGTGCTGGCGACGATGCCGGAGGACACGTGGCGAACGCTGCTGCTGGTGGCCAGCGAGGAGACGTTCCCCGTCTACTTCCAGCTGGCGGTCCCCAGCGGCGGCATCTCGAACGCCGACCTGGCGTCGAAGCTGGAGCACTTCGGCGACACCAACCAGTTCGCGGCCACGCTGATCGAGCTCGCCCGCGACCCCGGCCCGGACGCGCCGCAGCGGCTGCAGGCGTTCCTCGGCCGGCTCGAGAATCACATCGGCGAGAGCGGCGAGCGCGAGGAGATGGAGGCGGCGATGCGGGCGCTGTTCCAGGCGGCCAACGAGCTGCTGCGGCGCGAGGAGAGCGGGCGGCTGGACATCGATATCTCGCAGCACCTACGCCGGATCGTGCGGCGGCTGCTGCTGCAGGTGGAGCAGGACGAGCGCGTGTCGCTGCTGGAAGAGGGCATCGGCAGCGGCGGCTCGATCGCGACCACGACCGACATCGTGATCATGCTCGGCCAGCAGCACGGGAAGTACGGCGGCGAGTGGACGGAGGGCGCCGAGACGCTGGTGACGCTGTCGCAGTTGGCGCAGGTCGAGAACCTGGCGCTGACGGCGGTGCGCGACGAGGCCGAGGGCGGCAGCCTGCTGGGCGCCCCCAAGATGGGCGACGCGCTGACCTGCTGGGCGAGCTGGAACCGCGGCGAGTGCAGGGCATGGGTGTCGCGGTCGATCGAAACGGACGAGGGGCTGGTCGCGTTCCTGCAGCCGTTCATGCGCAGCGCCGGGCAGCCCAGCGCGAGCGCACGCGGGCCGCGGGTCGAGAACCGGCTGGATCACCGGCGGCTGCGGCCGTTCCTGGAGCCGGGCGGGATCGTCGACCGGGTCAAGGACCTGGCCGAGCAGCCGGACCGCACGGAGCAGGAGAAGCAGCTGATGCGCCGGTTCGTGCTCGACCACGAACTGCTCCAGCAGGCAACCAGCGCCGACTACACCGAGGGCGAGAACCAGCAGTCCGACAGCTTCGCCGCCTGACGGCTGATAGGACGGTGCCGGGCACCGTCATACCACGGGTTGCACCGGCGTGACCGTCTCGTTACAGGTTTCCCGGGAAACCCGTCACAGCAGCGTCACGCGAAGGTCGCGGGTGATACGACGGTGCCGGGCACCGTCGTAACAGGCGTGACGCTGGCGTAACCGCCGCGGCACAACTGTCACGGGTGATGGAACGGTGCCCGGCACCTCTCTATCAGCGCCCGTAAGCTCTCAGCGCCGGCCGCGAATCGGGCAAACAGGGCGGCCGTTTGCCGATACCGGTATCCTGAGGGCACGCGGTGGCCGTAGCTCAGCTGGTGGTAGCCCCTGGTTGTGGTCCAGGAGGTCGTGGGTTCGAGTCCCACCGGTCACCCTTCCTCGGCAGCGTATGATCGACGGCTCACCATGCCCCGCGACGAGTACTACGATCTCGGCGGATTCGGCCGCCCCGTCACCACCGCGTCGGACGATGCCCAGACGTGGTTCGACCGCGGCCTCACCTGGTGCTACGCCTTCAACCACGAGGAGGCCGTCCGCTGCTTCCAGCACGCGATCGCGGCCGACCCTGGCTGCGCCATGGCGCACTGGGGCCTCGCCTACGCGATCGGCCCCAACTACAACAAGGACTGGGACGCCTTCGAGCAGCAGGAACTGACCGACGCCGTGGCCACCGCTCACGCCGCCGTGACCACGGCCTCGCAGCTGGCCGGCGCCGGCACGCCGGTCGAGCAGGCGCTGATCGAGGCGCTACGGGCTCGCTTCCCAGAGGACACGCCGGCCGAGGACTGCGCCCCGTGGAGCGACGAGTACGCGGCCGCCATGCGGGCCGTCCACACCGAGTTCGGCGACGACCAGGACGTGGCCTCGCTGTTTGCCGAGGCGCTGATCGGCCGCACGCCCTGGCTGCTCTGGGACCTCCAGACCGGCGAGCCGGCCGAGGGCGCCGACACCGCCGAGGCGATGGCGGTGCTCGAGCGCGGGATGGCCGGCTCGAACGGCGCTCGCCCCCACCCCGGCCTGCTGCACATGTACGTACACACGATGGAGATGTCGCCGATCCCCGAGCGTGCCCTACGGGCCGCGGACCAGCTGCGCGACCTCGTCCCCGACGCCGGCCACCTCGTCCACATGCCCACCCACATCGACGTGCTCTGCGGCAACTACCGCGACGTGGTCACCGGCAACCGCCGCGCGATCGTCGCCGACCGCAAGTTCCTTGAGCGCGAGGGCGCCCTCAACTTCTACACGCTCTACCGCTGCCACGACTACCACTTCACCATCTACGGCGCGATGTTCCTGGGCCAGCCGGAGCCGGCGCTGGAGGCGGCCGCCGAGCTGCGGGCGACGCTGACCGAGGAGTTGCTGCGGATCGAGGTGCCGGTGATGGCCGACTGGCTGGAGGGGTTCGTGTCGATGCGCCTGCACGTGCTGGTGCGGTTCGGCATGTGGGACGAGATCCTGGCCGAGCCGCTGCCAGACGACGCCCAGCTCTACTGCGTGACCACGGCCATGCTGCACTACGTCAAGGGCGTTGCGCACGCGGCCACCGGCGACCTGGCCGCGGCCGACGAGCAGCGCCGCCTGTTCCGCGAGGCGGTCGCGCGCGTGCCGGACACCCGCTACCTGTTCAACAACACCTGCCTGGACGCGCTGGCGGTGGCCGCCGAGATGCTGGACGGCGAGATCGAGTACCGCCACGGCCGCTTCGACGCTGCCTTCGCGCACCTGCGCCGCTCGGTCGAGCTCGACGACAGCATGCTCTACGACGAGCCCTGGGCCTGGATGCAGCCGACCCGCCACGCGCTGGGCGCGCTGCTGCTCGAGCAGGGCCACATCGAGCAGGCGGAGGCCGTCTACCGCGCCGACCTCGGTCTCGACTCGACGCTCAGCCGACCCTGCCAGCACCCCGACAACGTGTGGAGCCTGCATGGGTTCCACGAGTGCCTGACGCGTCTCGGCAAGCAGGCCGAGGCAGACATCGTGCGGCCGCGGCTGCAGCTGGCGCTGGCCCGGGCCACGGTGCCGGTGCGAAGCTCCTGCTTCTGCCGCATGACGCACGCCGCCTGAGCGGTCTCAAGCACCCACCTGTGCCCGCCGATATCAGTCGTGATGAAGGATGCAGCACTCGAACTCGCCTACGCGGCGTCGGACGCGTACCAGTATGAGGCCGAGAACCTGGCCGTGATCGACGGGGTGCTCGACACGCTCGGCGAGCGCGCCGAGATCAGCGCGCTCGAGTTCCTGAAGCTGCGCGAGGAGCTGCACGTGGTGCTGACCAGTAACCGCACCGCGCCCGGCGTGATGAAGATCATGGCGATGGCCGACGCCGCCCGCATCTGCCGCCTCGGGTCAGGCTCGGCCACCAAGCGGCGCGAGCGCCGGTTCTGGAAGAAGCACCTCGAGAAGACCACGGACGAGCTGACGAAGCTGCTCGCGTCCACGCTGGACGCGCTGGCCGAAGAGCAGTACTAGCCGGCTACAGCCACTCGGTCTGCATCTCCCCGGCGGCGTGGATGCAGGTGATCCGAAGCGTGCCCTCGCCGGTCGCCTGGAACCGGTGCGCGTCGCCGGCCGGCACCACCACGACGCTGCCGGCGCGGCCCGGCACCTCGCTGTCGCCGACCGTGAACAGCGCCTCGCCCTCCTGCACGATGAACACCTCGGCGTAGGGGTGGCGGTGCAGGCTGTTGCCGCGGCCGGGCGGGTACTCGATCAGGAAGAACGAGACGCCGGCGCCGTAGGCGTGGCCCTCCATCAGAAGCGTGGTGGGACTTGTGCGCAGCTCTTCGAAGTCGATCACGGGGCTCATGGGGGCAATCTTAACCGCAGCGTCCGCTCGATAGGCGTAGGCTGCAATGCGGACACAAGCACTGTCCGCGCGCGCATCGGGCAGCCTGTCCAAGAATCAAGGCCCGCCGAGTGCCACGGGAGCAGTCGGCGGGCCTTCCACGTGAACACCCCTTGACCAGCGCCGCCGAGGCACGGATGCTGAGACTACGCCGCGGCCCTGGCTCCAAGCCCCGGGCGCGCCGCGGCGTCACCGGTCGGGCTCTCGGCAGAGGGCTGTCGGTGGCGTGCGCCGTGCCGCCTCCGGGGGCATCCCAGTTCACGGCGCACGCACATTCTCCTAACATCCGCAGCGTAGGATCGCCCGGCGGAGTCGTCCTGCCGGCCGAGCCGGCATGGAATGCGACCCCTCTCTGATAGGGCCCGTCGGTGGCGTGGAGCCTCCACCGACGGGCCACCATCGGCCGCCTTCGCGCGGTTCGGAGTAGCAGCCCCCTGCGGTGCCGAGGCTTCGATGAGCAGTACGATCAACCGGCCGCGCCCGTAGCTCAGGGGATAGAGCAGTGGCCTTCGAAGCCACGTGTCGCAGGTTCGAATCCTGCCGGGCGCATCCACGCGGTTCGTCAGCCATCCGACGGTTCGGTCCGCTCTGTGACGATGCGTTGGGCGATGTCGCGTAGCTTCATGTTCGAGCGCTGGGAGAGCTGGGTGAGCCGTTCGAACGCCTGGTCGGCGTCGATCCGCTGGTCGGCCATGAGCATGCCCTTAGCTTGCTCGATCACGGCGCGGGAGCGCATCGCGTCGGCCATGTCTCGGGCCAGCCTGGCGGTGGAGCGGTACGCGTCCACGCTCACGATCGCCGCCGCCAGCTGCTCGGCAAACGGCGCCGCCGCCGCCACCTGCTCGTCACCCAGCTCAAGGCGCTGCTTCGAGTACATGTTCAGCGACGCCGCCACATCCGCACTGTCCACCGGCAGATGCATCGAAAGCGTCGAATGCACCCCCAGATGCGCCGCCGTGCGACTGAAATACTCCCACCGATCCCCAACCTCTCCAGCATCATCCAGCGAGATCGGCTCATGCGGCTCCAACACCGCCAAGCACGGCCCCTCACCAGAGTCATACTGGGCATCATCAAGCGCGATCAGCCGCTGATCGGTCGCCGCCACCGTCGCCAAGTCACCCCTATGGCGCGCGGTCACCGTCGCCGCGTCAAACCCCAACGCCTCAACCGCCGCCTCCAAGATCATGTTCAACAACCGGTTCAGCCGCACCTCAGCAGCATCCGGCCCATCCCCACGCAAAGGCGCATCGGCCATACCGGCTCTTAGGTCAAGATCGAGGGGGAAGCGATTAGCGTGCTGAACCGGGTGGTCCCGCCTCATACCGGCTCGGCAGGCGGCTACGATTGTCTCGATGCTGAGCATCCGCTCCATGTCCCACCTGGTTCGACTACCTGAGCGATCCGCCTCTCACCCGTCTGCGACATCCCCTCTAACCTGCTCGAGTAACTTTGCATTCTGCATCAGGTACTCGGGCCGGGGCTCGGGGATCTGAGCTTGGCCACCGTCGGCAGCGCGCTGCTGCTGCTCGTGCTGGCGCTGGTGATCTACGCCACCGCAGCGTCGGTGCTGGCCGGGTTGCGCCGCGACCGGCGGTTGATGCGCAGCGCCGGCAACGCCGTGATGGCCGCGTTCGTCTGCACCGTGTCGGCGGTGGTGCTGCTCGAGATAGCACTGGTGCGCCACGACTTCTCGATCGCCGTCGTCCTGCAACACACCAGCCGCACGTTGCCGACGCCCTACCTGCTGACATCGCTGTGGGCCAGCCAGCCCGGCTCGCTGCTGCTGTGGCTGACGGTGCTGACCGGCGCCGCCTCGCTGGTGACGCTGCAGAACAGGCACAAGAACCGTGAGCTGATGCCGTGGGTGACCGCCGTGCTGAGTGCCTGCATGGTGTTCTTCGCATCGATGGCGACGATCATCTCCTCGCCGTTCGAGCGCACCGCCGGCGTGGTGCCGCACGACGGGTTCGGCCTCGATCCGTCGCTGCAGAACCCCTACATGGCCGCGCACCCCCCGGCGCTGTACCTGGGGTACGTCTCGTTCGCGGTGCCGTTCGCGTTCGCCATGGCGGCGCTGATCACGCGCCGCACCGACGCTCGCTGGCTGGCATCCGTGCGCCGCTGGACGCTGTTCGCGTGGGCATCGCTGGGTGTGGGCATGCTGCTGGGTGCGCACTGGGCCTACGTCGAGATCGGCTGGGGTGGGTACTGGGGCTGGGATCCGGTCGAGAATGCGGCGCTGATGCCGTGGCTGGCCGGCACCGCCTACCTGCACTCGGTGATGGTGCAGGAGAAGCGGGGCATGCTGAAGGTCTGGAACGTGGTGCTCGTCACCGCCACGTTCGCCCTGTCCATCTTCGGCACGTTCCTGACCCGAAGCGGCGTGGTCGATTCGATCCACTCGTTCGTGCAGTCGCCGGTGGGGCCGGCGCTGCTGGTCTTCCTGTCGATCGTGCTGGCGTTCGCGACCACGCTCCTGGTGTGGCGGCTGCCGCTGCTTCGCAGCGACCACAAGCTGGAGTCGGTGGTGTCGCGGGAGGCGACGTTCCTGTTCAACAACCTGCTGTTGCTGGCCTTCGCGTTCGTGATCTTGTGGGGCGTGGTGTTCCCGCTGCTGTCCGAGGCGGTGCGGGGCGTGCGCAGCACGGTGTCGGTGCCGTACTACAACTTCTTCCTGGTCGCGTTCGGGCTGCCGCTGCTGGCGCTGACCGGAATCGGTCCCCTGATCGCGTGGCGGCGGGCGACGCCGGGCAGCCTCTGGCGCACCTTTCGCTGGCCGGTGATCTCGGCCGCGGCCGGCGGCGCGCTGCTCGCGCTGCTGGGGCTGGGGTCGAGCTGGCCGGGGCTGACGGCGTTCTCGCTGTGCATCTTCGTGACGGTCACGATCGGACTGGAGTTCGCACGCGGCGCCTCGGCCCGAAGGGCGATAGCCGGCGGCTCCTGGCCGCGTGCCCTGGTCGACCTGGTCAGCCGCAATCGCCGTCGCTACGGTGGCTACGTCGTGCACTTGGCCGTGGTGCTGCTGGTGGTCGGGATAGCCGCCTCCGGTGCCTACGGCAGCGTCAACCAGGCCGCGCTGAAGCCCGGCCAGTCGATGCAGGTGGGCGGCTACACGCTCACCTACACCGGCATGCGGTCGGCCACCGGCCCCAACTACGTGGATACGGCCGCACGGCTGGTTGTCAGCCGTGGCGACAGCACCCTGGGGACGCTGTATCCGGCCGTGCGCGACTTCACCGACCACACCGTGAAGACGCAGTCGAACGAGGTCGACATCCGTCATGACCTGCGCGGCGTCGACGTCTACACGATCCTGCAGGGCGCCGATCCGAGCAAGAACGAGGTCGTGATCAAGGCGCTGGTGAACCCGATGGTGAGCCTGATCTGGCTGGCCGGCCTGGTGTTCGTGCTGGGCGCCGCCATCACGATCTGGCCCGATCCGCGCGAGGCCCGCCAGCTCGCGCGACGCTACTCGACCGCGCTGGCCAAAGAGGCGTGAGCACCGCGGCCGAGGCCGCCGTCGTGGCGGTCATCGTCGCCACCGCGGTGGTGGCGGTGGCGTGGCCGTTCCTGTCGCCGGAGCGGGGAGCACCGGAGCAGGCGCTGTCGCCGCGCGATCGCAACCGGCTGGAGTTGATGGAGCGCCGCGACGCCGCCTACGCCGGCTTACGTGACCTGGAGCAGGATCACCGCACCGGCAAGATCAGCGATGAGGACTACCAGAGCGAGCGCCGGCGGCTGCGCGCGGAGGCGGCGGGTGCCCTGCGGGGGCTTGATACGCTAGATTCTGAGCCCGATACGTCGTCTCCGGAGGAATGACCGTGGGGTTGTGGCAGCGGTTCACGATGATCTTCAAGGCCAAGGCCAGTCGCACGCTGGACCGGGTCGAGAACCCTGGCGAGACGCTCGACTACAGCTACCAGAAGCAGCTGGAGATGCTGCAGAAGACCAAGCGCGGCCTGGCCGACGTGGTCACCGCCAAGAAGCGGCTGCAGCACCAGACCCAGGGGCTCGAGCAGAGCGTCGTGAAGCTCGACGGGCAGGCCCGCCAGGCGCTCTCCGCCGGGCGTGACGACCTCGCCCGCACGGCCCTCGAGCGCAAGGTGCTGGTGCAGGAGCAGCTGCAGGGGCTTGACCAGCAGATCGCCGGGCTCGAGGAGCAGCAGCGCCAGATGGTCGCGCAGCAGCAGGAGCTCTCACAGAAGGTCGAGGCCTTCCGCACCCAGAAGGAAGTGATCAAGGCGCAGTACTCGGCGGCCGAGGCGCAGGTGCGGATCGGCGAGGCGACGGCGGGCCTGTCGTCGGAGCTGTCGGACATCGGCGCCGCCACGGCGCGGGCGCAGGATCAGGTGGAGCAGATGCGGGCGCGGGCGTCCGCCGTCGAGGAGCTGGTCTCGACCGGCGCACTGGACGAGGTCGGCCCATCCAGCACATCCTCGCTCGACCGCCAGATCGCGGAGCTCTCGGCCGATGCTCAGGTCGACGCCGAGCTGGCCAAGATCCGCACCGAGCTGGCCGCTCCGGCCGCGCCGACCGGTGAGCTGAGCGAGGGACAGCCGGCCGAGCAGCCGGCGTCGGAGCCAGAGCAGTAAAGCCGGGCTCGCCCGTCGTGTGCGGACCGAACATATGTTCGCTATAGTGTCGGCATGCGGTGGCTACCTGACGAACCGCAGCTGGCGCTGTTCGGCCCCGAGCAGCGGGAGCTGCCCAGCGTGGAGTACATGGCGGTCAACGCCCGGCGCATCATCAACACGCTGCCGGCCTCGTCCCGGATGCCGTTCCGACACACGATCAACGTCTACCGCGGCTGCCGCCACGCCTGCACGTACTGCTTCGCCCGGCCCACGCACGAGTACCTGGGTCTGAACTCGGGCGAGGACTTCGAACGGCGGATCGTGGTCAAGGTGAACGCGGTCGAGAAGCTCGACCGCGAGCTGGAGGACCCCGCCTGGGGCGGCGACTCGATTGCGATGGGCACGAACACCGATCCCTACCAGCCGGCCGAGGGCCACTACCGGCTGACGCGGGGACTCGTGGAGGTGCTGTCGCGGCGGCGAAACCCGTTCTCGATCCTGACCAAGTCGTCGCTGATCGTGCGCGACATCGACCTGCTGAGCGAGGCCGCAGGGCGCACGCGCGTGAGCGTGGCGATGTCGATCGGCACCGACGAGGACGCCGTGGCGCGAATTACCGAGCCGGGCGCCGCGGTGCCCAGTAGCCGGCTGGAGGCGATCTCGCGGCTGGCCGCCGCCGGGCTGCGGCCGTCCGTGCTGATGGCGCCGATCCTGCCCGGCATCAGCGACGGCGAGGAGCAGATCCGGCGGCTGACCCGGGCCTGTCTGGACGCCGGCGCGGACCACGTCAGTCCCATCCTGCTGCACCTGCGCCCGGGCGTGCGGGAGCCCTACTTCCAGTGGCTGGAGCGGGAGCTGCCGGCGCTGGTTGAGCTGCATCAGGACGCCTACCGGGCTGGGCCCTACGGCCTTCGCCAGGACCGCGAGCGGGTGACGTCGATCGTGCGCGACGAGGTCAGCGCGCGAGCAGGCGGATGTCCGGCAGGTTCCGGAACCGCTGGCGGTAGTCGAACCCGTACCCCACAACGAACGCATCGGGGGCCGTGAATCCGACGTAGCGCGGCTCGATCTCGATCAGCCGGCGGTAGGGGCGGTCGAGCAGCGTGCACACCTCGACGGATTCGGCGCCGCGGAATCGCAGGGTCGTGAACAGGTAGTTGAGCGTGAGGCCGGTGTCGACGATGTCCTCCACGATCAGCACGTGGGCGCCGCGCACCGGACGGTCGATGTCTTTCAGCAGCCGGATCCTGCCGCTCGACCCGGCGGACGCGCCGCGGTAGGCCGAGATCGCGATGAAGTCCAGCCGATGGGGGATCGTCAGCCTCCGCGACAGGTCGGCCAAGAAGATCGCGGAGCCCTTCAGCACGGTCACCAGCACCAGGTCGCGGCCGCGGTAGTCGCCGCTGATCTGGCGGGCCAGCTCGTCCAGCCGCCCGGCGATCAGATCCGCTCCGAACGCGATCTCACCGGGCGATGGCGTCAGCAGCTTCTCTGCGGCCACGCTCACGAAGCCTCGCCGAGCTCATACTTCTCGGCAAGGGCCTCGACGTCGCGCCGGTAGAACAGCTTGACCCGCACGTCCGGGCGCAGCTCGCGCAGCCTGCGCAGCTTGCGGTTCTTCTTGGTCACGAGCGATTGCTTCATGGTGGTGATCTCGAGGTAGAGATCCTGCTCCGGCAGGTAGAAGTCGGGCGTGAACGCCTCGAGCGTGTTGCCGTCCTCGTCGACGTCGAGCGTGAAGGTGTGCGGCTCGTATTCCCAGCGGATGCCGTGGTAATCGAGGATCTGCGCGCACTCGAGCTCGGCCTCGTTGGCGAAGGTCGGCGGAGAGTCGCCCGCGTAGGCGTGGAACCGTGGTTGTTCCTGCATTCCGCTTGGAAACTGTACCCCGCAGGGCGGACAGCGCGGTCTATGATCGCCACCCTATGGCAGCGGAACGCCCGTTCGTGATCGCGCATCTCTCCGACCTGCACTGCGGGTCGCCGTACTTCGTGGCCAACCTGCTGGAGCGCGCCATCGTCGAGATCAACGACATGCAGCCCGACGTCGTTGTCTGCTCCGGCGATCTCACCACCTTCGGCTACAAGCAGGAGTACACGCAGGCCCGCGGCTACCTCGACCGGCTGGACTGCCCTGACGTGATCACGATCCCCGGCAACCACGACTCCCGCAACGTCGGCTACGTGCACTTCGAGGAGATGGTGGGTCCGCGCTCGACCGTGCTGCGCAAGCACGGCATCACGTTCGTCGCGATCGACTCGTCGGAGCCCGACCTCGACCACGGCGTGGTGGGGCGCAGCCGCTACGACTGGATCGAGGAGCAGTTCCAGCCCGACGCCGACTTCCGGGTGTTCGTCCTGCACCACCACCTGCTGCCGATCCCCGGCACCGGCCGCGAGCGAAACGTCGTTCACGACGCCGGGGACACGCTGGAGGTGCTGCAGCGCGCCAAGGTCAACCTGGTGCTGTCGGGGCACAAGCACGTGCCCTATGCCTGGCGGCTGGAGGACCTGTTCGTTGTCAACGCTGGCACCGTCTCGTCGCTGCGCGTGCGCGGGCACACGCGGCCCTGTTACAACGTGGTCGAGATCGGCGACGACCTGGTCGACATCTACCGTCGCTATCCCTACCACGATCGCGAGACGATCATCCGCTTCTCGACCGGCACGCTCGCCTACGAAAAGCATCCGCCCCAGCGTGGGAGCCGCTGATGCGCCCGCGGGTGCTCGCGCTGGTGGACGGCGAGCACTACCCGCAGGTGGTGCGGGCCGCGCTCGCGCGGGCGTCCGCGTCGGCCGACGTCGTCGCGGCCCTGCTGCTGGGCGGCACCGAGAAGCTGGCAGGTGATCCCGACTACGGCGTGCCGCTGGAGACGCTGTCCGGTGACGCCGCCTCCTCGATGCTGGAGGCGGCCGCCCGCCACGGCGCGGACAGGGTGCTCGACCTGTCCGACGAGCCGGTGCTGAGCGAGAGGCGGCGGCTGTGGCTGGCCGCGAACGCCCTTGCCGCGGGGCTGACATACGAGGGCGCCGACTTCGAGCTGCGCCCGCCCGCGGCGGAGCCGCTCGACCATCCGGCGCTTGCGATCGTCGGCACCGGCAAGCGGGTCGGCAAGACGGCGATCTCGGCGCACGCGGCCCGCCTGCTGCACAGGGCCGGCCGAAACGTGGTGGTGGTGGCGATGGGCCGCGGCGGCCCGGCCGAGCCGGAGCTGGTGGTGCCGTCTGACAGACCGATCGGCGTGGAGCAGCTGCTGGAACGCTCGCGCGCCGGGATGCATGCGGCCTCCGACTTCCTCGAGGACGCCGTGCTGTCGGGCGTCACCACCGTCGGCGCGCGCCGCTGCGGCGGCGGCCTGTCGGGCGGGACGTACCTCTCGAACGTGACCGAGGCCGCGCGGCTGGCGGCGTCGCTCGACCCCGACCTGATCCTGCTCGAGGGCTCCGGCGCCGCCGTGCCGCCGCTCCGAGCCGATCGCACGGTGCTGGTCACGTCTGCTCACCGCCCGGCTGCGGCGCTGACGGTGGGGTTGGGGCCGGTGCAGGTGCTCCGCAGCGACCTGGTCGTGATCACCATGGCCGAGCACGGCTGCGACGACACCCGCGAGGCGATCGAGGCGGTCGCGCCGGGGCTGCCGTCGGTGGCCGTGACCTTGCGGCCGTCGCCCGCGGAGCTGCTGGGCGATGGGCCGGTGGCGTTCTTCACGACTGCGCCGCCCGAGCGGGCGGGCGCCCTGGCCGAGCGGCTCGAGGCCGACGTGGTGGCGGTGGTGCCGGCCCTGTCCGACCGGCGGGCGCTGCGCGAGGCGCTGGCGCGGGACGACGTCGCTGCAGCCGGCACGTTCCTGGTCGAGGTGAAGGCGGCCGCCATCGACGTGGTCTGCGAGCACGCGGCCGGCCACGGCGTTCGCGTCGTCTTCTGCGACAACGTGCCCGAGCCGGCCGAGGGCGAGCCCGACCTGGACGCCGTACTGCTCGAGCTTGCAAGCGAGGCGGTGGCGCTGCATGCCTGACCAGCGTGAGCCCCGCATCCGCGGCACCGGCCACCCGCTGCCGTTCTCGAAGGGGCGCATGGCCACCAACCTGTTCCTGTCGGGCGTCGAGGCCGAGCACGCCTACGAGCTGGCGCTCGAGATCGAGCGGGCCGTGCAGGGGGTGGGCAGCGAGGAGATCGCGCTCGCCGAGCTGCACTCGATCGTCGAGGACGTGCTCAGCCGGGCCGACGGACCGCCGGCGGTCGAGCGCTACCGAGCCTGGCAGAAGGTGCTGCGGCGGGAGCGGCCGCTGGTGCTGATGCTGGGGGGCGCCACCGGCACCGGCAAGAGCTCGCTGGCCACGGAGCTGGCCTACCGGCTGGGCATCAGCCGGATCACCTCCACCGATGTCGTTCGCCAGGTGATGCGCGCCTTCTTCGCGCCAGGCCTGATGCCGGCGCTGCACTACAGCTCGTTCGAGGCCGGCGCCGGCCTGAAGATGCCTATGCCCGATCCCGAGCAGGACGATCGCGCGCTCTACGGCTTCATCCAGCAGGCCGAACAGGTGGCCGTCGGTGCCGCTGCGGTGGTCGAGCGGGCGGTGCTCGAGGGGCTGTCGACGGTGCTCGAAGGCGTGCACCTGGTGCCGGGCCTGGTCGAGGTGCCGGAGCACCGGGCGGCGACCGTGGTGCAGGTGCTGCTCACCATTCAGGACGAGGAGGCGCACCAGGCGCACTTCGTTGCTCGTGACTTCAGCACGGGCGGCGTCCGCGCCCTGGATCGGTACCTGCGCAGCTTCGGGGAGATACGCCGCATCCAGGACTACCTGGTGGGCCGGGCGGAGCGCATGGGCGTGCCGATCGTCGACGGTACCGACGGCGAGGAGGCGCTGCGATCGGTGCTCGACCTGATCCTGGAACGCGCCACCGCCGCGCCCGGCGCTGTACCCTGACCCCGATGAGCAACCGAGTCACCGCCCGTGGCCACCAAGGCGCGTAGCGCCAAGCAGCAGCCGCGGCCGGAGCCGAAGCTGTCGGAGGAGCGCTGTCCCTGCACCGACCTGGCGTCGGTCAGCGAGCGCAGTGCTCTGGCGGCGGGCCGCTACCTTGGCCGGGGAGACCCGCGTGGCGCCGACACGGCCGCCTGCGAGGCGATGGTGCGCGCGATCGACGCGCTGCCGGTCAGCGGCACGGTCGTGATCGGCCGCAGCGAGCAGGGGCACGCGCTGGCGCCGGGCGCGACCATGGGCGGCGGCGGTATGGAGCTGGAGCTGGCCTGCGACCCGGTCGAAGGTGCGGAGGTGGTCGGGCGCGGCGGCGTGGGCGCGCTCTCGATCCTGGCCGCCTGCGAGCCGGGCGGCATCACGCGGGTGCCGCGGATGTACATGAAGAAGATGGCCGTCGGCCCGGTCGCGAAGGGCCGGATCGACCTGCGCCAGGGCGTGACCGAGAACCTGCAGGCGATCGCCGAAGCGTTCGGGCGCCAGGTGGGGGACATCACCGCGGTCGTGCTCGACCGGCCCCGGCACGACGACCTGATCGCCGAGATCCGCGAGGCCGGCGCCCGCATCAAGGTGATCGCGGACGGCGACATCACGGCCACGATCGACGCCGCCATCCGCGGCACCAACGACCACCTGGCGGTGGGCATCGGCGGCTCGTTCGAGGGCATCATCTCGGCGGCGGCGCTGCACTGCCTGGGCGGCGAGATCCAGGGCCAGCTTTGGCCGATGAGCCGCACCGAGATCCGGCAGGCCGGCGAGTACGGCATCGACGACATCAACCAGATCTTCGGCATCGACGATCTCGTCAGGGGCCACCAGATGGTGGTCGGGACCGGCATCTCGAACGGCGACCTGCTGCGCGGCGTCCGGTACTTCGCGGAGGGCGCGCGCACGCAGTCGATCGTGCTGTGCTCGCGCTGCAACCGCGTCCGCTTCATCGATTCGATCCATCTGTTCTCGAAGACCCGACACGAGGAGATTCGCCTGTGACGGCCGAGCCACAGCTGTTCGAGCTGCACGAGCTGGCACGCGAGCGCGGAATCGACGGCTACAGGCTGCTGTCGAAGGCGGAGCTGATGGAGGCGGTTGGCGATCTGCCCCCGCCGGGGCCGACGGTGGTCGAGACGGCGGCCGTGCGGGACGGGCTGGCGGTGCTGACGTTGCGCGGCCAGGGAGGTGACAACGCGCTGGCGCTGGAGACCCTGGAGCAGCTGGCCGACGAGGTGGAGCGGCTGGCGGCCGACGAGTCGGTGCGGATGATCGCGATCACGGGCTCCGGCAGCCGCATCTTCTGCTCGGGGGCTGACCTCGAGCGGGTGCGCGAGCTGCCCGGCAGGGAGGTCACGGAGCGCGGCAGCCGCGCGTGTGACCGGATCGCAGCCGCGGGCGTCCCGACCCTGGCGCTGATGAACGGGCACGCCGTGGGCGGCGGGATCGATCTGGCGCTGGCCTGTGACTGGCGAATCGCGGCGCAGGGCGCAAAGCTGCGGTTCATCCACAACGAGCTCGGCTACTGCCCTCCGTGGGGCGGGGCGCAGCGGCTGTCGCGGCTGCTGGGCGCGGGCGTGGCGCTGCGGCTGTTCGCGACCTGTGACCTGCTGTCGGCCGACGAGGCGCGCACGACCGGCCTGGTGGACGCGGTACTGCCGCGCGAGAAGCTGCTGGCGCGGGCCGAGAGCATGGCCGGGAAGGTGGCGCGGGCGGGACGCGAGGCGGTGTCTGCGACCAAGGCGCTGCTGGGCGAGACGGCGGCGACGGGGCACGAGGCGGCGTTCGCTGCGCTGTGGGATGTGAACGCTACGATGCAGGCATGAGCATCACCGATGAGCAGGTGTTTGACGCGCTGCGGGTGGTCGAGGACCCGGAGCTGGGGATGGACGTGGTCGATCTCGGTCTGGTCTACGACGTGCGGGTGGAGGAGGACAAGGTCACCGTCACCTACTCGCTGACGTCGATGGGCTGCCCGGCCGGCGCGATGATCCAGGAGCAAATGCGCGACGTGGTGTCGTCGCTGGAGGGCGTGGGCGAGGTCGTCACCGACCTGACCTGGACGCCGCCGTGGTCGCCCGAGATGATGTCGGACGACGCCAAGTTCGTGCTCGGCTTCTAGCCTGCGGACAGCCAAGCTACAAGTGTAAGGTGTACGGCGGTGTGCCGGGAAGACGGGTCGGCGACATCTCGCCATGCCACTTGCCGCCTGCCTCTTTCTGGTGTGTCTCGCCGCCGGCCTCGGCTCCAGCTTCGTACTTGCGCGCGCGCTCGATCGGATCGGGGTGCGGCTGGGGTTGACCGACGCCGTGATCGGCATGCTGACCGCGCTGGGCGCCGACGCCCCGGAGATCTCAACCGCCGCAGCGGCGGTTCTCAGCAGGCACGATGACATCGGCGTGGGCGTCGTGCTCGGCTCCAACGTGATCAATCTGGCCGCGCTGCTGGGCATCGGGGCGCTGCTGGCCGGCCGTGTCCACCTTGGCCGCCGGGCGGCGCTACTCGAAGGAGCAACCGCGATCGTGATGGCGGCCGTCGTGGTGCCGGTGGCGGCCGGCTGGATCGGCACGATCCCGGCGCTGATCCTGAGCGCGTGCGTGCTGGTGCCCTACGTGTGGCTGGCAGCCCAGCGGCCCGCCGACATCACCCACGGCGAGCGCGTGACGGGGCTGCGGCGCCGGATCGCCCGCGCCGTCGCCGAGGAGCAGCGCGCCGCCCGATCTGGCCATCACGAACGGCGGGCGGCGCGGCGAGACCTGCTTGTGGTGGCGCCGGCCGTCGCCCTGGTGATCGGCGCCAGCGTGGGCATGGTGCACGCGGCCGTCGAGATCGGCGATCACTTCTCGATATCGGGCGCCGTGATGGGGACGCTGGTGCTGGCCGGGCTGACCAGCATCCCCAACGCCGTGGCCGCGGTCCGCCTGGCGCTTCACCACCGCAGCTCGGCCGTGGTCAGCGAGGCGTTCAACTCGAACAGCATGAACATCGTGGCCGGCCTGCTGCTGCCGGCGGCGCTGCTGGGAGGCGTGGCCGGTTCGGCCGAGGGCCGCCTGTCCGCGATCTGGGCGCTGGCGATGACGATCGGGGTGGTAGCGGTGCTTGTGCGCCGTCGCGGGATGCGCCGTCCCGAGGCCGTGCTGGTGATCGCGTCGTACCTCGCATTCGCGGCCGTGCTGGTCCATATCGGATAATCGGAGTGGCGCCTCCCGGGAACCGGATCGCCGCGGCGCACGTCTGACAAGTACATGCGACCACACCGAATCGCACTGATGCTCGTGCTCGCGGCGCTTGCGTCCGCCGGCTGCGGTCAGATGGCCGGGTCGACATCCGGCACGACGGCGAGGCCGGCATCGGCCATCTCCGGCCGCGTCGTCACCTTCCAGTCGGGAGACCGCCACCAGACCGCGCCGCAGGCGCACGTCAAGGTGCGCGCCTTCACGAGGGCTTTCCCGCTGGGCCCGGTGATGGCCGATCCGCCGCTGCCCGTCGCGACGGCGGTGACCGGTGCCGACGGCCGGTTCACCCTGTCGGGGCTGCAGCCCCGTCGCTACTTCCTGGTCACCGGCACGACCGGGCACTGGGTGGTACTGCCCGCATCGGGCAGACAGCCGGTCACGCTTCGCGTCTGCCGGGACTGCCCGGTGCCGCTGGCACAGTCGGTCGCGCCCTAGGGGGTCATCATCGAGCGCGGTCGGGGAACCGGATGCGATCGAACAGCCCGCCCCAGGGAGCGCGCGGATCGAGGATGGCGGCGTCGGCGGCGATCTTTAGCAGGTCGCCGACGATGAACACCGTCAGCCCGTAGTGGATCGTCCATCCCCAGTCGAACGGCACCGAGTGCTTCAGCCAAAGCAGGCCGGGCACGTACACGACCACGCTTCCCAGCAGCATCGCCGGCACCGTCGCCATCCAGCGCGAGCCGTTCATCTCGCGCAGCCTGCCGACCAGGTATCCGGCCGCGATGAAGCCGACCAGGTAGCCGCCGGAGGCGCCGGTTACCTCGCTCCAGCCGTGCGCGCCGCCCGCGTAGAACGGCAGGAACAGGCCCATCCCGACGTACAGCAGCATCGCGGCCAGGCCGCGGCGGCTGCCGAGGTAGGCAGACCCTCCCAGCACCGCCATCGTCTGCAGCGTCTGCGGCACGGGGGTGCCCGGCAGCGTGATCGAGATCCGAGCTGCCAGCGCCGTCAGCAGCGCCACGGAGACGACCGCCACCGTGCTGACGAGCAGATCGGTGCGGGGGACGGCGATGGAACGTGACTGCATGGAAGGGTCCTTTTGGAGGTTGCGGGCTACCCTGAGCCCTGTGAACACGGCCGAGCTTACCCGAGCGCTGGTCGAGCGAGCGCTGGCATCCGGCCTGGTTGCCTGCGGCGTCTGCCGGGCAGAGCCATACACCGGCACCGAGCGGGCGATCGAGGAGCGCTCGGCGCGCGGTTACTTCGCCGACATGGGCTTCACCATGCGCCGGCCCGACATCTCGTGTCACCCCGAGTCGGCGCTTCGCAACGCGCGCTCGGTGGTGGTCGCGGCGCACAGCTATGCCCGGCCGCAGCCGCCCAAGCCGGACGACCGCCCGCGCGGCCGCATGCCCCGCTATGCCCGTCGTGACGAGTACGCGCTGCTGCGCGATCACCTGCGGGACCTTGGCCGCTGGTTGCAGGAGCAGTCACCGGGCGGCCGCTTCGTCGTGCACGTCGACAGCAACGCGCACGTCGATCGCGAGGCCGCGGTCCGCGCCGGCATCGCCGTCTACGGCAAGAACACGCTTGCCATCACCCGCCGTCACGGCTCCTGGGTGGTGCTGGGCGTGCTGATCACCGACGTCGAGCTGGCGCCGACCAGCGCCGTGCCGGAGCAGCCGGCGTGGGACGCCTGCGGCGAGTGCCGCGCCTGCATCGATGCCTGCCCGACCGACGCCATCGTCGAGGCCGGCGTGCTGGACGCGCGCAGCTGCCTGTCGTACCTGTCCCAGTCGCGGCTGCCGCAGCTGCCGTCCGCCGAGGCGTTCGAGGACCGGGTCTACGGCTGTGACATCTGCCAGGACGTGTGCCCCTGGAACCGCGGTGCGGAGCGCCGCGCCGAGGCGCTTCCGGCCGATCCGGTGGACGAGGTGTTCCCGCCGCTGGCCGAGTGGCTGGAGCAGTCGCCCGAGCGGCTGGCGGATCGGTACCGGCGGCTCTACATCCCCGACAACGACGGCCGCCACCTGCAGCGGAACGCGCGGGTGGCGCTGGGCAACGCCGAGCTCAGCTCCGGGCGGGCGCGCGCGTGAACGACCGCTGCAGCTTCGTCGCGGCCTTGAGCACGCTCTCGCGCACGTGCGGCGGGTCGAGCACCTCGGCGTGGCCGCGGTGCTTGAGGATCTCGGGCACCAGCCAGCGCAGCGAGCCGTAGCTGACGGCGGCCAGGGCCGAGCCGTCGGTCAGCATCGTCACGTCGCGCCGGCCCTCGCGCTCGTAGCGGGCCCGCTCCGGCGCGAACAGCACACGGGCGGTCCCCACCTCGCCGCCCAGCTCCGGGTGCAGATCGGCCATCTCCTCGCGCGGCTCGTAGCTCTCGTCCAAGAGCTCGGCGTCGCGCACGTAGGAGACCTTGAACGTGCGCCGGCCGTCCTTGCTGCGGTCGTAGGCCTCGACGTACCAGCCGCGCTGGTCACGCCGCAGGAGATACGGCTCGATCACGCGCGTCGAGAACTCGTCGCTCGAGCGTGAGTGGTAGCCGATCCGCACCAGGCGCTGCTGGCGCACGCCCTCGTTGAGGGTGGTCACGGCCGACTCCTCGTCGCCGACCTGAGGCTCCGGCGTGTCTGACAGGGTGTACTGGCCGAATGCGCCGGCGATCTTGTCGCGCACGGTCTGCAGGGAGCTGTGAGCCTCGGCCGCCAGCACCGGCGCGACCACGTCCAGCGCCCGCAGCAGCGCCTTTGCCTCCAATGGCGACAGACGCGCCGGGCGGCGGAAGGTGTCGCCGTAGAGCTCCTTGTCGACCAGGATCGAGCCGTTCTCGGTGGAGCAGTAGACGGCGTAGCAACCGCCGCCGAAGTTGACCAGGTTGAGCAGGTCAAGGTGCTCCTGCAGCTCCTGCTGTGACAGGTGGAACCGGTCGCGCATGTCCGCGGACGACACGGTCGCGGAGGAGTGATCGCCGCAGCGCTCGAGCAGGAACGCGAGCAGCGCCTGCAGGAGCGCGAACCGCTCCGGCGCCACCGGCCCCTGCGTGCGGGAGAGCACGCCGGGGGCATCGTCGACGGCGGCACGGCCGCGCGACGGCTTGGCCGGCTGGGTGGGGTCGCCCGTGTGCAGCGCCACCAGGCGATCGAGATCCGACTGCACCATCGCCACCAGCTCGTCCGGCTCGAGCGGCTGCATGCGACCCTCCATCAGCAGCACCGCCTGCGACAGCGCCTCGAGGTTGGAGTACTCGGTGGTGAGCGTGGCGCTGTCGTCCTCGTGCTCTGCGAGGTCGCCGTGACCGCCGTACAGCCGGTTCACCAGCCAGGTGTCGTCGGCCGAGACCGCCAGCCGTGCGACGCCGGCCGGCTCGCGCTCCAGCTGCCACGGCTTGCGATCGCGGTATGCGGTGACGTTGAAGTCGGCCGGGATCCGGAAGTCCCGCTCGCGCCGGGTTGCGAACTTGATCTCGCCGCGCATGCGCGAGATGCGGAACGTCTTTCGGGCTTCCGGGCCCTCCTGGCTGCAGTCGTCGCCGACCACGTACCAGACGCCGTGCAGCTCGAACAGGCCGTAGGGGTTGATCGTGCGCTCGGCAGTGGCGTTGCTGCGGGCCGTCCAGTAGGTGAAGCGGATCGTGCGCTGCTTGCTGATGGCCTGCTCCAGCTTGGCCAGCCGCTGCGAGATCTCCGGCGTGTAGACGCTGCCCAGCAGGTCGATGGTGGCCGTCTTGGGGCCGGGGTCGGCCGTGTTCGCGCGGCCCAGCGCCAGGTTCTGCAACGCCAGGCGCAGCGGTTCGGCGTAGGCGAACTGGCCCTCGAGCAGATAGAAACTGGTCTGCAGCGCCGCCAGTTCTGCGTCGGTGAGGTCGATCGGCGGTAGGAAGTAGTGCTCCTGGCGCAGGTTGTACAGCTCCTCGCCGGTGAACTCGTCGCGGCCCGACGTGATCGGCACTCCCAGGCCCTGCAGCTCGGAGCGATCGGCGTAGTAGCGGCGGGCGAACGCCTCGTCGCCCATGTTCGCGTAACCCTCGACGTTGTTCTTCACGTCGCGGGCCGTGACCGGTCGCTGTTCCGCCATCAGGTAGGCGACGAGCGAGAGCTGGCGGATGAGCTTGTCGGAGTCGTGCGTCAAAGCAGTGGTTGAGTCTACCGGTGCCGCGCCACCCAGGCAGCATGGTCGGTGACGATTCTGCCTCGAGATTCCGGCGGAAACCGCCGGTATGCTCGGGGAATGATGGCGCATCTCGACCTCGACGCCTTCTTCGCCGCCGTCGAGCTGCACCGTCGGCCGGAGCTGCGAGGCACGCCGCTGGTGGTCGGAGGCGATCCGCGGGGGCGCGGTGTCGTGTCGACGGCGAGCTACGAGGCCCGCAAGTACGGGATCCGGTCGGCCATGAGCTGCGCGGAGGCGCTGCGGCGCTGCCCGCAGGCCGTGTTCGTGCGCCCGGATCACGCCGCCTACCGCGAGTGGTCGCGGCGCGTCTGGGACACCGTGCGGGCGCACGCGCCCGTGGTCGAGCGGATCGGGATCGACGAGGGCTACCTGGTGCTGGCCCACGGCGATCCGCCCGAGCAGGCCGCGATCGTCCAGCAGGCGATCCGCGAGCAGGTGCGGCTGTCCTCCTCCCTGGGCGTCGGCGCCTGCAAGGTGGTGTGCAAGATCGCGTCGGACATGAGGAAGCCGGGCGGGATCACGTACGTGCCGGAGGGCCAGGAGGCGGCCTTCCTGGCGCCGCTGGAGGTGCGGCGGCTGCCTGGGGTGGGGCCGAAGAGCGAGCGGCGCTTGACGGCGCTGGGCATCGAGACGATCGGCGGGCTGGCGGCGCTCGACGATGAGCGCATGCGCGAGGCGCTACCCGGTCGCGGCTGGCTGGAGCTGCGCGACCGCGCGCGCGGGATCGACCCGCGCCCGGTGTCCTCGGAGCCGGGCGAGGCGGTCTCGATCTCGAGCGAGGAGACGTTCGACGTCGACATCAGCGAGCGGTCGGAGCTGCACCTGCGCGTGCGTGCGATGGCGGCTCCGTTGGCCGGCTCCCTGCAGAGCAGCGGCCGCAGCGCGCGCACGATCACCACCAAGCTTCGCTACCCGGACTTCTCGATCGTGACGCGCTCGCACTCGCTCGCGGTCGGCACCGACGACGCCGACCAGATCGCCGAGCTGGCCTGCATGCTGCTCGACCGTGCGCTCGGCCAGCGGCCGGGCGCGCTACGCCTGGTGGGCGTGGGCGTGTCCGGGTTCCAGGAGCACCAGCAGCTCAGCCTTGGCCTGTAGGCCGGGCGTGACGCTCGCTACGCGGGGACGTGCGTGCGCTCTTCGAGGTGCTGATGGGACGGGCAGTACTCGCGGTCGGGCAGCGGGGTGCGCTGGCAGGGCTTGCCCTTGCGGGTGGTCGCCTTGCAGCTGGCCATGCCCTCGCCGTTCCGCTCGATCTCCTCGAGGATGTAGGTGACGGCGGCACTGATGTGACGGTCGATCGTGTTGTAGACCCGTGCCTGGTTCGAGATCGAGAACAGGTGCCGGATCTCGTGGAACAGGCTCTGAGCCGGCTTCGCGAAGTAGTGGGGATCGCGAGCCAGCCGCTCGATCGTCGCCTCCGAGGACTGCAGCACGCGGCGCTTGCCCTCAGGTATGGATACCGTTTCAGGGTGCGGATCGACGAGATCCTTGATTTCGACGAAGATCGCGCGGCTGAATCGATACATGGAGTCTCTCCAGACTGTCACAAGGTCGGGGACGGGCGCATCGGCATTATGCCCGTTTGCGGCCTGAGTTCGCGCGTCGAAATGTTAAGTACACGTTAAACTCGGGCAGAATTCGGCGGTTTTGGCCCGCTCCGCCGCAGATTCCGTCCAAACACCATATGTCACAAGCGCGGCTCGCGACCTGTTACATGAGCGACCTGTTCCGGTTGCACGACCCCGGTCCCGGCCATCCCGAGCGGCCTGCCCGCTACGACGCGGTGGCCGCGGCGGTGGCCGCATCGGGGGGCGCGCGGCGGGAGGCGCCGCGGGCAGCGCTCGAGGCCCTGGAGCGCGTCCACTCACCATCCTACGTCGAGCTGATCGAACGGTTCTGCGCCGGCGGCGGGGGCGCGCTCGACCCGGACACGATCGTCACGGAGGCCAGTTGGGAGGCGGCGCTGCGCGCGGCGGGCGGGGCGATCTCGGCGGTCGAGGCGGTGGCCCGGGACCCCGGCGTGGCCGCGTTCAGCTGCGGGCGACCGCCCGGCCATCACGCGGAGCCCGCGCGGGCGATGGGGTTCTGCGTCTTCAACAGCGCCGCGGTCGCGGCCGCCCATGCGCGGCAGGCGCTCGGCTGTGAGCGGGTGGCGGTGCTCGACTGGGACGCTCACCACGGCAACGGCACTCAGGCGATCTTCTACGACGATCCCGCCGTGCTCTACGTGTCGCTGCACCAGTACCCGTTCTACCCGGGGACGGGCGCTGCCGTGGAGACGGGAGCGGGCGATGGCGCCGGCGCGACCGTGAACCTGCCGCTGGCGGCGGGCACCGGCGAGGCGGACTATCTGGCCGCGTTCCACGGGCAGGCGCTGCCCGCCTTGATGGCGTTCCGGCCCGACCTCGTGATCGTGTCGGCGGGCTTCGACGCCGCCGCCGACGACCCGCTCTGCTCGCTGCGGCTGACGGCACCGGCGTTTGCCGAGATGGCGACGGCGCTGCGCGAGCCCTGCGGCGGGCCGGCCTTTGTGCTGGAGGGTGGCTACAGCCTGTCGGCGCTTGAGGCGGGCGTGACCGCGGTGCTGGCGGCCGTCGGTCGCTAGCCGCGGGTACGCTACCTGCGACGACGACACGACAGGAGCGGCGATGAGCGACGAACAGGTCCACGGCACGATCGAGCAGCTGGTCTCCGAGGAGCACGAGCTGTGGGAGCGGGAGTCGAACGGTAGGTCGACGGACGCTGACCGGCGTCGGCTGGCGGAGATCAAGGTCCAGCTCGACCAGTGCTGGGACCTCCTGCGGCAGCGTCGCGCGCTGCGCGAGTTCGACCTCGACGACGACGGCGCGCAGCTGCGCAAGTCCGACGTGGTCGAGGGCTACCAGCAGTAGCCGGACGTCACAGCCGCCGTGGCACCGTTGTCACGGCGATGTTGCTTGCGAACGTCCCCGTTTCGGCTCGGGGCGGTGACGGCCGGCTGACGGACCTGGCCGCGATCTGCAACGCACCCCGAACCGGGCTCAGAGCCCCGTCCGAGCCGAGACTGCGCAACCATGCGGATCCCCTGTCACAGCAGCCGTGACACGCGTCACGGCACTGTTACGAACTCGTGGCGGGGGCGGGAGCGGCGTTTGACTCCAATCTGGGCGCGGGCGGTCGTGCGGCCCGTGACCACCTTCGTGACCGGCGTCGCGGCGCCGCTACAGGCTGATCACGATCATCCGCGGCTCGGTCATCTCCTGCACCGCGAACTTCGGACCCTCGCGCGTGTTACCCGACTCCTTGACGCCGCCGTACGGCATCTGGTCGGCCCGGTACGTGGGCGCCTCGTTCAGGGTGACTCCCCCGAACTCGAGCTCCCGCGCCGCGCGCATCGCCTTCGTGATGTCCTGGGTGAACACCCCCGCCTGCAGGCCGTAATCGGTGCCGTTGGCGAGTGCGATCGCCTGCTCCAGGCCCGACACGCGTGCGACGGCCACGACCGGTCCGAACACCTCGTGGCAGGCGACCTCCATCTCAAGCGACACGTCGTCGAGCAGGGTCGGGCGCAGCACGCCGTCGTCGCCCACCTCGCCGCCGGACAGCAGCGTCGCACCACCTGCGACGGC
This sequence comes from Gaiellales bacterium, assembly GCA_045806525.1. GTDB lineage: Bacteria > Actinomycetota > Thermoleophilia > Gaiellales > JAICJC01 > JAICYJ01. The sequence continues at coordinate 7,160 of JBJMJD010000088.1, read as the reverse complement.
GTCATCCACCCAGGCCTTGATGCGGTCGCGGTTGTCGCCGTCGATCACCGGCCCCACCTGCGTCTCGGGGTCCAGCGGATCGCCCACCTTCAGCGCCTGCACCTTCGGCACCAGTTTCTCGATCAGCGCGTCGTGTGCGGCATCCTCCACGTAGACTCGCTGGATCGAGATGCAGCTCTGCCCGGCAAACGCGTAGCCGTTGGCTGCGATCGCGGTGGCCGCCTTGTCGAGGTCGGCGTCGGCCAGCACGATCAGCGGCGTCGAGTTGCCGAGCTCCAGCGACACCTTCTTCTTGTGGGCGCGCTGGCGGATGCCCCAGCCCACCTGCGACGAGCCGGTGAAGGTGATCATCTTGACGCGCTCGTCCTCGGTCAGCACGTCGCCGATCTCGCCGGAGCGGCCCACGATCACGTTCAGCCAGCCGGCCGGCTGGCCGGCGTCGGCGAACGCCCGCGCCAGCAGCAGGGCCGACAGCGGCGTCGCCCCGGCCGGCTTCAGCACCACCGCGCAGCCTGCCGCGAACGCGGGGCCCACCTTGTGGCAGACCAGGTTCAGCGGGAAGTTGAAGGGCGAGATCGCGCCCACGATCCCGATCGGCACGCGCAGGATCAGGCCGGCTTTGCCCTCGCCGGCGGGATGTGCGTCCATCGGCACCGTCTCGCCGGTCAGCCGCCGCGCTTCGAGCGCCGAGAAGGTGATCGTCTGCACGGCGCGGTCGACCTCGATGCCCGCGGTGGCGATCGGCTTGCCCGCTTCCTGGGCGATGGTGCGCGCGAACTCGTCGCGCCGCTCGGCGAGCAGCGCGGCGACGCCGTCCAGCACGGCCGCGCGCTTGTGCGCCGGCAGCGGGCTCTGCATCGCCCGCGCGGCCGCGTCGATCGCGCGAGTCGCGTCCGCGCCGCCGCCGTAGGCCACGCGGCCGACCACGCTGCCGTCGTAGGGCGACGTCACGTCCTTGGTCTCACCGGTCTCGTACCACTCGCCGTCCACGTACAGCTTCTGGATTGTCTCAGTCATCGCCATTGTCAGACTCCCTCTCCGACCTTCACCAGGTCGGCCAGATTCATCGAAAACTTCCTGTTTTCGCGGTAGTCGATCGGGATCTCCACGACCGATGGAATGTCCAGCTCGAGCGCCCGCCGGAGCGTGGGCATCAGCTCGTCGGCGGACGCCACGCGCATGCCGGCGATGCCGAAGCTCTCGGCCAGCATCACCAGATCCGGGTTCGTGAACTTGGTGCCAGCCAGGTGACCGAACTTGCGCTGCTGATGCACCTCGATCACCCCGTACGCGTTGTCCGACCAGACGATATTCACGATCGCCAGTCCCAGCCGCTTGGCCGTCTCCAGCTCCTGCACGTTCATCAGGAACCCGCCGTCGCCGGAGATCGTGACCACCCGCCGGTCCTTCGGCAGCACCATCCTTGCCGCCACGGCGGCCGGCAGCGCGAAGCCCATCGCCGCCGCCCCGTTCGAGATCAGCACCGTGTTCGGCTCGTGCGCCGGCCACAGGCGCGAGATCCACAGCTTGTGCGCGCCCACATCCGAGATCAGCAGGTCGCTGGGACCCATCAGCTCGCGCAGGTCGCGCAGCGCGCGCTGCGGCTTGATCGGGAATCCGTCGTCGGAGTGCGACTCCAGCGCGTCGCGGATCATCTGGTTGAACGGCGGCGTCACCACCCGGGCCGGCGGCTTCTCCGAGACAAGGTTGCCAAGGTGCGTGAGGATGTGCGAGATGTCGCCGGTCAGCTCGACGTCGGGCACGTAGTGCGCGTCGCTCTCGGCCGGCGTCGTGTCGATGCAGATCACGCGCCGGTCGCGATTCGGGTTCCAGTTCACCGGCGACCACTCGACCAGGTCGTAGCCGACGCAGACGACCAGGTCGGACCGGCCCATGAAGCCGCGCGGGTAGTCCTGGGCGCGCAGTCCGGCGGTGAACAGCGCGTGCTCGTCGTCGGCGTCGATCACGCCCTTGCCCATGAAGGTGGTGATCACTCCCAGCCCGGTCTGCTGCACGAACCGCCGCAGCGCCGGTGAGGCGTTCTGGCGGGCGATGCCGTTGCCGGCCAGCACCACCGGCCGCTCGGCGGCCTGCAACAGCTCGGCGGCGCGGTGCAGCTCGGCCGAGACCGGCTCCACCAGCGCCGGCGGCCGACGCGGCACCGGGTCGGCTTCGAGGGGCAGCTCCATCACGTCGGCCGGCAGCTCCAGGTGCGTGGCGCCCGGCTTCTCGCGCTCGGCCACCGCGAACGCCTTGCGAACAGCCTCCGGGATGATGTCGGGGTCGTGAACGCGGGCGTTCCACTTCGTCACGGGCTTCATCATGCGCACGACGTCGATGTACTGGTGGCTCTCCTTGTGCATCTCCGACAGGTCGGTCTGGCCGGTCAGGGCGACCACCGGGGCGCGGTCGAGGAAGGCGTCGGCCATGCCCGTCACGAGGTTGGTGGCGCCTGGCCCGAGCGTGCCCAGGCAGACGCCGGCACGACCGGTCAGCCGTCCATAGGCGTCGGCCATGAAGGCGCCGCCCTGCTCGTGGCGCACCGGTACGAACTCGATCGAGGACGACCGGTCGAGCGCCTCGTTGAGGTCGAGCGTCTCCTCGCCGGGGATGCCGAACACGTGGCGCACACCCTCGTTCTCGAGGCATCTGACGAAGACTTCGGCCGCCGTTTCCATAGCACCGGCAGTGTATCGATGGCGGACCGGCGGGGGTGCCGCCGTGGCTCAGCGATGCGGCGCTAGCGGATCTTGAAGCACTTGTCGGCGGATGAACCCGCCAGGATCTGCTGCTCGGTGTCCAGCTGGGAGTCGAGCAGCGCATCGAACGGCTGCCGCCCCGACCCGGTGATCGTGAAGTCGGCCAGGCCATCGCGAGTCTGCACGGGCGACTGTGAGTAGTTGCCCGGCGGCGGCCCCTTCCAGCGGACGATCGGTGTCACGCCGGGGCCGTCCAACGTCGCGCGGTACTTCTGGCCGTAGCCGCTGGCGTTGTGGCGCCCGAAGCGGCTGGGCCACAGCGTGTCGCAGAAGCCGCCGTCGCTGGGCCGGTGCACGAGGAAGCTGTTCTCACGGCGCCAGCCCTTGCCCCACTTGGGCGGGTTGTAGGTGTCCACGAAGACGAGCCGGCCGAAGCTGTCCGTGGGCGCGCCGGTCCGCGTGTTCGAGAACCCGTAGGTACCGACGCCCTTGTAGGTGGCGCGGCCGAACAGCTTGTCCAGGTGCGGATACTGCGAGGTCGCGTGCGTCCAGTTCCACTTCAGCCAGAGCTGGGCGAGCGGGCCCTTCCAGTGTGAGATGTGCAGCTCGCGCTTTCCCTGTTGCGGCGACCGGCAGCACTTGTAGCCGCCGTTGGGCATCAGGCGCTTCCAGCTCTGGAGCGCCCAGTGAGAGCCGTCCGGCATCGTACAGACCGTTACGGCGAGGGTGATGCTGCTGCCCTTCCACCGTGTGCAGGCGTTTCTGACCCGACGCCAGTAGCCGCCGCCCCAGGGGCTGGCGCCGCCGCCCGAGTAGTCGACGTGGAACTTGACCTGGCTATCAGGATGCGCCGCGTTGGGGGGCTTGGCGTTGATCGCTCCCCACACCAGCACGTGGCGGACGATGCCGTTGGCGTGGTAGCTGACCACCGCCCGGTTCTTGGCGTTCACCTTGAGGGTGATGTGCGTCGCGTTGCGGACGATCAGCTTGCTCGCCGCAGCGACGGCCGGGGCGGCCAGCGCCGCCGCGACTACCACCAAGAGCAGGAGTGTGAATCGTCGCATCGGTTTTGTATCGGCAGGACGGTGGTGATCTGAGACCCCGCGAGAAATCGCGGCGGGCGCCCGTACGGTAGCCCACGTGGCCGGCGGCACGCTCTCGCGGGTGTTTCGTGACAGGAGCCGCCTTGTTCCGTGACGGGCGCTCGCGGCAGGCTGGGCCGGTCATCACGAACACCCGCAAGGAGGGCATCCATGTCTCATCGCATCGCCGCCTGGTTGGTCACAGGCACCCATCACGTGGCCGAACACGTCCGCCGCGCCGACGCCGAGCAGGGGCAGGGCACGGTCGAGTACGCCGGCCTGGCCATGGCGATCGGCGTGCTGCTCCTCGCCGTCGGCTCGTATCTCGGCGGCAAGGATCACGGCATCGGCAGCGTCGTCACGGACGCCATCAAGACCGCGGTCGAGCACGCCACGGGCAGCGGCGGCAAGTAGGGCGGTCAGCGAGCCGCCCTTGGGGTGGTGGCGACGCCACCGGCGCGCCGCCACCCCGCTGATTACGGCAGCGAGCTGACCGCTTCGCTTCCGGCCGTGGTCAGCGCCGCCGTCCGGTCGGCTCCCGAGCCGCGGTATTCCACCAGCCCGAGGTGCACGAGGTGGTCGACGTTCTCGGCCACCAACCGGTGCAGCTCGTCGGTGTCGTGTCCCTCGGCCGAGTGCCGACCCTCGCCGGCGATCGCCGTTGCGATCTCGGTCACGGACGCGCTACCGCGGCTGAGCTGCCGGAGAATGTCGTCCTGGTACGGGAAGCGGTTGATGCTCATGCCGTGACTCCTCTCGCCTGGGAATGCGCAAGCCTACACCCTGCGAATCGGGCGCATCGGCCGCCTAATCGGGTAGCAAACCCGGCCGGTAGCTCGTGTACCGCGGCGCCGGGAAGCGGGCGTATGCGATCCGCTCGTCGGTGGTCTCCTGGTCGACGCCGGCGCCGTGTCGCCGGGCCGCCGCGTCCACGGTGTAGGCGCCCCAGTTCGGTCCGGTCGACTCGCCCCGGGCGCCGATACACAGCACGACCAGGGGCCCGCTGCCGGCCGCCACGATCACGTGCTCCGTGCCGGCCGGGCAGTGCACGAAATCCCACCGCCGCAACGGCCGCTCCTGGCCCTCGATCACCAGCACTCCCTCGCCCGCGAGCACCAGGAAGTCCTCCTGGTCAGCCTCCCAGTGGTACATCGCCATCGGCTCGCCGGGCGCCAGCGTCTGGACGTTGATCCCGATCTGCGCGAAGTCCGAGTCGCCCTCGAAGTCGCAGTAGCACCCGCGCCCGGGCCGCTCCCGCCATCGCGCCTCGGCCGCGTTCAGCACGAACCAGCCCTCGCTCCCGGCGATGAGCCCGTGCTCGCTCGCTTCGAGAGGCTGCTCGGGAACCATCGCTAGCGGGGCTCGACCGGGAACTGCAGCTTGACCAGCACGTCCCAGCGGCTGACCTGGCCGTCGGTCACCTCGCAGGTGGTGGAGACGACCTCGATCTTGCGGATGCCCCGCACCGAGCGGGCGGCCGCCGTGAGCGCCTGGCGGACGGCGTCGTCGGAGCTCTCGCTGGAGCTTCCGATCACCTCGATCACCTTCGTCACCGCCATCCGCCACCTCCGCTCGCACCCGCTGATACCGTTGCCCGTCTGTCTGGTGGGAGGATAGCGATGCGGGTGCTGATCATGCAGGAGGTGTCGCCGGCGGGCCTGGCCGAGCTGGAGGGCCACGAGCTGGTGCGCGGCAGCGACCCGTCGGGCTGCGACGGGGTCGTCTGCTACCTGATCGACCGCATCGACGAGGCCTTCCTGGCCACGCCCGGCCTGCGAGGCCTGGCCACCGTCTCGGTCGGGCTCGACCACATCGATCTGGCTGCCGCGGAGCGTCACCGGATCCCGATCGCCTACACCCCGGATGTTCTTACAGAGGCCACCGCTGACCTCACCTTCGCGCTGCTGCTGGGAGCCGCACGCAGGCTGGGGGAGAGCGAGCGCTACCTGCGCGCCGGCCGCTGGCAGTCCTGGAGCTTTGACCTGATGCTGGGCACCGACGTGCACGGAAAGACGCTCGGCATCATCGGTCCCGGCCGCATCGGCCGCGCCGTCGCCCGCCGCGCCGACGGCTTCTCCATGCGCGTCCTATTCGCCGGTCGTGACCGCTCCGAGCTGGAGCGGGTGCTGGCGGAGGCCGACTTCGTGGCGGTGACGGTGCCCCTGTCGGAGGCCACTCGCCACCTGATCGGCGCGGTGGAGCTGGCGCGTATGAAGGCTGGCGCGATCCTGGTCAACACCAGCCGTGGCCCGGTCGTGGACGAGGCCGCGCTGGCAGAGTCGCTTGCCTCCGGCCACCTCGGCGGCGCCGGCCTGGACGTGTTCGAGAACGAGCCCCAGGTGCACCCGGCGCTGCTCGCGTGCGAAAATGCGCTGATGGTGCCGCACATCGCATCGGCCACGCGCGAGACGCGCGATGGCATGGCCCGGCTGGCCTGCCGTGGGCTGGCCCAGATCCTGCGTGGCGATCGGCCCCCCAACCTCGCCAACCCGCAGGTGTGGCCGGTCGAGGCGGAGTCACGATGAGCCGCGAGCCGGTCGTCGTCGACGCGAGCGCGCTGGGCCCGTACTCGCCGGCCGTGGTGGCCGACGGCCGCTTCGTGTACGTCGCCGGGCAAGGCCCCCTGCGCGACGACGACTACACGCCGGACACGGTGGCGGCCGAGACGCGCCTGACGCTCGAGAACGTGTTCCGGATCCTGGCGGCCGCCGGCGCGGGACCCGCCGACGTGGTTCGCTGCGGCGTCTACCTTGTCGACATCGACGACTTCGACGAGATGAACGCCGTCTACGCCGAGGCCTTCCCGGCGCCGCGGCCGGCGCGCACGACCATCCAGGTGGCAGGGCTGCCGGGTGGCATCAAGATCGAGATCGACTGCGTGGCGGTGCTGCCGGGCTAGCTGACTTCCGGCGGGTCGTCGCCGGTGGGCTGGAACAGGTCGCGAACGCCGCTTCGGTGCGGCCGCTCGACCGTCACCTGTAGCGGCTGGTCGAGCTTCTCGATCACGCCGTCGACGCCGCCGCCGACCTGCTCCACCATCGCGGCCAGCGTGGCGATGTCCTGGCGCAGCGCGGCCATCCCGGTCGAGATCAGGTCGACAACCAGCTCCAGGTCCTCGACGCGGCCGAGGCGCTCGGCCAGCAGGTCCAGGTTGACCTGCTCGACCTGCCGAGACAGCCCGCGCAAGAGCTCTCGCAGCTCGTCGGCGCGCCGTGCGTCGGAGTGCTCCGACATGGCCCGCTCGACCGCACGTTCCACCTTCGCCGGCAGGCTCTCCTCGAGCGAGGCCGCGGTCGTGCGCAGCTCGTCGACGTGCGTCTCGGCACGGGCCAGGATCGTGCGCAGATCGGGCATCGCGGGACGCGCTTCCGCCACGACG
>JBJMJD010000087.1:0-92300 GCA_045806525.1 Gaiellales bacterium | reverse complement strand
GGCTGTCGGTAGCTTCGTCAACAAGGCGGCGAGGTTCCACGTCTCCGATCCCGACGGGCGCGCCGCGGGGCCGTGTTCTTCGACGCGAACAACGACGGCTGGCCGGACCTGTTCGTCAGCAACTACTACCCGCGCCCGGACGGCCTGCCGACACCGAACCAGTTCTACCTGAACAACCACGGCAGGGACTTCGTGGCGGCGCCCGCCTACGGGCTCGACCGGACGGTCGGCGGCCTCGCGCTGGCGCCCGGATGCCAGCAGAGCGGCGACTACACCGGTGACGGCTTCCGCGACCTGCTGGTGTGCGGCAAGGCCGGCATCCACCTGTACCGCAACGACAACGGCGCGTCCTTCACGGACGTCACGGCCGCGGTCGGGCTGTCGGGCGTCTGGTACGGCGCGCGCATGGTCGACCTGAACCGGGACGGCCGGCTCGACCTGGTCATGGTCAACCGCGAACGGCTGCAGGTGCGGATCCAGCAGCCCGACGGCGGCTTCGGGGTGGTGTCGATTGCAAAGCGGCTGGTGGGCGGCCGGGCGGTCGCGACCGGCGACGTGAACGGCGACGGCTACCCCGACATCTACGTGCTGCAGGGCGCAACCGGGGCCCACGAGGTCGCGAACCCGCCCGACATCATGTACCTGAACGTCGGCGCAACCGCCCTCAGGCAGGTGCCGATTCCGGAGACGTCACGCGGCAACGGCGCGTCCGTGTCCCCGCTCGACTACAACCACGACGGAACCAGGGACTTCCTGGTCACCAATGGCGCGCGCGGGCTCGCGGGGCCGGTGCAGCTGATCTCGTTCCCACCGCCGCACCGTGTTCGCAGGTAGCGGACACCCGGGGACGGCTTCAGTGGCGCCGGTGGCTACCGGCCGTCGTGGCGGCGCCCGGCCACCGCTTCCACCGTCTGGCGCGACAGCCCCGTGACGCGGCAGACCTCGTCGTCGGGCCAGCCCGCGCGGCGCGCCTCGTCGATGGCGATCTCGAAGGCGCGGCGGGTGGTGACGAAGTTCAGCGACGTGGCGATCAGCTGGGTGGCGAGGTGCTCGGGCACGAGCCGGATACTGGCATACCGAACATATGTTCGTCAAGTGCCCTTCTGCCAGACCGAGACGTGCTTGCGGCTCTCGCTGGTGAAGGGCTCGCGGTTCCAGCCGCTCCACCGCTCGCGCAGCGCCATGCCGGCCAGCCTCGCCATCAGGTCGAGCTCGGCCGGCCAGACGTAGCGAAACGGCACCGACAGGCCGCGGAAGCGGCCGTCCTCCATCCAGTAGTGGTGTGAGATCAGGCCCTGGGTGGCGATGTCGAACTCGTCGAAGCCGAGCCGCGAGGGGGTGACCGTGAACGGGCGCACCGTCTCGCCGGGAGGCAGCCGCTGCAGCTGAGGGACGCCGACTTCGATCACGAAACGCCCGCCCGGCAGCAGGTGCGCGGCGGCGTTCTGGAAGCAGGCGACCTGATCGTCCTGCGTGGTCAGGTTGTTGATCGTGTTGTAGACCAGGTAGGCGAGCGTGAACTCGCCCGGCACCCTGGTGGTGGCGAAGTCGCCCAGCGTGACCTGGATCCGGTCGGCGCCCGGCTTCGCCCTGAGCTGCTCTACCATCTCGCTCGAGAGGTCGACGCCGTACACCGTGACGCCGCGCCGGGACAGCGGCAGCGCAACCCGTCCTGTGCCGATGCCGAGCTCCAGCGCAGCGCCGTCTCCGGCCAGCCCGGCCAGGAAATCGACGGTCGGCTCGATCACGGCAGGGTCGAACATCTCGGCGCTGCTGTCGTCGTAGTGCTCGGCCACGCCCTCGCCGAAGTAGTTCTGGCGCTCCTGACTGTCCACGCCCCGCACAGTACTCCGGCCTGTCCCCGCATGGCTTGGCCATCGGCACGATGGGACACGGGTTCCTGCCGGCGGGGTATGGCGGCTGATCACCGCCTCGAGTTGGTAGCGTGCCGCTATGTCTCCGAGTTGGCAGAGCCTCCCGTTCGCGGAGTGGAACGAGACCCGCGAGACGCTGCATGCCCATTCCCAGGTGCTGGGGAAGCTGGCGGCAGTGCTGGCGCCGCCCGAGCCGCAGCTCCAGCACGCGGCGTTGCGTCTCAGTGCGCGCGGTCTGGAAACGCTGCCCTTGCCCGCGCCCGACGGTTCTGGTGCGCTTGTCGTCGCGCTTGACCTGCACCGTCACGAGGCGGTTGTCGAGCACAGTGACGGACGCGACCAGCGACTGCCGCTGACACCCGACCGGCCGGTCGGCGAGGTGACGCGCGCACTGGTCGGAGCGGTCAGCAGCCTGGGTGGCGAGGTCGCGATCGACCCGACTCCTCAAGAGGTGTCGTGGGAGGTGCCGCTAGATGAGGATGAGCAACACCGACACTACGACCCCGACCAGGTGGCCGCCTACTTCCGGGCCGCGACCCAGGCGGCGCTGGCGCTGGCCGCATTCCGGGCCCCCTATCGGGGACGATCGACGCCGGTCAACGCCTGGTGGGGCTCGTTCGACCTGGCGGTGAGCCTGTTCTCGGGCCACCCCGCGGAGCCGCCGGCGGGCGACTTCATCACGCGAAACGCGATGGATGCCCAGGAGGTGGCGGTCGGCTGGTGGCCCGGTGATGCGCGCTATCCCAAGGCCGCCTTCTACGCCTATGCGCATCCCGCGCCCGATGGATTTGCCGACGCAACCCTGGCTCCTGCGGCCGCCCGCTGGGACGTCGGCCTCGGCGAGTACGTGCTTGACTGGGACGACGTCTGCGCGAGCTCCGACCCACACGCGGCCAGCGTCCAGTTCGCCCGCTCAGCCTTCCAGCATGCCTGCGTGGTTTGCGGCTGGGACGAGTGGCTGGCGACCAGCGCCGAGCGTATGCCGCCGCCGGTGCTTTGAGCGCCGGTCGCCTCCACGTGCAACAGGCCATGTCCAGGGCTTTGCGGATATGGCCGGCATGGATTCCTCCCACTAGCGGGACGCGAGAGCGCGGCCGCGTCGTACGTGTTGTGGATGAGACTGGTCTCGGTGATATTGGCGGCGTTGCTGTTCGCTGGCTGCTCCGGCTCGCACACGAGTCCGACCGGCCGTGGCGGTGGGAGTTCGGCAGACACGACAGTGTCCGTCTCGCAGAAAGTTTCCTGGAAACCGCTGCTCACGCTGGCTGCGCTCGGTGAGTTCCGAACCCGCTGCGTCGGTAAGCAGTTCGCCGTTTCGTTCAGCGCTGGGAACGTCGCTACAGAGAGCGTCGGCATACACCTGGACGGTGTCCGTCAACAGGCGGTCACGCTGCAGCCCGGACAGACCCGCACCATCCCGCTACAGGGAGTTCACCTCGAGCTGTGGCGAATATCCCAAGCCACCGAGCCGCAGACGGTCCGAGCCGTGGTGCGGATTTGGCCGGCACGCTGTCTCTACGGCATCCCGAAAACCCGCGTTCTTTACGGCACAGCTTCGTACAACAGCAAAAGTGGGTAGCTCGATCTGTTCGACGGAGATGGCCACGAACCACCCTCCCTCGGCTATGTCACAGGCGCGAAGGTCTTTACCGACGACACTCCCCGCAGCAACCATCAGGGCCGAGTGCAGCGAAGATCATGTTATGGGCGTGACCTACGATGATCTGAACGGCGCTAGGCGACGGCGTCGCCGAAACCCGGCCACCGATGAATCGCCTCGGCGATGGAATCCTGATACGGGAATGTGCAGCTGACGCGGCTCTGGCCGAACACTGGGCTTCCTACCTGCACCACCCGTGCGGCGATGGTGATCGGCCGGTTGGCCACATGCATACCCAGGCGTAGCTGGTCGCCTCGACGGTACTGCCCTCGTACCGCAAAGGCCGCCCCTTCAGCGGACAGGTTTAGTACGCGGACCGGTGTCGGCCCTTGGTGCTGCGTCGCCCCTGGTTCGTACAGCGCCACCGTGGCGGGCAGGTCGACCTCGATCCGTCGCCGAGACTTCCATCGCACCACCTCGTCGACCTCGATTAGCACCTCGCAGTCACCATCACCGAGCGGCGTGAGCGCCGAGATCGTCCCGAACACCGCAAACGCAGCACCCCGAGATCGCTCGAGCGCGAAGACGACGCCGGTCGTCGTGGCAGCGTCAGCTCCAGCCATCCGCACGAACAGGCCGCGATCGTTATGGCCGAGGAGCCTGACCTGCGCGTCGCCGCCCTCGGCGCGAAACACGGAGAGGTCGACAGGAGCGGTGGGAAGCACGCCGAGTGCGAGCGTTAGCCAATCTGAGGGCATGGTGAACCGCGACGAATATCGGCATACCCCAGCGACGGCTCAAGCGATGCTTCGGCCACCGTATCCGCCCCATGGCTCAGCTGCTGGCTATAGCGATTCAGGAGATGGTACTGAGGAGCGGACGACGGGTCTCGAACCCGCGACCTTCGGCTTGGGAAGCCAACGCTCTACCAACTGAGCTACGTCCGCGAGGCCGCCATTCTAGCGAACCGCCCTTCGCTCAGCGCGCCGCCAGCACCCGGTCGAGCGAGGCGCGCATCGAGGCCAGCCGGCCCGGCAGGTCGACCGTCTCGGCCGCCGCGCCGCTCGTCTCGATCGCGCTGACCGCCGAGCGGATGGCGACCAGGTCGCGCAGCAGGTCTTCCAGCGCCGCCCGCGCCTGGTCGTTCGGCGCACTCGGCTGCAGCCGCCGCGCGTCCGCCGTGAGCTTGTCCAGCATCGGATCGACCCCCGCGATCGCGGCCCCGGGCTGCGGCCCCAGCGTCGCCAGCCGGTCGTGGACCGTGACGCCCTCTGCATAGATGTCGTTGACGGCACGGCTGTAGCGCCCGCGCGCGCCGCGGTGACGCGCGATCAGCCAGCCGATCAGCGCCACCAGCACCACCGCGCCGGCGATCAGGGCGATCAGCGCCCAGTTGGTCGAGTCCTCCTGCTTCTGACTCTTCTGCGTCTCGGGCGCCGGGGACACCGTCTCGGTCGTCGTCTGACCACCACCGCCCCCGCCGCCGCCGTTCGGCAGCGTCGCATTCGAGGGCAGCGTGAACGACCCGCCGCCGCCTCCTCCGCAGCCGACCACCAGGGTGGCCGCAACCAGGATCGCAAGGCACAGACCGCCCAGCCTGCGTGCACGCATCCTCCCCAGCGGTGCCGTTCGCATCAGCGGCACCCTACCCGGTCATAGCCGGCGCCACCGGCAACCGCAGCTGGAACCGCGCGCCCTGCCCCGGCTCGCTCTGCATCCGCAGCTCCCCGCCGGCCACCCGCACCCGCTCCGCACACGTGTCGAGCCCCAGGTGCAACCGCATCAGGTCGCGGTCGAGCGCTCGGTCGAGGTCGAAGCCGACCCCGTCGTCCCACACGTCGAACACCAGCTCGCCGTCCCGCACCGCGCCCGACACTCGCAGCTCCGATGCCTGGGAGTGCTTGCGGGCATTGATAATCAGCTCGCGAATCGTCCTGTAGACCAGCGCCTCGGTGGTGTCTGACTGCCGTGGCACTGCGATCTCGACCGTGTGGCTGCTCCACGGCCCTTCCACAGCCAGCTCCTGGATCGCCGCCGCCAGCCCCGCCCGCTGCAGCACCTGCGGCCGCAGCTCGAACATCAGCCGCCGCGTGCGGTCGAGCGCGGCAGCCAGCATCGTCTCCAACTCTGCCAACCTCGGGTCGTCGCCGCCCAGCCGGCGGATCTGCATCAGCATCGCCGTCATCACCTGCACCGTGTCGTCGTGCAGCTCGGCCGAGATCCGCGTCTGCTCGGCTTCCGCCGCCGTCACCAGCGCCTCCAGCGCCTCGCGACGCCGCTGCTCCGCCACCCGCTGGTCGGTCACATCAACGATCACCCCCTGCAGCGCCAAGCGTGCCCCCTCACCGTCGCGCAGATCGCGCGCGATCATGTGCACATGCCGGGTGCGCCCGTCGGCGTTTCGCATCCGCAGCTGGATGTCATAGCGGTCGGTCTCGCCCCGGTACAGCCGCCCGCCGGCCCGCTCCATCAGCGGCCGGTCCTCCTCGACCACAAAGCTCTGGCGCGCCTCGGCGCTCATGCCGATCAGCTGCTCCGGCGTCAGGCCCAGGATCGGCTCGATCTGCGGGCTGATGTAGGTCAGCACGCCCTCCGCGTCGGTCACAAAGGTGGCCACGGGCAGCTGCTCGACCAGCGTCTGGTAGCGGTGTCGCTGCTGGGCCAGCCCCTCCGCCGCCCGCATCTCGGCGGTCACGTCGAACGCCAGCGCCTGCACCAGACCGTCGGTGCCGGGCAGCATCGCCGAGACTGTTCGCAGCCAGCGCGTTCGGCCGTCCGGCCGGATCCAGCGGAACTCGGCCGACCGGGTTCGCCCGAACCGCGGCAGGCCGCCCTGCTGCGGGTAGTCGTCGGGATGCACACGCCTGCGGAACTCGTCCAGGCCGCCCGGGCGCGTCCAGTAGGCGGGCGGCATGCCCGTGATCCGCTCCACCTGCGGGTTCACAAACAGCGCCTCGTCGGTATGCATATCCAGCACGGCCACGATCGCCGGCAGCCCCTCCACCATGTCGTGATAGCGGTTCTCGGTCACGTCCAGCCAGAACCCGATCCGCGTGTGGGGCGTGTCCGGCAGCACCACGCTGTGGTGCCGCACCCAGCGGATGCGGTCGTCGTCGCCGCGGATCCGGTAGACGGCGTCGAACAACTCATCCCGCTCGGCGGCCGCGTCCGCCCGGGCGCGGTGCTCCGCCAGCGTCGGCTCGTCCAGGAACTCACCCAGCACGTCCAGCGCATCCGGCGCCAGCCAGCGCCACGCCGAAACGCCCGTCACCCGCTCGGCCTGCGGGCTGACGTAGCTCATCCGCCGCTCGGCCACGGCCGCCTGGTCGCGCAGGAAGACCGCCCCCGGCATCGTGTCGACCAGATGCTGGAAACTTGCCGGCCGCTCCCCTTCGCCGCCGCCGCTCATCGCCGCATGCTACGCGGTCGAGCGACGATCAGGCGGCTTCGGCCAGACGCTCCTCGACGTGCGCCTTCAGCCGTGCCAGCGCGTCTGCCACCGAGGTGTGCAAGACCGGGATGATCAGCGGCTTCATGAACCGGTAACGCCCGTGCGGTTGGGCCTGCAACCGCAGGCTCACCCGCGTGCCCGACCCCGACGCCTCCAGCAGGTACATGCCATCGATCGTGCACTCCTTGCAATCGACGCTGCTGAACCCGACCCGCCGGCCGTCCGCACCTGCCTCGACTTCGAGCACCGCCGTGTGCTCGGAGCCGAGCACGTGCATGCGCAGGCGGTAGCTGCCGCTGACGCCGTCACCGTCATCGCTGATACGGGTGACGACGATCCCCGGGTCGAGCCAGTCAAGCGCGCACGCGGCGTCGTAGACGGTGTCGGGCGAAGCGGCGATCGAGGTGCTGTCAACGTGCTCGAGCATGAGAAGATCATCGACCGATTCGCGGCCGGTCCTGAGAACCCTTCCACCTGCGAGGGTGCTTCAATCCTCACAGGAACGAACCGCATGCGCTGAACACGGTGCCGGCCGCACCATGCGTGTCCTGGCGCAATCCGATCAGGCCGACCCGGCTGTAGGGCCGCTGGCCGACGCCCTGGTCGAACCAGGTCAGGGCGGCCGTGTAGGCGGACAGGCTGTGGACGTAGATGCGAAGCGCGCGCTCGCAGGCGCCGCCTGCCGGGAACAGGATGCGGGCATTCGACACGGCGGCGTCGGCGCTCACATGCAGGCCGTTCACGACCCGGCCGATGCAGCCGCCCAGGCGATTCGGATCCTTGACCGTTCGCCGGCAGCGGTCGATGCGGCCGCCGAACGTTTCCGCCGCCTGCTCAGCATTCCCGTCAGCCCGCGCCCACAGCGCGAAGGCGTGGTGGCTGAGGCTGGACGGCACGAACTCGCCGGGATCGGTCGGCTGCAGCGGCTGGTCGACCTGCGCCGGTGCACCGCCCGCCGCCAGCAGCACCGCCATGCCCGCCAGAGCGACGGTCACCGCCACCAGGCCCTGGGCACGGCGTCCAATCATCGCCGATCAGGCTTTGATGCCGTGCACCGGCCGGCCCAGCGCTCGCCACTGCCACAGGGTGATCGTGGGCAGCGAGTCCTCATAGCGCACGATCTTGGGATTGCGGCCGACCTGCGCGGCACGCGCAGCGTGGTCGATCAGGTCGTCGCGCTCCGGCGTGACCACCACGTGGTGGCAGGCCGTGATGTAGTCGAACACGTCTCCGCACGCAGGGCATGGCCAGGGATCGGTGCGGATCGCGTACCACTCGCCGTCACCGGTGTCGGCGTGATCGCCTGAAAGCAGGTCGGCGAGCTCGTCGACCTCGTAGACGCTGGGAGCTTCGGGAACGCTCATGGGCGTCAGGGTAGCAGCGTGCCCGCGGGCCTCTACATGTGCTCCGGCGCGTCCACGCCGATCAGATCGAGGGCCGTCGCCAGCACCTGCTTGGTGGCCATGCACAGCGCCAGCCGGCTGGCCTGGATGTCCGGCGCCTCGCCGATCACGCGGCACTGGCCGTAGAACTGGTGGAACTCCTTGGCGGTGTCCTGCATGTAGCTGACCACGCGATGCGGCCCGCGCCACTCGGCCGCCTCGGCCACCATGTCCGGGAACTCGGCCAGCGACTTGACCAGCGCCGCTTCGGCCGGCTCGGGCACCCAGGAAGCCGCCGGGCGCGCCCCCTGTGCAGCGTCACCGGCGTTCCGCAGCACCGCCGCGATCCGGGCGTGCGCGTACTGGCAGTAGTAGACCGGGTTCTCGGCGTTCTGCTGGACCAGCAGGTCGAGATCGAGGTCGATCGTCTGGTCGTGGGATCGCTGCACCAGCACGAACCGGGCGGCATCGACGCCGACCGCGTCCATCAGGTCGTCCAGGGTCACCACCAGCCCCGCCCGCTTCGACATCCGGCCCCCGGTCAGGTGCACCAGCTGGTAGAGCTGCACGTCGATGCGATCGGGGTCGTATCCGAGCGCCGCGGCCGCCGCCTTCAGGCGCCGCATGTAGCCGTGGTGATCCGCGCCCAGCACGTAGACGGCGATGTCGAAGCCACGCTCCATCTTGGACACGATGTAGGCGATGTCGCCGGCCAGGTAGCCGGGCTCGCCGTTGGAGCGGACGATCACGCGGTCCTTGTCGTCGCCCAGCTCCGACGAGCGCAGCCAGAGTGCGCCGTCCTTCTCATACGTGTGTCCGGCCGCCCGCACCCGCTCGATGGCGCGCTCGACCGACCCGTCCTCGTACAACGACCGCTCCAGGAACCAGGAGTCGAAGTGCACGCGAAACCGCTCCAGCGTGGCCCGGATCTGCGCCATCATCAGCTCGCTCCCGGCCCGCGTCCACTCCTCCAGCGGCGCATCCGGGTCGAGCCCCAACTCCGCCGCGATCCCGGCCACGTAGTCGCCGTGGTAGCCGTCCTCGGGCACCTGCTCGCCGCGGCCGCGGGCGCGCAGCGACTCGCCGAACAGATCGACCTGGCGGCCGGCGTCGTTGAAGTAGTACTCGCGCTCGACGTCGTGGCCGGCGAACGCGAACAGCCGCGCCAGCGAGTCGCCGTAGGCGGCGTTGCGCGCGCTGCCAACGGTCACGGGGCCGGTCGGGTTGCCGCTCACGAACTCGACCTGCAGGCGCTGCGGACGCGCCGCCGCGCCGGCGCCGAAGCGCGCGCCCTCGTCCAGCACGCGCCCCACGACGTGGCCGTACCAGCCCGGCCGCAGCCGCAGGTTGATGAATCCCGGCCCGGCGATGTCGGTACCCTCGATCCACGGCGACTGCAGCTGCTCGACGATCCGCTGGGCGATCTGGCGGGGCGCCGCCTTCATCGGTTTCGCCAGCGCCAGCGCCACCGCGCTCGCGTAGTCGCCGTGCGCGGCGTCGGCCGGGCGGTCGAGCCGCACCGGCTCGCCGTCGCCGCCGGCCGCGCTGACGGCCGCCCGCAGGGGCTCGGCCAGCTCGCTGAGAACGCTACCGCTCATGGAACCATCGTAGTAGGGTGGCGCGATGGAAGACGCCCCAGGCGAACGACACCTGAACATCCACTTCACACCGGAAATCATGGCCGGCGTCTACGCCAACTTCGCCAACGTCAGCCACTCGCCCTACGAGTTCACGATCACCTTTGCGCGGGTCGACCACGAGGTCGAAGAGGAGGAGGTGCCGGGCGTCGTCGTCGCCCGCGTCAACCTGTCACCGCGCTTCATGCAGGAGCTGATCGAGGCCATGGAGGACAACTACTCCAAGTGGCGCACCCGCGAGGGCATCAAGAACCTGCCCGAGTTCGACGGCGAGAGCGATGACGACTACGGCGCCGAGGAAGAGGACGGCGAGGAGTAGCCGCGGGCGACCGCGATCCGGTCCATCACCGGCGGATGGTCGAACAGCGCCCACACGATCCAGCGCGGCGGCGCCGGGTTGGAGAGGTTGGTGATGGCCAGCCGCCGCTGCAGCGCCTCCATCCCGGCCGGATCACGGGTGGCCCGCAGGCCTGCCCAATCGGCCTCGGCCTCGATTCGGCGTGAGATCAGGTTCTCGACCGGCAGCAGCACGATCGCCGCGGTCATGGCGCAGGCCAGGATCACCGGCACCGACGACGGCTCGAGCAACCGTCCCCGGCAGAGCCGGGAGGCCGCCGCCAGTACCAGCAGGATCGCGGGCACGCCGATCACTCCGAACCAGAGCACGCCCCTCAGCGTGTGCATGCGCTGCACGTGGCCGAGCTCGTGCGCCAGCAGCGCCCGCAGCTGGTCCGGCGGGGCACGCAGGGCGGTGTCGTCGACCACCATCCGCACGGTCGGCCCCAGCCCGTCCACCTCGGCGTTCTCGCCGGTGGTGCGCGACGACGCGTCGGCCACCCGGATCGAGGAGGGGTGCGCGCCCATCGTGTGCTCGAGCGCCGCGGCCTGCAGGGCGGCCGCCGCCGGCAGCGGCCTCGTCGACATGAACAGCGGGTCGATCAGCACCGGCTGCACCAGGGTGAAGACCGCGACCGCGATCCAGGCCGCGACGGCGACGCCGACCGGCCCGAACCGCCGGTACGCGATCCGACCCAGCCCGTACACCGCCGCCACGGCCACCGCCTGGACGGCACAGGCCAGCAGCGCGTCGCGCACCCAGGCGGCCGTGCTCTGCAGGTCGAGGCCGACGTCAGCGGCACGGCGGTGCGCCCAGAAGCCGAACGGCAGCGCCGCAGCCGAGATCGCAAACGCGCCCGCCGCAGCCGCCACGATCGCCGGCATGCGGGCCGCCAGCGGGCGCGCCCACAGCGCCAGCAGCCAGGCCGCCAGCAGCTGCGCGGCCAGCGCCGCCAGCGTGATCGCGTAGCCGAGATTGCGGTAGTCCTGGGCGCGGTGGATCTGCGACGAGCTGAAGACCGACGTGGCCGGCGGCACCGGTGAGGGGCCGGGCAGCACCGCCGATGTCCACAGCCACACGCTCAGCGCGATCAGCAGCATGGCGGGCAGAAGGATGCGGCGCACGGCGTCGGTAGAGTACCGACGCATGCCGGTCGACCCTCTCTGCGCGACGCGGCACCCGGTTCCATGAAAGCGGTCATTCTCTCTGACGTCCACGGCAACCTGCCGGCGCTCGAGGCGGTGCTGGAGGCTGTCGAGCAGGAGGGCGCCGAGGAGCTGTGGTGCCTGGGCGATCTGGTCGGCTACAACGCCGACCCCGAGGCATGCACACGCGCGGTGATCGAGGTGTCCGACATCTGCCTGGCCGGCAACCATGACCTGGTCGTGAACGGCACCGTCGATATCAGCGTGTTCGCGCACGATGCCGCGGTGGCCGCCCGCTGGGCCAAGGAGACGCTCAGCGCCGAGGCGCTGGAGCAGCTGCGGGCGCTGCAGCCGAGCGGCGAGCGGGGCGGCGTCGAGCTGCACCACGCGAGCCCGCGGGATCCCGTCTGGGAGTACGTGATCGACCAGCGCACGGCGCAGAGCTGCCTGGAGGTGATGACCCGGGACATCTGCCTGATCGGCCACAGCCACGTGCCGCTGGCCTACTCGCCCGGTGGCGGCGGCCGGGCCAACGGCGGCTACTCGGAGCCCGGCACGCGCGCGCTGGACGGCGACCGCTGGCTGCTGAACCCCGGCTCGGTCGGCCAGCCACGAGACAGCGATCCGCGCGCCGCGTACATGGTTCTCGACCTGGATGCGGCCACCGCGACCTGGCGGCGGGTGGACTACGACATCGAGCGCGCGCAGCGGGCGATCACCGACGCCGGCCTGCCGGCGAGCCTCGCGTGGAGGCTGGGCGAAGGTCGGTAGCCGAAGTCAGGCGGTGCGCTTGGAACCGCGCGGCGAGTGGCCGTAGCCCTGCAGCTGCAGCTCGGCGGCGACCGTCTCACGCGCCTTGTAGATCCGCCACTTGACCGTGGCCAGCGTGGTGTCCAGCGTGTCTGCGATCTCGGCGTAGCTGAGGCCGACCACGTCGCGCAGCAGCAGTGCCATCTTCAGGTCGATCGGAAGCGCGCCGATCGCCCGCCAGACCGTGTCCATCTCCTCGATCGCCTCGGTCTCGATCCGCACCGGGTGCAGGTGCGCGACCACGTCCAGCTCGACCGCCGGACGGCCGCGCCGCTCGCGCGCGCGCAGCTCGTCCACCACGCGGTGCTTCGCCACCTGGAACATCCAGGTCGTGAACTGGCAGCGCGCGTCGAAGCCGGGAAGCGCCTGATAGACCCGCAGAAACACCTCCTGGCACATGTCCTCGGCGAGCGCCTGGTCACCCGCCAGCACGCGGGTGATGTAGTTCAGCAACGGCACCTGGTACTGGCGCACGATCACGGCAAACGCACGCTCGTCTCCGTGCCGTGCGAGCCTCAGGACGTCGGGGTCTGGCTGCTGGAGTGCCAAGTTGTGTCGGGATGGTTACGAAACCGCGGGAACTGTACACCAGGTA
This sequence comes from Gaiellales bacterium, assembly GCA_045806525.1. Classification (GTDB taxonomy): domain Bacteria; phylum Actinomycetota; class Thermoleophilia; order Gaiellales; family JAICJC01; genus JAICYJ01. Next base: position 79,469 of record JBJMJD010000087.1, on the reverse strand, counting down.
CATGCCGGGCGGGCAAAGCCTTCCTCACAGGACACCGGCCAGCAGGCTGCGGCCGTCCATCTCCTCGGGCTGAGCCAGCCCCAGTAGCTCCAGGACGGTCGGCGCGATGTCGGCCAGCCTGCCGCCCTCGCGCAGCGAACCGGGGTACCCGACGGCGATCAGCGGCACCGGGTTGGTGGTGTGCGCGGTGTGCGGGCTGCCGTTCGGCTCCAGCATCTGCTCGGCGTTTCCGTGGTCGGCGGTGACTAGGCAGATGCCGCCGGCTCGCTCGACCACGGCCGTCACGCGCCCCAGGCAGCGGTCGACGGTCTCCACCGCTTCCACCACAGCCGGGATCACCCCGCTGTGGCCGACCATGTCGGCGTTGGCGAAGTTGACCAGGCCGAACCCGTATCCGCCCGTGGCGATGCCGTCGCAGAACAGCTCGCAGACGCCCTCGGCGCTCATGGCCGGCTTCAGGTCGTAGGTGGCGACGTCTCGCGGCGAGTCGACAAGCGACCAGCGCTCGCCCTCGCTGCGGTGCTCGCTGCCGCCGTCGAAGAAGTAGGTGACGTGCGGGTACTTCTCGGTCTCGGCCACGTGCAGCTGGGACACGCGGCGTGACGCCAGCACCTGCGCCAGCACCGAGGTCACCGGCTGCGACGGGTAGGCGACCGGCGCGTGGAATTCGTCCGAGTACTCGGTCATCTGCACCAGGGCGGGCAGCGGCGGGTCGGCTCCGCGGTCGAACTCGTCGAAACCCGGCTCGAGCAGCGACCGGAACAGCTGCCGGCAGCGATCCGGCCGGAAGTTGAAGAACACCACGGCGTCGTCGCCGCGCACCCGCCCCTGCGCCGGGTCGCCGACCACGATCGGCTCGATGAACTCGTCGGTGATGCCGCGCTCATAGGCGGCCCGCACGGCGGCCACCGGATCGTCGGTTACGTCTCCGACGCCGTGCACCATCGCATCGTAGGCGCGCTTCGTGCGATCCCAGCGGCGATCTCGGTCCATGCCGAAGTAGCGCCCGCACACCGTTGCCAGATAAGGCACCGTCTCCAGGAACCCCGCGCCACTGGTCGGCGAGACGTCGCGCCCGTCCGTGAACGCGTGAACGTGCACCCGCTCGACTCCTTGCCGGGCGGCCAGCTCGATCAGCGCGTGCAGGTGGCGGATGTGGCTGTGCACACCGCCGTCCGACACCAGCCCGACCAGGTGCAGTGCCGCGCCGCGGCCGTGCGCGCCGGCGTCCAGCAGCGCCTGGTTACGATAGATGCCACCGGAGGCGACGTCCTCGTCGATGCGCACGAGGTCCTGCAGCACGACGCGACCAGCACCGAGGTTGAGGTGGCCCACCTCCGAGTTGCCCATCTGCCCATCGGGCAGGCCGACGGCTCGCCCCGACGCCGCCAGCGTGGTGCGCGGCCCGGCCGCCCAGAGGCGGTCGAAGACCGGCGTGTCGGCAAGGTCGACCGCGTTGCCCGGCCCCGGCGGGGCCAGGCCCCAGCCGTCCAGCACCACCAGGCAGGCCGGCCCGCTCACGTCGCCGCGGCCACGATCGCCAGGAAGGCGTCGGCCTCCAGGCTGGCGCCCCCGATCAGGCCCCCGTCGATGTCCGGCTGCGCCAGCAGCTCGGGCGCGTTGTCGGGCTTCATGCTGCCGCCGTACTGGATCCGGATCCGCCCCCCGACCTCGTCCGGAAGCAGCCCGCGGATGAAGCGGTGCGCCTCCTCGGCCAGCTCGGGCGTGGCCGTGCGGCCGGTGCCTATCGCCCAGATCGGCTCGTAGGCGATGGCCAGCCGGGCGGCGTGGGAGGCGGCGCCCGAGGCGGCGATCTGGCGGGCCAGCACCTGCTCGGTCTCGCCGGCCTCGCGCTGCTGCTCTGTTTCGCCCACGGCCAGGATCACGTCCAGGCCGGCGGCGTCGGCCGCTGCCAGCTTCTCTGCCAGCGCCTCGTCGGTCTCGCCGAAGTACTGCCTCCGCTCCGAGTGCCCCAGCAGCACGCCGTGCACGCCCAGGTCGAGCAGCATGCCCGTGGAGATCTCGCCGGTGAAGGCGCCCTGCGCCGCCTGATGCATGTTCTGGGCGTAGACGCGCAGCTGCGACCCGGTGGCCGCCCGCACCGCCTCGGCCAGCGAGGTGAAGGGCACGCACACGGCCACCTCCGGCCCATCCGGCAGCCGCGCGGCCAGTTCGGCTACGAACGGGCCGGTCTCGCTGGCGGTCTTGTGCATCTTCCAGTTGCCGGCCACGAACGGCCGCCGCGCGCTCACGCCGGCGATCCCTGGAGCGCGACCACGCCGGGCAGCGGCTTGCCCTCGATCAGCTCGAGCGCGGCGCCGCCTCCCGTCGAGACGTGGGTGATGTCGCCGGCCACGCCGGCCGCGTTGACGGCGGCAACCGAGTCGCCGCCGCCCACCACCGAGGCGGCGTTCGAGCCGGCCACCGCGCGGGCCACCGCGAGCGTGCCGTGCGCGAACGGCTCCAGCTCGAACACCCCCATCGGCCCGTTCCAGAAGATCGTCTCGGCCGAGGCCAGGCGGGACGCGTACATCTCGGCGGTGGCCGGGCCGATGTCGAGCCCCATCCAGCCGTCCGGAATGTCGCTGACCGGCGCCACCCGGGTCACCGCGTCGGCAGCGAAGCGATCCGCCACCACCACGTCGGTGGGCAGCAGCAGCCGGCAGCCCCGCTCGCGGGCGTCGCCCATCGCCGTCCGCGCGATCGCCTGGCCGCCCTCGTCCTCGTGCCGCGACGCGCCCACCGAGAGGCCGTCCGCGACCAGAAAGGTGAAGGCCATGGCGCCTCCGATCAGGATCGAGTCGGCCAGCTGGGTGAGCCGGTCGATGACCCCGATCTTGTCAGCCACCTTGACGCCGCCGATCACGACCACGAACGGACGAGCCGGACTGTCCAGCAAGCTCGTGAACGCGTCCAGCTCCGCCACCAGCAGCAGCCCCGCCGCCGAAGGCAGCTGCTGCGCAACGCCGACCGTGGACGCGTGCGCGCGGTGCACCGCCCCGAAGGCGTCCTGCACGAACAGGTCGGCGTTGGCGGCCAGCTCGGCCGCGAAGCCGGGATCGTTGGCCTCCTCGCGGGCGTCGAAACGCAGGTTCTCGAGCATCCGCAGCTCGCCCTGCTCGTCGCCGAAGGCGACCTCGCGCCCGAGCAGCTCCGACAGCCGGTCCGCCACCGGCCGCAGCGACAGCTCCGGCTTTGGCTCGCCCTTGGGCCGGCCCAGATGCGAGCACACCACCACCCGCGCGCCCTCGTCCAGCAGCAGCTCGATGGTCGGCACGGCTGCGCGGATGCGGGTGTCGTCGGCCACATGGCCGGCGTCCAGCGGCACGTTCAGATCAGAGCGAACCAGCACACGCCGCCCGGCGACGGACAGGTCGCGGACGCCTCTCACGCGATCTTGTAGATGAGATCCACCACCCGGCAGGAGTAGCCCCACTCGTTGTCATACCAGGAGAGCACCTTGACCAGGTTGCCGTTGGCCATGGTCAGCTTGGAGTCGAAGATCGAGCTGAACGAGTTGCCGACCACGTCGGTGGACACGATCGGATCGTCGGTGTACTGGAGGATGCCGGTCATCGCACCGGTGTCCGCGGCCGCCGAGAACGCGTCGTTGACCTCGTCGCGCGTGACCTCGCTGTCGAGCACCGCGACCAGGTCGGTGGCCGATCCGCAGGGCACCGGCACGCGCAGCGACAGGCCGTCGAGCTTGCCCAGCAGCTCCGGAATCACGAGCCCGATCGCCTTGGCGGCGCCGGTCGTGGTCGGGATCACGTTCAGGGCTGCGGCGCGGGCGCGGCGCAGGTCCGCGTGCGGGGCGTCGAGCAGCGCCTGGTCGCCGGTGTAGGCGTGGGTCGTGGTCATGAAACCGCGCTGGATACCGAAGCGGTCGAGCAGCACCTTGGCCAGCGGCGCCAGGCAGTTGGTCGTGCACGACGCGTTGGAGATGATGTGGTGGCTGTCGGCGTCGTAGAGGTCGTCGTTGACGCCGATGCAGACCGTGATGTCGGGGTCGGTCGCAGGAGCGCTGATGATCACCTTGCGGGCGCCTGCCTCGAGGTGCTTGGCCGCGCCCTCGCGCTTGGTGAAGAAGCCGGTCGACTCGACCACCACGTCGACGCCGAGGTCGCCCCAGGGCAGTGCGGCCGGGTCGCGCTCGGCGACGACGGCGACGCGTGAGCCACCCACCGACAGGCCGTCACCGTCGACGGCGACGTCATCGGGGTAGGCGCCGTGGATGCTGTCGTACTTGAGCAGGTGGGCCAGCGTGGGCGCGTTCGTGATGTCGTTCACGGCCACGATCTCGAAGCCGGCCCCCCGGTCCCTGGCCGCCCGGAACACGTTTCGGCCGATACGGCCGAACCCGTTGATCGCCACACGTGCACTCATTCGACAACCCCCAAATCGCAATGGAAAACGGCCGCCAGTGTATCCACTTGGCGGCCGTGGGGGTCGGGATTGGAGCCCTCAGCTTGTGGGTGACCGGCAAGATCGGGCAGCGTCAGATGGGGTCTAAGGTCTGTCGCGCAAGGGATGCCAGGTCACCCACAAGCCTTGTCTACCTATGATCGCTGGCACCCGTTTTCCGGGTAACACCCAGTTGGGGGATATTTTAGGTTTTTGTAAGGGAAATAAGAGTTTTCATGGAACGGGCGACGGCGGACTTGGTCATCGGCGGGCGCGCGCGCTCGCCCAGTTCGGCCAGCGAACTGGATGGATTGGCCATTCTCAGCTCCGCCACGCGGCGCAGCTTTGGGTCGAGCAGCTCCACGTCGAGCAGGGCGATCGCCTCGCTCTGGCGGTGGGCGGCGGCGCTCGTGCGGCCCAGGTTGGCGCGGTCGCAGTTGGTCAGCCTGTTGGCGGCCTCGCGGGTGGAGCTGATCACCTCGGCCTCCTGGAGCGATAGCACCGCGTCGTGGGCACCGACCAGCGCCAGCAGGTCGCGGATCGCGTCGCGCGACTTCAGGTAGGCGATGGCGTGGCCGCGCCGTGAGGCGGTGCGCATCGGGATCTCCTCCGCCGCGGCCACCTCGGCCAGGGCCTCGGCCGCTTCCAGCTCGGCCGTGCGCACCTCCAGGTGGGCCGGCTGCCGCGGCGCTGACACGGAGCCGGCCGCCACCAGCGCGCCGCGCAGGTAGGCGCCGCGGCAACAGGCGCGGTTCAGCAGCCGCCGTGGCGGCCGCTCCAGCGGCGTCAGCGTCTCCGACAGCACACCCGCCTCGTGCAGCAGCTGGATGCTGGTGCCGCCCGCGATCCGCAGCAGCACGCGGTTGCGGCGATGGAACCGGTGCTCACGGAACGACAGGATCTCGCAGTCGGCGCCCCGCTCGCGCAGCAGCGTGAAGGCCAGGCGGGCGGCCGCCGGATCGGCCAGCTCGGCGACCGCCGCCAGCTCTCCCCCGCTCCGCACCTGCAAGCTGCCGCCGTGACGGATCAGGCCGGACAGGAATGCCAGCCGGCAGCAGCTCTTCGCCGGCGGCCGCTCGACCAGCTCGTGCCGGACGTCCTCACTGAAGCTCATCGCGGTTCCAGCGCGACAGCCGCACCAGCGTGCGGCCCAGCTTGTCGGCGTCGTGCTGCCACTCACCGGCCAGCCGGGCGCCGAACACACGCACGCCCTGGCGGCGCAGGCCGCCGCGGTCGACCGGTACCGGCACACCGTGCTCCGCCCGGTTGCGGCTGACCAGGACCGCGTCCACGAGGTCGTCGCCGACGTGCTCGTAGATTCGCGCGATGTGGTCGGAGGCGCGGTAGCCCTCGGTCTCGCCCGGCTGCTGCAGCAGGTTGCAGACGTAGATGCGCGGCACTTTCGCCGCCTGCACCGCCTCGCGGATGCCCGGCACCAGCAGCGGCGGCAAGGTGCTCGTGAACAGGCTGCCGGGGCCCATCACGATCAGCTCGGCCCGCTCGATCGCCTGCAGCGCCCGCGGGTGGGCGGCGGGGCCGGGAGGGTCCAGCCGCACCGTCTCGATCGAGGAGCCGTCGGCCGCGATCGCGGTCTCGCCGCGAACGGTGCGCCCGTCCTCCATCTCGGCAACCAGCTCGACCATGTCGGTGGTGCTGGGCACGACCCGCCCCACCACCGCCAGCACGCGCGCCGACTCGGACACGGCCTGGTCGAAGCTGCCCAGCAGGTCGGTGAGCCCGGCCAGGAACAGGTTGCCGAAGCTGTGGCCGGCCAGCTCGCCGTCGGTGAAGCGGTGCTCGAACAGCTGGTTCACGAGCGACTCGTCCTCGGCCAGCGCCGACAGGCAGTGGCGCACGTCGCCCGGGGCGGGCATGCCGAAGTCGCGGCGCAGCCGCCCGGAGCTGCCGCCGTCGTCCGTGGTGGTGACGACCGCGGTCACGTTCGAGATGCGCTTGACCCCGCGCAGGATCATCGACAGGCCGGTGCCGCCGCCCAGACAGACGACGCGCACGCGGTTTCGCGCACGCGAGGTGGGCACCAATTCAAACTGCGGCGGCTGGTCGGGGATCAGGGGCATTCCACGGTCGAGGTTAGCGTGTGCGTGGTGGGCGGGCCCGCGGGCCACGGTAGGCTGACGGCCATGCGGCAGCCGGCCTCGAGCGACCCGCGCAAGCAGCTGGTCGAGTCCGGCTACGACCGGATCGCGGAGCGCTACCTGAGCTGGGCCGGCGGCATCGACGATCCCGGCCGCGCCCGCATGCTGGATCTGCTGCTGGAGCGGCTGCCGCCGGGCGGCGACGTGCTCGACCTCGGCTGTGGCGCGGGCGTGCCCTCTACGGCGCGGCTGGCCGAGCGCCACCGGGTGACCGGCGTGGACATCTCGCAGGAGCAGCTGAGGCTGGCCCGCGAGCGGTTGCCGGGCGCCGAGCTGGTCCACGCCGACCTGGCGTCGGTCGCGTTCCCCGATGCCAGCTTCGACGGCGTCACCAGCTTCTACGCGCTCGGCCACCTGCCGCGCGAGCAGCTGGGCGGCGTGTTCCGGTCGGTGCGACGCTGGCTGCGGCCGGGCGGATGGCTCCTGACCACGCTCGCCTGCGGCGACCAGGCCGGCGCGAGCGGCGAGTGGCTGGGAGTGCAGATGCACTTCAGCGGCTACGGCCCCGACCGCAACCGCGAGCTGCTGCGTGATGCCGGCTTCCGCATCGACGTCGATGAGGTGGTGCCGCTGCACGAGCCGGAGGGCACGGTCACGTTCCAGTGGGTGATCGCCACGCCGGTCGCGACGGGCTGACTCAGCCGGTCTTGTGCAGCGCCTCGTGGATGCGGCGCCCCACCTTCGGTGGCAGGCCGGGGACGGCCTCGAGCTGCTCGCGGCTGGCGCCGGTCAGCGCGTCGGCGGTCTTGAAGTGGCGCAAAAGGACGCGGCGCCGGGCCGGCCCCACGCCGGGCAGCCCCGCGAAGATCGTGTCGACCGACGAGCGTGCGCGGCGCTGACGGTGGAAGCCCAGCGCGAAGCGGTGCGCCTCGTCGCGGATCCGCTGCAGCAGCTGCAGGCCGGCCGAGCCGCGCTCGAGCACGATCGGATCCGGTCGTCCCGGCACGAATACCTCTTCCTCGCGCTTGGCCAGTGCGATCACGGCCACCCGCGGCAGGTCGTGCTCCGCCATCGCCTTCAGCGCCGCGGCCAGCTGTCCCTTGCCGCCGTCGATCACGACCAGGTTCGGCGGCGACGAGAAGCTGGCATCGAACTCGTCGGCCGTCACCCGGGCCATGCGCGCGAACCGGCGGCCGACCACCTCGGCCATGCTGGCGAAGTCGTCCTGTCCGCCGCCATGGCGGATCGTGAACTTGCGGTAGTCGGCGCGCTTGGCGACGGCGTCCTCGAACACCACCATCGAGGCGACCGTGTTCGACTCGCCCAGGTTGGAGATGTCGAAGCACTCGATCCGCACGGGCAGCGACTCCAGGTTGAGCTGCTCGCGCAGCTCCTCCAGCGCCTCCACCCGGCGTGCGCGGGTGCGCAGCGCCACCAGCCGGTCGTGCTCGAGCGCCATCTCGGCGTTGCCGGCGGCCAGCTCAACCAGGCGCCGCTTCTCCCCCCGCTGGGCGACTCGCACCTCGACGGCGCTGCCGCGGCGATCCGACAGGAACATGGCCAGCAGGTCGGCGTCCTCGAACCCCTTGGGCACGATCACCGACGGCGGGATCGCCACCTGGCCGCCGTAGTACTCGAGCGCGAACCCCCACAGCACCTCGGACTCCCGCTCGCCGCCGGCGTTGTCCAGGTAGAAGCTGCGTCGGTCGGCGAGGCGGCCGTCGCGCAGCTGGAACAGCTGCACGTTGGCGGCGGTGTCTGAGACGGCTGCCGCCAGCACGTCGCCGGTCTGCGAGCCGACGTGGTCGGCAACCTGCCGCTGGGACAGGTGGCGGACGGCGGTCAGCCGGTTGCGGTAGCGGGCCGCCTCTTCGAACTCATGGCGGGCGGCGGCATCCCTCATCTGCTGCTCCAGCCGCCGCTCCAGCGGGCGCACCCGGCCGGACAGGAACTCGACCACGCTGTCGATCACGGCCCCGTAATCCTCCTTCGAGATCAGCCCCACGCAGGGAGCCGCGCAGCGGCCGATGTGGTGGTCGAGGCAGGGGACGCCGGAGCGGCGGCCGGGCTGCGGGCCTTCACAGGGCCGGTAGGGGAACACGCGGTTGAGCACGTCCAGCGTCTCGCGCACCTTCTTCGCGCTGGAGTAGGGACCGAAGTAGAGGACGCCGCGGCGGTGCCGCTCGCGCGTGAACATCACCCGCGGGTACTCGTCGGAGGTCGTGACCGCGATGTAGGGATAGGACTTGTCGTCGCGAAGCCGGATGTTGAACGGCGGCCGGTGCCGCTTGATCAGGTTCTGCTCCAGCAGCAGCGCCTCGTGCTCGCTGCCGGCCCCCAGGAACTCGATCTCCTCGATCCGATCGACCAGCTCGGCGGTCTTGAGCGTGGCGTAGGCCTCGCGCCGGAAGTATGACTGCACGCGCTTTCGCAGCGACTTGGCCTTGCCCACGTACAGCACGACGCCGTCGCGGTCGTGGAACAGGTACACGCCGGGGCTGTCAGGCAGCGCCTTCAGCTGTGCGTCAAGCCTCTCGTTGCGGGCGATAGTGGGCATCCTGCCCTGATCGTAGCCGTGCCCATCAACGCCATCGTGCCCGCTACCAGGGGGTCGGGATCGAGCCCGCCAGCGATCGCGCCCGGTCGGCCGCGCCCGAGGCCACGGAGGCGATCGCCCGCACCTGGGCGGTCTGCGCCCGCCAGGCAAGATCCAGCCCCCTCGCGCCGATCCGCACCGCGCTGCGGCACCACTCCGGATGGCGCACGAGGTAGCCCGTGACGCAGATGCCCGCGCCCAGCGCGATCAGCGTCAGCCCCACCGGCGGCACCACGGAGGTGGTCGCACCGATCGCCAGCAGCGATCCGCCCGCCGTGATCAGCCCAACGGTGGTCGCGGCACTACCGACCGCCATCAGCCCGTACCCGACGCGGTCACGGCGGCGGCGCGCGGAGTACGCCTGGGCCGCGAACAGCCCCGTCGAGAGCGCGCCGCCCAGCACGCTGAACCGCGCCGCCCAGAGGCCGACCCCGCTCAGCTCGAGGCCGCCGGCGGCAGCCGTTGCCGTCGCGTCGCGGACGGCGCTGTACGTGTCCCAGCTAGAACCGGCCAGGTTGACGGCGTCGCGCCAGTCCGGATCGGGCAGCAGTCCGCCCAGTGCGGTGAGCCCGAAACGGGACAGGTGCTGGAGCGCTGCCGCCGCCTGCAGCGGCACCGCGCGGCCGCGCTCGCCCAGCTGCTCGGCAGTGTGGCCGCCGGCGTCGAGCGCGGTACCGAGGTCGCTCCAGGACGAACCGGCCCCCGGCGGGCCGGCGCCCCGGCCGCCCGGCGACTGCGCGGGCGCTGCGGGAAGCGGCGCATCGCCGCCTTCAGCCTCCGCGCCGCCCCGCACCGGCACCAGCCTCACGGCACCGGACAGGCCGACGCCGGCACCACCGCCGTCGCGCAGAACGAGCGCCGCCGCGGATGCGCTTCCCAGCTGCGCTGCCAGCGCCTCCTGGAGCGAGCCGGGGTGCGCCGCCTGGGCGCGAGCCAGCGCAGCGGCGGCCTCGTCCGGGTCGCTCGCCAGGCCCATGCGCAGCTCCGCTGCAAGCACGTGACCGGGGACGCCGCCGCGGCGCGCGGCAGCCGAGACGGGATCGTCGAGCGGCGCCGGCCCGGCCGGCATCAGGCTCGCGTAGCCATCCCAACCGCCGTAGGCGAGCGGCGAGTAGCCGACCCGCGCGCCGGTGTGCGGAGCCGAGAGCACGGTGCCGTTGCCCACGTAGATGCCGACGTGGTGCGGAGCGCCGTCGGCCGTGCCGACGAACACCAGGTCGCCGGGCTCAAGCGCTGTAGCGGAGACCGGCCGGCCCATCCGCCACAGGTCGGCGGCCGTGGGCCGCCCCGGCAGCGATGCACCGGCCGCGGTGAAGGCGTAATCGACCAGGCCGCTGCAGTCAAAGCCGCCCTCGGCACGGCTCTCGCCGCCCCAGACGTAGGGCCATCCGACCTGAGCAGCGGCCGCCGCCACCACGGCCGCGCGGCCGACCAGGCCGTGCAGGTCGACCGGCCGGAACGAGCCGGTCGGCTCGGTCGCCGTGAACTCGACTCGGACGCGCGACTGCGCCCGCACGGTGTGCTCGCCGTCCACGGCGACCGACACCTCGACGCCGCTGGGCAGCCCGTCGTCGGTCAGCCGGGTCAGCGAGAGCAGCCGTCCGCCGTTTTCACGGGCGGCATCGTCGGCGCCGGCCCGCAGGCCGTCGGCCGTCAGGGCCGGATCGCCGGACAGCTCCCTACCGGCGGCGAGAGCGGCCATGTCGGCCGCGCGCTGGGCGTTCGCTCCGGCGCTGTCGATGCCGCCGAGGGTGCCGAGCAGAAACCCTGCCACGACCAACAGCAGCACCAGCGCACAGGCCATCACCGAGACCTGGCCGCGCTCGCTCACCGGGGCACCGTTGTGGTCACCACGGCCGCGGCGGGCAACGCCGGCAGGCGAACCGGCAGCGGCACCGTCACCACCACGCGGTCGCCGCGCCGCTCGATTCGGGCAGCGGCGCGCAATGACGCCGGCAGCGGACGGCCCTCGCCCACCAGCACAGCCGCCTGGTCGGCGACGCGCTCGGCGGTTATGCGAGCGCGTACGATCGTGAGCGCCTCCAGCACCGCGACAGTCGCCACCGCCAGCAGCACGGCGCAGCCGATCATCTCCACGCTGGCCTGTCCTGACCGCCGTCTCACTGGTCGACCGCAGGCGCGCCGGCCGTGAGCCACAGCGAGAAGCCCGGGATCACGCGCGGCACGGCCACGCGCACCGAGATGGTGCCATCGGAGGTGCTCACCTGCAGGCCGCCGCGCATTGCGCCGGGCAGCGCGCCCTCGGCAGCCGGCTGTATCGCCGCCCCGACCAGTCGGGCGCGGGCGGCGGCACGGGCCGCGTGCTCGGCCGAGATCGCCGTCCAGCCCACCAGCAGCGCCTGCCAGCAGGCCAGCGTCAGGGCCAGCAGCGCCGGCAGCAGCAGCGCCGTCTCGATGCTTGCCTGGCCTCGGGAGCGATCCATGCGCCCACGCTAGGCGGGGTGGCCGTCACGGAACCAGACCGCTCCCGTGCCGAAGCTGTGACGGCCTGGCAACGGCATCCCACTGCTACCATCGAACCATGAGCGAGGCCAATGGAGAGGCTCCGAACAACTCGTCCGGTGAGGACCGGCAGTTCGTGCACTTCTCGTTCTACAAGCTCGATCGCGGCTTCCGGCTGCTGCCCGCGGCCGAGCGCGAGGCGGCGCTGGGCGAGTTCGCGGCGGTGGTCGAGGAGTACGGCGAGCGGTTTCCGATCCGGGCCTACACGATGGTCGGCCTGCGCGCCGACGCCGACGTGATGCTGTGGAAGGTGTCCGAGCGGCTCGAGGACTTCCAGGAGCTGGGCACCGCTCTGCTCGGAACGGCGCTGGGCGCTCACCTCGAGACGCCGTATGCCTACCTGTCGATGACGCGCCGCTCGCAGTACGTGAAGGGCGAGGGCCGCTCCATGCACAAGCGCGGGCGGATCATGTGGAACCCCGACTCCAGGTACCTCCTGATCTACCCGATGGTGAAGACGCGGGCCTGGTACCAGCTGTCGAAGCCGACGCGGCAGGGGATCATGAACGAGCACATCGCGACCGGTCACAAGTTCCCGACCGTGAAGATCAACACCACCTACTCGTTCGGGATCGACGACCAGGAGTTCGTGGTGGCGTTCGAGACCGACTTCGTGGGCGACTTCCTGGATCTGATGATGACGCTGCGCGAGACCGAGGCCAGCCGCTACACGGAGCGCGACACGCCCATCTTCACGTGTCGCTCTGGCGACGTCCGCGAGGTGCTGGCCACGCTCGGTGCGGCCGCTGCTGCGACGCCGGTCGACGCCTGAGCATGCGGGTCAACGACTAGCGGGCCGGCGCCACCAGCGTCCGCGCGCGGGCGACCCTGACTTCTGCGGACAGCGTTGGCAGATCGTAGGCACCGTTGTGGCGGCGGCCGTTGATGAAGAACGTCGGCGTGCCGGACACGCCGCTCATGTCCGCCGAGTCGACGTCCTGATCGATCCGCTCCACGCCGGCGCCGCGGCGCATGTGGTCGCGGAAGCGGTCGACGTCGAGACCGAGCTGCTCGGCATAGCCCACCAGGTCGCCCGGCCGCTGAGCGCCCTGATTGGACAGCAGCAGGTCGTGCATCTCCCAGAACGAGCCCTGGTCGCCCGCCGCCTCCGCCGCCTCGGCCGCGAGCTGGGCGTTCGGGTGGACGTCGTTCAGGGGCAGGTGCCGCCAGACGTAGCGCACGTCGCCGTGGTCCGCGAGCAGATCGCGCATCACCGCCTCCGCCTGGCCGCAGTACGGGCACTCGAAGTCGCCGTACTCAACGACGGTGACAGGCGCGTCGGCGGGCCCGCGGATGTGGTCGCGCTCGTCGTCCACGGGGGCTGCCAGGTCGACGATCGCCTCCGACGATCCTAGCAACGCCTGCACACGCAGGCCCAAGGGGAGCCGCGCGGTAGCGCGAAACAGCACCCACGCGAACAGCGAGGACACAACCGCAGCGCTGAGCACACCCAGCTTGGCCTCCTCCAGCCGGTCGCCGCTGAACGCCAGGGTGGCGATCAGGATCGACACGGTGAATCCAATGCCGGCGATCGCGCCCCCGCCAACGACGGCCGCCCATCCGACCGGCGGACGCAGCCGGCCGCGGCTGAAAACGGTGACCAGCCACGCGGTGCCGGCGACGCCGATCGGCTTGCCCACCACATATCCGATCAGGATGCCGAGCGTGACGGTCGAGGTGAACGCACGCGAGAGGAACGGGCCGTTGATCTCGATCCCGGCGTTCGCCAGGGCGAACAGCGGCACTATCACGTAGCTCGTCCAGGGGTGAAACACGCCCTGCAGCCGCACGTTGGGGGAGATGGCCGTGCGGACGCCCGACTGGGCGGTCCGCGCCAGCTCGGGCGTGGGCTGCTCGCGGAAGGCGCGAAACAGGTCGGTGGCGCGCTCCAGGTCGCCGCGCGCGGCGGGTGACGCGTACACCAGCAGGCCCAGCACCAACCCGACCACGATCGGGTCGATTCCCGAGCTCTCGACCGCAAGCCAGGCCGCCACTCCGAGCAGGGCGTAGGGCAGGCCGTAACGCACCCCGAGGGAGCGCATCACCAGAACCAGGGTGAGCACCGCCAGTGCGACGAGCAGCGGGCCGACGACGATGTGGCCGCTGTACACGAGGGCGATCACGGTCAGCGCGATCACGTCATCGATGATCGCCACAGTCAGCAGAAAGACCCGCAGACGGTCGGGAAAGCGCGGCCCGACCAGCGCCAGCAGTCCCAGGGCGAACGCCGTGTCCGTCGACATCGCCGTCCCCCAGCCGTGGGCGGTCGATGACCCGGCGTTGAAGGCCAGGTAGATCAGCACCGGCACGACCATGCCGCCGATGCCTGCCAGCACGGGCAGCGCCACCCTCCGCCGTTGCCGCAGCTCCCCCATGTCGAACTCGCGGCGGGCCTCCAGGCCGACCACGAAGAAGAACAAAGTCATCAGCCCGCTGTTCAACCATCCGCGCAGGTCGAGGTTGATCGAGTGGTCGCCCAGCCGCACGGCCAGGTCTGTCTCCCAGACGCTTCGGTACGACGACGAGTCGACGTTGATCCAGAGCAGCGCTGCGATCGTGGCCGCCAGCAGCACGCCGGCGCTGCCGGTCTCGGTGCCTATGAACTCACGAAGCGGCGTCTCCAGGTTGCGCGCCCAGGCGGTCTTGCCCGAGAACGGTCTGGTGCCGTCGGACGCGTCGGTGGCCATGCCGCATTGTGCCCGGACCAGGGGGCACGCTGCCGGGACTGGGCTCGCAGGTCAGCGCCGTGGAGTCAAGGTGCGTCGGCTGTTGATGGAGGGCTTGCGAGGGATCCGGCGACGCACGAAGTCGACCAGCACGCGTAGCACCGCCCCGATGGCGAAGAAGCCGAAGAAGAGCACCGCCGCCTCCACGGCGATCACTACGAGAACGATCCGCCACGACAGATCCTCTGTGCCGGGAAGCGTGTCGTTTGAAACGAACTGCGCGACCACAACCAGGATGACCGGAAGCAGGGCACCGAGTAGCGCGCACCACCAGGCACGGACGAACCCGAGCACCGCTCCTCCCACAACCGCGGTGACGAGCGAGATTGCCCAGACCAGATCGGCGGTCGCATTGACGCGGCTCATAGCGCGTATGATATATCCAGTGGAACGCTGTGGCAAGCGCGGCCGCCTTTGGAGGCAGAACAGGAGGCAGTAGCCGTGGTCGTAGCCGTACCAGTGCGTCGGGCTCGCCGCGCTCAACGATCTCGACGGCGAGGGCAGCACGTCCCCGGCCGCATGCGCGATGTCCCAGGCCCAGGGGCGGGGATTGACGCCTTACAGGTAGTAGCGCTTCGACTCGTTCCAGGCGTAGTACATGGCGAACAGCCCGCCGAAGAACGCCGCCAGCACCGGCACCGAGAATGCGCCCAGGTCGATCAGCTGGAACTGCGCCAGCGAGTAGAGCGCGGCCGACACGGTGACCGCGCCCAGCCCGAGGTAGAGGATGTTGCGCTGGCGGTCGGGCATCAACGAGATCGCCATCCGGTTGCGGTGGTACCAGCCGTAGCCGAAGTACCACAGGAGGCAGATGAAGATCAGGCTGATCGCGCCCAGGATCGCGCTGAAGATGGCCGACGACACCTGAAAGAACACCGTTGCCACCACCGCGATCGCGATTACGATGGCAAACCCGCGCAGGTTGTCGCGATCCATCAGGACGGCCCCGTCATGTAGGCGCGCACTCCCAGCGCCGCCACCACGGTGGCGCCGGCCGCGAAGTAGAGCAGGTTCTTGCGTCCGTCCTCACCCCGCAAAGCATAGGGGTAGGCGATCGCGAGCAGCGGTAGCAACCCGTAGGCGAAGTGCAGCTTGTCGCCGGGGCGGTAGCCGTCGGAGAGCAGGATCAGGCCAAGCGTTGCCTGCGCGATCACCATCGTCTGCGAGAGCGCCAGCAGCTGCATGTAGATGCCGGCGGGGGGCCGGTCGCGGCGGTAGGCGATCAACCCCCAGATGCCCACGATCGCGTTGGTCACGATCAGGAGCGTCCCCACCACCATGTGCACCTCGGGCATGGCGCCACGCTATCAGGCGGATTTGCCCCCCACCCCCGACTACAGTACGGCCCAGCAAACGCACCCGTTCCAAGGAGTAACGATGCTCGAGGTTGGCCGGCCGGCTCCGCCGTTCTCACTGCAGTCAGACACCGATGAGACGGTGTCGCTCGGCGATCTCAAGGGCCGGCCGGTGGTCGTCTACTTCTATCCCAAGGACGACACGCCCGGCTGCACGCGCCAGGCCTGCAGCATCCGCGATAGCTGGGCGGAGTTCGGGCGGATCGGCGCGAGGGTGATCGGCGTCAGCCCACAGTCCCCGGAGTCGCACCGCAGGTTCAAGGAGAAGTACGGGCTGCCGTTCCCACTGCTGGCCGACACCGAGCACACGATGGCCGAGGACTACGGCGTCTGGGTCGAGAAGAAGAACTATGGCAGGACGTCGATGGGGATCGAGCGCTCGACCTTCGTGATCGACGCCGACGGCAACTTGGCCGCGATCAAGCGCCGGGTGAAGCCGGATGAGCACACCGCCTGGGCGCTGGCCGAGGTGGAGAAGCTGACGGCCGGGGCGACCAGCTGAGCGGCGCGCTCCCGCTGGCGGGCCTGCGCGTCCTCGACCTGACGCAGGTGCTGGCGGGCCCCTACTGCACGATGATGCTGGGCGACCTTGGCGCCGACGTGGTCAAGGTCGAGCGCCCCGGCGAGGGCGACGGCAGCCGCCGCTGGGGGCCGCCGTTCGAGGGCGGCGAGAGCGCGTACTTCATGCAGGTCAACCGCAACAAGCGGTCGATCGCGATCGACCTGCGCGACGACGCGGGCCGTGAGGTGGTGCGACGGCTGATCGGCCGCTGCGACGTGCTGCTGCACAACTTCCTGCCGGCGGCGGCGCTGCGCTACGAGGTTGACTGGGAGGCGGTGCGGACCGTGAACCCGATGGCCGTGCACTGCACGATCGCGGGGTACCCGTCCGACGGGCCGGACGCGGAGCGGCCGGGGTACGACTTCCTGATGCAGGGGCTGGGTGGGATCATGAGCATCACCGGTGAGCCCGACGGCGAGCCGATGAAGGTCTCCGTTGCCATCTCAGACATCGTGGCCGGGCTGTTCGCGAGCTCGGCGGTGCTGGCGGCGCTGCATGAGCGCGAGCACAGCGGGCAGGGGCGGAGCTGCGAGGTGTCGCTGCTGGATGCGCAGGTGGCGTGGCTGGCGAACCGGGCCGGCGACTGGCTGATCAGCGGCATCGAGCCGAAGCGGCTGGGAAACGCGCACCCGTCGATCGTGCCCTACGAGACCTTCAGGGCGGCCGACGGGTACGTGAACCTGGCGGTCGGCACGGATGACCACTTCCGCCGCTTCTGCGCCGAGGCCGGCCGCGGCGACCTTGCGACGGATCCGCGCTGGCAGACCAACGCGGGTCGGGTGGAGGGCCGCGACGTGCTGGTGCCCCAGCTGCAGGAGCTGCTGGCAGAACGCACGGTGGCTGAGTGGAGTGAGGTGCTGGAGCGCGCGCACGTGCCCGGCGGTCCGGTGCTGTCGATCCCGGAGACGTTTGCGGGGCCGGCGGCGCACATGGTGGAGCGGGTGCAGCATCCGGCGGCGGGCGAGATCGGGCTGGTGCGCTCGCCGATCCGTTACGACGGTGACCGGCCGGGCAGCCGGCTGCCGCCGCCGCGGCTGGGCGAGCACGCCGCCGAGGTGCTGGCCGATCTGGGCTACGGCGAGGCCGAGATCGCCGCGCTGCTGACGGGGGCCTGCAACCCTCGCTAGAATCAGCTCTCCCCGCGCGGATGTGGCGGAATTGGTAGACGCGCACGGTTCAGGTCCGTGTGGCCGTAAGGTCGTGGAGGTTCAAGTCCTCTCATCCGCATGTAGCCCGTGATTGCCTCGCTGCCCGCCGCCTCCACCTGGGAGACCCAGTGCTTCATCTCGGCAGCGGTCGCCGGGGTAACCGGCATCGGAGTCGTCTCAACCTCGATGGCGCGACGCTCGACCGCCATGTCGGCGTCCCGGCGGGTGCTGCTGACGGTGCTGCTGGCGGTTGCTTTCGTGGCGGTGCTGGCATTCTTCTTCTGGGCCGTGGATCCCTGCGCCCAGGGACCAGCCTGATGCAACCTTCCAAAATCTGCCAGACAATTACCACAAAACGGCGAGTGCGCGAAACCGGTCGGTGGGTGAAGATGCAGCGACATGGGTGCGCCCCACTCCACCAGCCGCAGCGCCGTCAGGCTCGCGCTTGTCACTTCCCCCCACGACGCTCCGCCGGCGGCACCCACCGGTGTACCTGCGGGGTTGCGGCTTCTTCGCTCGCTCGACCGCTCCGTGCTGGAGACGGCGCGCGACGTCGACCTGCGTCCCATGGAGCTCTACGCGCTGCTGCTCCTGAGCGAGGCCCCGGAGGGTGAGGCGGTCACCACCCGTGCACTCTCCGAGCTGCTCGCCGCCAGCACAAGCCAGGCAAAGCAGATCGCACTGCGGCTGGCAACTCGCGGGTACGTGAAGCGAAGCGGCGCACACGGCAGCACGCTGCTGACCGAGTCCGGCCGCGACCTGGCCACCGCAGCGGGCCAGCGGCTCGAGCGCAAGGTCGCCCGGCGGCTGCGGCGCCTGGACCCGGCCGTCGTCGAGCGCGGCGCGGCCTCGCTGAACGCGCTCGTCGGCGAGGAACGCTTCATCTAGACAGCGAGCGGCGCAGGGCGTAGCGTCAAGGGTGTTCCGCGCCCGATCCGGAGGACCCCCATGGCCACGCCAGCAGCACCCGTAGAGCACACCACCGAGCTTGCCCTCTCCGAGAAGCGCAAGCTGGTCAAGAGCCTTGGCCAGCTCGACATGGTCTTCTTCACCGTCTGCGCGATCGTCGGCCTCGACCTGCTGGGACAGGCCGCCAGCTATGGCGCGCAGGCGTTCACGTGGGTCGTCGTCCTGGTCGTGCTGTTCATGTTCCCCTACGCCCTGCTGATGGCGGAGCTGGGCACCGCCTTCCCGCAGGAGGGCGGGCCGTACGAGTGGATGAAGTTGACCTGGGGCCGGCTGGCGGCCGGCATCGGCGCCGTCCTGTACTGGGTGACGAACCCCTTCTGGGTGGGCGGATCGCTCTGCTTCGTCGCCACCGACGCCTGGAGCTCAAACATCCACGGCGTCGGGAGCGGCACGTTCGGCGATTACGCGTTCAAGTTCATCTTCATCTGGATCAGCATCGGCGTGGCGATCGTGTCGTTGAAGCACGGCAAGTGGATCCCGAACGCCGGCGCGATCGTGCGGTTCCTGGTGCTCGGGTTCTTCTCGCTGACGGTGGTCGTCTTCGCGATCAAGCACGGCGTGCACGGCTATGGCATTGGCGACTTCTCGCCAACGGCCGGGATCTTCATCGGCCTGGTGCCGCTCCTGATCTTCGGGTTCGTGGGCTTCGAGCTGCAGAACGGCGCGGCCGAGGAGATGGAGGACCCGCAGCGCGACGTGCCCCGATCCGTCGCCAAGAGCGCCGTCATCTCGTCGATCGCATACGCCATCCCGATCTTCGGCATCGTGGCGGTGCTGCCGTCGTCGAAGATCACCGGCATCGGCGGCTTCATGGACGCCGTCCACCAGATGTTCGGCGTCTACGGCGGTGCCCAGAACTTCCTCACCGATCTGATGGCGCTGGGCTTCATCTTCGCGCTGGTCACCTCCGGCGCGGTCTGGATGATGGGCTCCGACCGGATCCAGGCCGTGGCTGCCTACGACGGCGCCTTCTTCCCCTGGTTCGGCGTGTTCAACGAGAGGCTGGGCACGCCGGTGCGGGTGAACGTGCTCTCCGGCGTGACATCCACCATCTTCATGGTGGCCGCGGTACGGCTGCTGTCGAGCAGCGAGGCCGACACCTTCGCGGTGGTGCTGTACATGGCCATCTCGACCACGCTCGTGTCCTACATCCTGATCTTCCCTGCGCTGATCAGGCTGCGCTACAGCCATGCCAGCGTGCCGCGCGTCTTCAGCGTGCCCGGCGGCAAGGGCGGCCTCTGGACCATCGGCGTGCTGTGCACGGCGTGGGTGCTGATGGGATCGTGGGTCGCGATCTTCCCCGACACGCTCGAATACGTGTTCGGGGCCGACTACAACTTCGTCGACAGTTGGGGCGTCTCGCGGCTGCGCTTCGAGGTGTTCACGCTGGGCACGCTGGCCGTGGTGATCGCGTTCGCCGTTGTGGGCTACCTGGCCGGTAAGTCGGTGCGCGAGCAGGTGGTCGACGTCCCGCTGGCGGCGACGCCGGCGCCGGCGGGGGGAGATTGAGCCGCCCCACCATCGGCATCACGAGCTACTGGGCGCCGGTCCAGCTGGGCAAGTGGTCGGGCCGGGCGACGGTCACGTTCCACGG
This sequence comes from Gaiellales bacterium, assembly GCA_045806525.1. Taxonomy (GTDB): domain Bacteria; phylum Actinomycetota; class Thermoleophilia; order Gaiellales; family JAICJC01; genus JAICYJ01. The sequence goes on along the minus strand of JBJMJD010000087.1, from coordinate 59,496 downwards.
CTACGTCGAGGGCACGCGCCTGGCCGGCGGCCGCCCGCTGGTGATCCCGGCCGACCCGTACCTGGCGGACGACCCCGATGACGTGCTCGACCTGCTGGACGGCATCGTGTTCGTCGGCGGCGACGACGTCGCCCCGGAGCTGTACGGCGCCGAGCGCGACCCCCGCACCGGCCCCCGCAACGAGCGCCGTGACGCGGTCGAGCTGTCGCTGATGCGGCGGGCGCTCGACCGCGACCTGCCGGTGCTCGCCATCTGCCGCGGTATCCAGGTGCTGAACGTGGCCCGCGGCGGCACGCTGATCCAGCACCTGGCCGACCATATCGACCAGCGGCCCCACCGCAAGGACGACTCCACTTACGGCGTGCACGACGTGGTCACCCTGCCGGGCAGCAGGCTTCGGGAGATCGTGGGCGAGCGGGCCACCGTGCACTCGCACCACCACCAGGGCATCGACCGCATCGGGGAGGGCCTGGTCGCGGCCGCTCAGGCCGACCCGGACGGCACCGTGGAGGGCCTCGAGGACCCCGGTCGCCGCTTCTGCGTGGGCGTGCTCTGGCACCCCGACGCCGACGCCGAGGGCACCGGCGCGAGCCTGTTCCAGGCGTTGGTATCGTCCACGTCATGAGCAGCCTCTGGCACCCGTTCGCCGACATGGCGAGCGTTAAGGACGATGAGTTCGTGGTCAGCCGGGGCAGCGGTGCCCGCGTTTGGGACGAGGCCGGGCGCGAGTACATCGACGCCAAGGGTGGCCTCTGGTACTGCTCGATCGGCCATGGCCGCGGTGAGATCGCCGATGCCGTCTCGGCACAGATGCGCGAACTGGCGGTGTACGACATCTTCGCCAGCACCGCCAACCGCCCGGCGATCGAGCTGGCCGAGCGCGTGGCGGCCCTGGCCCCATTCGCGGACGGAGCCGTGTTCTTCACCAGCGGCGGCTCGGACGCGGTCGACACGGCCGGCAAGCTGGCGCTGCGCTACTGGCACGCGCTCGGCAGGCCGGACAAGCGCACCATCGTGCACCGCGAGCGCAGCTACCACGGCATGAACGCGTACGGCACGAGCCTGGCCGGAATCGCCGCCAACCGCGAGGGCATCGGCGCACTGATCCCCGACACGGCGTCAGTCGGCAGCGACGACACCGACGCGCTGGAGCGCCTGTTCCGCGAGCGGGGCGACCAGATCGCGGCCTTCATCGGCGAGCCGGTGATCGGGGCGGGCGGCATCTACGCACCGTCGCCCGGCTACTGGCAACGGGTACAGGAGCTGTGCCGTGCCCACGACGTGCTGCTGATCGCCGACGAGGTGATCTGCGGGTTCGGCCGGCTCGGCACCTGGTTCGGCTGCCACCGCTTCGGCATCACGCCCGACATGATCACCTGCGCCAAGGGCATCACGTCCGGCTACCTTCCGCTGGGCGCTGTGATCGCCTCGCCGCGCCTGCAGGAGCCGTTCTGGACGACGCCTGGGGCGGCCCTGTTCCGCCACGGCTACACGTACTCGGGCCATCCCAGCGTGTGCGCGGCCGGGCTCGCCAACCTCGACCTGCTCGAGCGCGAGGGGCTGCTGGAGCGCGTCTCGCGGCTGGAGCAGGTGCTCGACGCGGCCATGCGGCCGCTCGCGGAGCTGCCGCAGGTGGGTGAGGTGCGAAGCGGCGTCGGCTTGCTGGCCGCCGTCGAGATCGCGCCGGAGGCGCGCGCTGCCGAACCCGGGCTTGTCGACCGCATCGTGAAGGGCTGCCGCGAGCGGGGCGTGCTGACACGCGGCCTGGCCGGGCATTCGCTGCAGGTGTCGCCCGCGTTCGTGATCGACGAGGCCGAGATCGGCCGCATCGCCGAGGTGTTCGCCGAGACGCTGTCAGGCGTGTCGGTGGCTACCGGCGTGTAGCCGGTCGGCTGTAGCACAGCGTCGCCCGCCGAGGTGTTTCGGCGGGCGACGCGATACGGTGGATCAGATGGTCGTGTCCGGGGGAGCCGGAGTGAAGTCGAGGTTCTCGTCCAGCGGCGCGACCCCGTGGTGTTGCGCGGCGTAGGAGGCCGCGTTGGCCACCTGTGTGGGGCGCATGATGCGAACCGCCCCGAACCAGACCACTGCCACCACCACCACTCCCAGTGCCCAGTACAGCGCCAACCAGTTCAGGTTCAGCGTGCTGTGCGGATCGGGGTTGAGCGCCCCGTAGAAGCCGAGCACCGGCGTGGCGACGGCGACCAGCACGATCAGATACTGCCACCAGAGCGCCTTCGTTCGCACCAGCAGCCCGATCGCCGCCACCGCCAGGATCAGGTAAACGAGCTCGACCGCAAACGAACCGGCGGTCGCGGCCACGAAGAAGGCCGCGAAATTGCGGGGCAGGCCGAACCGGTCGAGCGTGTGGCTGTAGAGGCCGACCAGGATCAGGAGGCCGGCGCCGAACACGACCACCAGGTTCCCCACCCATGGGGTGTTGTGACGCGACGTCTTCGCGAAGAACGACGGCAGCAGGCCGTCGCGGCCCAGTGCGAAGTAGCCGCGGCCGATGGTGACGCAGATGGCCAGCGCCAGGGCGGTGGCATCCAGGATCACGACCAGGTCGATGATGGTGGCGAACCACTTTCCGATGTACTGGGTGGCGAGGCTGTCCAGCGCCGTCGGATCGAGCCAGGCGCCCTTGTCGACCGCCGCCTTGCCCAGCCCGATCGAGATCGCGTAGGACATCACGACGTAGAAGGCCGCGGAGGCGGCGACCGTTCCGATCAGCGCGCGCGGGATCGACCTGGCGGGATCGTGGCTCTCCTCGCCCAACGATGCCGCCGCCTCGAAGCCGACGAACAGCAGGATGCCCAGCATTACGCCGTTGAACACGGTGTGCACCGACGTGGTGCTGGGGTTGAAGACCGAAAGCGTGTTGTCGGCCTGGACGATGATCGCAACCGCCAGGATCAGCATCGGCGTGAACGAGAGGGCTGCGAACGTGAGCATCGCCCCGATCGCGATCCGCACGCCGATGTAGTTCAGCGCGACGACCAGCGCCAGGAACAGCAGCGACAGCAGCCACCACGCCGGCACGGTCGAGGTCGTGATGTGCTCTGTCCAGAACTGGTTGGTGAGGATGCCAAGTCCCAGGTAGATGCCGCCGCCGCCCAGGAACAGCGTGCCCATGAAGAAAACGCCCGCGGTGAGGATGCCGATCGCCGGATGTGCGCCCCGTACCAGGTACTCGTACACGGCCCCGGCGCCCTGGTACTGGCGGGCGAACAGCGAGATCGCATATGCGATCGCGAGCACGCCGAGACCGGCGACCAGCACGGCGAGTGCCGTGTTAAACCCAGCGCCCGTGACCGGAGCAGACACGAAGCCCAGGACGACCGCCGTCGAGAACATCGGCCCGATTGCGAGGGCCTGTGCAACGGCGTGGATGGTGCCCAAGCGTCGCTCACCGAGTTCGCCTCCCGTGGCCGGCGCAGGTGCGGCCTGTGACATGACTCCCTCCTCGGTTGAAGACAACTTGGATACATTCGCACGGTACTCTGCCGCCGTCAAGCGCGGAAACCTCGCTTTGATTCGCGAATCAGACGGCGTAATGTATGCAAAGACCATGGCCGTACCGGAGTCGCCTGCCAACGTTGTCCCGCTGCTCATCGAGAGTGTGGTCGACCACGTCTATGCCGCCCTGCGGGAGCGCATTCTTGCTGGAGATCTCCCTCGCGGAACGCGTTTGCGGCAGGCCTCGCTGGCCGAGGAACTTGGCGTGTCACGTACGCCGCTGCGGGAGGCGCTGCGCCGACTCTCAACGGAAGGGCTGGTCGAGTTCTCCCCCAACCGCGGCGCCACCGTGTCGGAGCTCGACTTCGGCGACATGCGTCACGCGTGGGCGGCGAGAGTCGCGCTGGAGCCCGGCGCCGCGCGGCTGGCGGCAGAGCGCCGGGATGCGGATGCGATCGCGCGGCTGCGCCGGGCGATCGCGGCCCAGCGCGCTTCCCAAGACGACCGGGAGGCCGGCTACGCGGCCAACCGCGAGTTCCATCTGGCCCTGGCCGCGGCGTCCGGCAACCCCCACCTGACGCGGTTCGCCGAGATGCTTTGGGTGCCGCGCATCGGCGTACCGATCTATGAGGCGCAGGCGGAGGAGCCTGCCGGGACCCTGGCCTGGGCAGAGGAGCACGAGCGCATCACCGATGCGGTCGCCGCGGGTGACGCGGGCCTGGCGGAGCACCTCACCCGCACGCACGTGGCCGCTCATCCGCCGGTGGGTCCGGCCCAGTGATGGGATCGGTCGCGATCCTCGGTGCACGGATCCGCACGCTCGATCCCGACCAGCCGTGGGCGAGCGCGGTGGCGATCCGGGACGGCGTGATCGTCGCGGTCGGCGACGATGACGAGGTGCGCAGCGCGAGCGGGCCGGGCGCGGAGCTGATCGACGGCGCGCAGATGGTGCTGGTGCCGGGGCTGACGGACAGCCACATGCATCCGTTCATGGGCGCGCTGGAGACGCGCGGGGCCGACCTGGCCGGCGCGGCCACGGTGGACGAGGTGCGCGAGCGGCTGGCGGCCGAGCGGCGCCACTGCGGCGATGGCGACTGGGTGACCGGGTTCTCGCTCGAGTACCGGGTGTTCGACGGGATCGAGGCCAGCGGTGAGCTGTTCGAGGAGGCGGTCGGCGGTAACCCGGCGCTGCTCACGTTCTTCGATTTCCATACCGCGCTGGCGACGCCGCCTGCTCTGGCCGCGGCCGGCATCACGGGCGCGCGCAGCTTCGATGACGCGTCCGAGATCGTGTGCCGCCCGGACGGCCGGCCCACGGGCGAGCTGCGCGAGGAGGCGATCGGGCTGGTGGTGGAGGCGATGCCGGTGCCGGGCGACGAGCAGCGGCTGGCCTACATCGCGGAGGGGCTGGCGGCGATGAACACGGTCGGCCTCACAGCCTCGCACATGATGGACGGCACGCTGGCCACGCCCGACGACTGCCGGGCGCTGGAGCAGAGCGGCCGGCTGACGGTGCGGCAGGTCGTGCCGTTCACGGTGCAGCCGACGTTCGGCGACGACGAGATCGGCGCGGCCATCGCGGCCGGCGCGCAGTCGGGGCGGCTGTGGCGGTCGGGCTGGGCGAAGTTCTTCATCGACGGCGTTGTCGAGTCTGGCACCGCGTGGCTCGAAGAGCCTGACAGCGAGGGACGCGGCAGGGAGCCGAACTGGCCGGATCCTGAGCGCTACGCCGCCGTGATCGCGCGCTTCGCCGAGGCTGGGATGCCGTCGATCACGCACGCCATCGGCGATCGCAGCGTGCGCTGCGCCCTCGACGCCTACCGGCGGGCCGGGCCGGTCGTGCGCGGGCCGCACCGCGTCGAGCACATCGAGACGCTGCAGGACGACCAGCTGCCGCGGTTCGCACCGGAGCGGGTCGTGGCTTCGCAGCAGGTGAGCCACCTGCAGTGGATGAATCCGGATCTGAGCGATCCGTGGAGCCGGTCGCTGGGGCGGGAGCGCGCGGGCCGCGGCTTCCGGACGGCCGAGTTACGGCGATCGGGCGCGGTGCTGGCGTTGGGCTCCGACTGGCCGGTGGCGGGCTTTGACCCGCGCGAGTGCATGGCCTGGGCGCGGCTGCGACGGCGCCCGGGCAACCGCGGCGCCGACGGCTACGGCGAGCACCAGCGGCTGTCCGCTCTGGAGGCGCTCGAGGGCTACACGACCCAGGCCGCGCTGGCGGTCAACGACACGGCGGTCGCCGGGCGGATCATGCCGGGCTTCCGCGGCGACCTGACGGGCTTCGCGGGCGACCCGGTCGACTGCGACGCGGACGACCTGGTCGACCTGCCGGTGCTACTGACGGTGGTCGACGGCCGTCCCGTCTTCCGCGCCTGAAGGCCGCCGGGCCGCATCACGGCCTCGTCACGACACGCGACGATGCTGCGCCGAACCGCTGCCGGGGGCCCGATCGGGCTCTGAGCCCGGTTCGAAGCCGAACTGGCTGTTCCCCACAGATCATGGTTACGGTGGCTGTGACACCTGTCGAGACAGTGTCCTGAAGTGGCAACGCGTGCTCTGACCCCTGAGCTCAGCGCTCGAGCGTGACCGGGTTCGAGAGCGTCCCCACCCCGTCCACGGTGACGTCGACCACGTCGCCCTCCTGCAGGTACACCGGCGGCACCCTCGAGTCGCCGACCCCGGCCGGCGTGCCCGTGACCAGCACGTCGCCTGCCTGCAGCGCCATGCCCCGCGACAGGTAGACGATCAGCTCCACCACCGAGAAGATCAGGTTGCGCGTGTTGGACGACTGCCGCTGCTCACCGTTCACCTTCGTCGAGACGTCGATATCGGCCAGGTCGAGGCCCTCGGCCGACGCCACGCACGGCCCCATCGGCCCGAACGTGTCGAAGCTCTTGCCCAGTGTGAACTGCCGCAGCGGCGTCTCCAGCTGTGCGCGCCGACCGGACACGTCGTGGAAGGCCGTGATGCCGCCCACCGCCGCCCGCGCCGTCGCCTCGTCGGCCCGGTAAACGTCGCGCCCCAGCACCACCGCCACCTCTCCCTCGTAGTCCGGCCGCGTCTCCTCGAGCGGCACCACGATCGTCTGGCGGTGTCCGATCAGGCATGTTGTCCACTTGGCAAACACGACCGGCACGTCCGGGATCTCGAGCTCCGACTCCTCCGCGTGGTCGCGGTAGTTGAGGCCGATCGCCAGCAGCTTCACCGGCTCGGTCGGGTGCAGCAGCCGCACGTCTTCGATCGGATGCGCCAGCCCGGAGGCATCCGCGATCCTCCGCCACCCCTCCTCGCTGGGCACGAACCCGCGCGGCCCGGCCGGCCCCGCATCGAAGATCACCTCGCCGTCGAGCCGACCCAGCTTGACGTCGCCCGACGGATCCAGGAACCGCACGGCTCTCATCGTCCCTGCTCCGTCCGCAGCACCTTGAGCGCGTTGATCGCCCGCGGGATGCCCGCGTAGGGCGCCGTCTGCAAGATCGTCTCCTCGATCTCCTGCCAGGGCACGTCGATCGCCCGCAGCGCCCGGATGTGCGCTGCGACCTGGGGGTCCGAGCTGCCGATCGCCGTCAGCACCGCCACGATGATCAGCTCCCGCTCGCGCGCCGTCAGCCCGTCGCGTGTATGCACCTCGCCGAACACCCAGTCCACCAGCCAGTCGCCCATCGGGCTGCCCATCCGCTCGATGAAGGCGTCCCCGCCGGGCTCGTCGCCCAGCTCCTTCAGCCGCGCGAGGCCGCGCTCGTGCCGCGTCGCCTGGTCCATTTCGTCCTCCTGCTCGGTCACCGCCCAACCATATCCAGCACGCGCCGGCCACGCCCCGCTGGACGGACAGCCGACCCATGCGACACGATGAGTGCATGGTCAACAGCTTCATCCTCGTCCGCCACGCCGAGACGCCGTACAGCGCTCAGGGCCGTATGAACCCCGACTCGACCGTCGAGGTGGGCCTGACCGCCCCCGGTGAGCGCGCCGCCCGCGGCCTTGGCCGCGAACTCGCGTCGGAGCAGATCGACGCGCTCGTCGTCGCGCCGTCCCTGCGAACACGCCTGACCGCGGCGGCGCTCGTGGCTGACCGCCACGTTTCGACCCACGTCGTCGACCAGCTCGCCGAGATCGTCGTCGGCCCGTTCGAGGACGGCCCCGTATCCGCCTACACGACCTGGCTTCGCGACAACCCACTGACCGCGGCACCCCCCGGAGGCGAGAGCGCACTCGACGCCACCACCCGTTTCCTGGCGGGGTGGCGCCGCGTGCTGAGGCTGCCAGGGCCGGTGGTGCTGGTGGTCAGCCACAACCTGCCGCTGCGCATGCTGCTGAACGCCGCCGCGGGCGAGGACCCGCTGACCGGCCCGCTGCAGCGCATTCCCAACGTCACCCGCCACGACCTCACCCGCGACCAGGTCGAAACCGGCGTCGCCGCCCTGCGCCACTGGCGCGACGAGCTCGCCCCGACGCAGGGATAGACTCGGTCAGGTAGCCGCGTCCACCAGACCGGGGAGCCGGGCTTGCCGTCCAGCAGCAAAGCGCATATTGTATCCAATCGTGTCTGAGCGACGGGTTCGGGTGCTGGTCGAGGGGTCTCCCAGCTGGGGCCGGCTGGACGGCGGCAGCGTCGTCCTCGCCTCCGGCGACCGCCTGGACGAGGCGACCGCGCACTTCCTGGCGCCGGTCGAGCCGACCAAGATCATCGCCACCCACCTCACCTACCGTAGCCGCGTCGAGGAGTACGCCGCTCGCACGCCGCCAGAGCCCTCCTACTTCATGAAGCCGCCCACCACCCTGAACGGCCACCGCGGCGAGCTGCGCCGCCCGCGGGGCGCCCGCTTCCTCAACTACGAGGGCGAGCTGGCCGTCGTGATCGGACGCGCCATGCAGGGCGTGCCCGAGGCGGACGCGCTCGACCACGTCGCCGGCTATGCCTGCGCGAACGACGTCGGCCTGCACGACTTCCGCCACGCCGACCGCGGCTCGATGCTGCGGGTCAAGGGCCAGGACGGGTTCTGCCCGATCGGCCCCGAGCTGGTGCCCGCCGACCAGTTCGACCCCACCGACTTCGAGATCCGCACCTATCTGAACGGCGAGGTAGCACAGCAGGGCTCAGCGGCCGACCTGATCTGGCCCGTCTCCTACCTGCTGGCCGACCTCTGCCGTGTGATCACCCTGATGCCCGGCGACGTCCTGCTCTCGGGCACCCCCGCCCACTCGCGGCCGATGGAGCCGGGCGACGTGGTCGAGGTCGAGGTGACGGGCCTCGGCCGGCTCTCGAACACGGTGGTGGACTGGGACGTCGACCTGTCCGGGCCGGGCGACCAGCTGCAGGTCTCGGCCAACACGCTGCACGTCGCGCTGGCCATGCCCGAGGACGAGGCGGAGCGAGCGGCACAGGAGGGAGTGACGCGATCATGATCGAGATCCGCCGCATCGATCACGTGGCGCTGCGGGTCGCCAACCTGGACGAGGCCGAGCACCGCTGGGCGATCCAGTTCGGCCTGACCGAGGTGGAGCGGGTCGGCCACCACGCCTTCCTGCGCTGCGCCTACGAGCCCTACTCGCTCCAGCTGGTCGGCGCCGAACCTCCCGGCCACGACCACACCGGCTGGGAGCTTCGCCGCAGCTGCACGCTGGCGCACGCGGCCGCCCAGCTCGAGCACCACGGCGTCGACTACGAGCACCACGACGGGGGCCTCCACTTCGCAGACCCCGACGGCTATGGCATCGAGCTGATGCCGTTCCGCGAGGAGGACGACCGCCGGCCGCCGGTGGCACGGTCGACCGAGACGCTGCCGGGGCTGCACCCGCGCAAGCTCGGCCACGTGAACGTGCTCACCACCGACCTCGACCGCGCCACCTCCTTCTACACCGACGTGCTGGGCATGCGCATATCCGACCGCCTGCTGGGCGCCGGCAACTGGCTCTCGATCAACTCCGACCACCACTCTATGGCGCTCGTGCAGCACGACGTAGCCCACTTCCACCATTTCGCGTTCGAGTACGTCGACTGGGGCGAGCTGCGGGTGGTGTTCGACCACCTCGGCCAGCACGGCCGCTGGCTGGTCTGGGGCCCCCTGCGCCACGCGCTGGCCCAGAACCTGTGCGGGTACGTTCGCGTCCCCGACGAGCAGCTGATCGTGGAGTGCTACTGCGACATGGAGCAACTCGAGCCCGATCACGAGCCGCGTGACTGGGACGACACCCCCCACTCGAGCAACGTCTGGGGCATCCTGCCGCCACGGTCATACTTCCGATTCGACGAGGAGGCCGTCCGCTACGAGCGCGACGGCCTGCTCGCGAAGGGAGAGCAGCTTCCCCCGCTGACACACCAGGAGGCCTGATGGCAACCGCGCAGCAGCAGACGCCGACAGCCGCCCGCACCGGCCAGCAGTTCCTGGACGGCCTGCGCGGCGACGCCCGCGAGATCTGGCTGAACGGCGAGAAGATCACCCACCCGCTCGAGCACCCGCAGCTGGCCGAGGCGGCGCGCACCATGGCCCGCGTCTACGACCTGCAACACCAGCACGCCGACGAGATGCTGGCGGCCTCGCCCGACGACGGGCGCCTGGTCAACGTCACCCACCTGATCCCGCGCAGCCGCGAAGACCTCGAGCGCCGCCGCCGCGCCATCGAGCTGACCGCCGCCCTCACCGCCGGCATGATGGGCCGCACCCCCGACTACCTGAACGTCACCTTCGCCTGCTTCGCCGGCCGCGCCGACGTCTGGGCGCGCCGCGGCAACGAGCAGGGGGCCGCCAATCTGGTCGCCTACCAGAAGCTTATGCGCGACCGCGACCTCTCCACCACCCACTCGATCATGAACCCGCAGGTCGACCGCAGCAAGCCGGAGGCCGAGCAGGCGGCGGGCGAGGTCGCCCTGCACAAGGTGGGTGAGACCGAGAACCACATCACCGTGCGCGGGGCGCGCATGCTGGCCACGCTGGCCCCCTACGCCGACGAGCTGACCATCTACCCCGGCTCCGACATCCGCCCCCAGGACGGCGACTACGCGCTGGCCTTCGCGCTGCCGATGGGCACGCCCGGCCTGCGCTTCATCTGCCGCGACAGCTACTCGAAGCAGCGTTCGGCGTTTGACTACCCGCTGTCGTCGCGCTTCGACGAGATGGACGCCGTCGTCATCTTCGACAACGTCGAGGTGCCGAAGGACAGGCTGTTCCTGTGCGGTGACACCGAGGCCTACTCGGAGGTGATCACCGACACCGGCTGGCGCGGACACATCATGCACCAGGCCTTCACGCGTGCCTACGTGAAGCTGTCGTTCGCGCTCGGGCTCGGCCACATGCTTGCCAACACCACCGGCGTGGTGCGCTTCGACCACATCCAGGAGAAGCTCGGCCAGGTCTGGAACATGGCCGAGCTGACCCGCTCCGGCCTGATCTCGGCGGAGGCCGGCTCGGCCCTGGACGAGGGCGGCGTCTGGTATCCGGACGACCGCCCGTTCCTGGCGCTGCGCGGCGAGATGCCGAAATGGCTGCCCTATGTGAACGAGCTGCTGCAGCTGATCGGCGGCGGTGGCTTCATGGCCACGCCCTCGCGGGCCGACATGGACGGCCCGCTGGCCGACGAGATCGCGAAGTACTACCAGGCAGCCGGTGCCGACGCCGAGCGCCGCATCCGCCTGTTCCGCCTGGCCTGGGACTACATCGGCAGCGACCTGGGCGGTCGCGGCGAGCTCTACGAGCGGTTCTACCTGTCCGACTCCTACCGCATGACGGCGCTGGCCTACAAGATCGCCGACAAGTCGTTCCCGGAGTCGCTGGTCGAGCAGTTCCTGGAGGAGCCCTCGTGATCGTCCGCGTCGCCCGCTTCGAGGCGGGACGCGGTGACCTCGGTCTCGACCGCTCCGAGTGGGTGATCGAGGCGTTGCGCGGCGTGGAGGGTGTGACCGCTCTCTACCACTGCCTGGCCGAGGACGGCTCGGCGGTGTCGGTGACCGTGTTCCAGGACGCCGATGCCGCGGACGCCGCGATGGCGAAGATCGAGGAGGCGCGCGAGCGGCTCGGCATCGAGGTGTCGCCGGCCGACGACGCGGTCATGTACGAGGTGGTCGGCTCCCTGGAGCGGCCATGAGCGACGGGCCGCGCGGATACTCGCTGCCGCTCTCCCCGCACGGCGGCGCGTCCATCATCCCATCGCCGCCATGGCACTACGTCGGCGACTTCCTGGTGATCGAGTTCTGGGCCGACCCGGACGCGGTGGCCGCCGTGCTGCCCGCGCGGCTGACCGCCTTCGCCGACGACCCCGGCCGCTGCGCCGCCCTGTTCGTCGACTGGCAGTCCTGCTCCGACTCGGGCGAGGAGCTGCTCGACCCGGTGCGCAGCCAGTACAAGGAGTTCTTCATCGTCGCCAACGCGATGCTGGGAGACGAGCACGTCACCACCTGTCCCTACATCTGGGTCGACCGCGACTTCGCCCTGATCCGGGGCTGGATCCAGGGGTTCCCAAAGAAGCTTGGCGAGGTGCACATGACGCGCAGCTTTGGCCTTGACTGCCGGGCCGAGGGCCGTATCTTCGCCGGCACGCTCACCGCCAACGGCCGGCTGCTGGCCGAGGGCACGGTCAGTCCCGACCGGCTGAGCGAAGCCGGCCCCACGCACAACGACCCGCCCCTGGTCAACCACCGCCACTTCCCGCGCCTGGCGGCGGGCCGGTGGGGCGACCCGGCGGTCGACGAGCTGGTGCGGGCCCGCTCCAGCAACCGCTCGGCCTCCCAGATTCACGAGGGAGCGGCCACGCTGGCGCTGTACCCCGCGCCGGGCGAGGAGCACGACACGCTGGCGCCGCTGAGGGTCGGCAAGGGCTTCCGATTCCAGTTCGCCTATACCGTCGACGACCTCGAGACGATTCCGGAATGAGCGCGGCGGCGCTGGTCAGCGGTGGCGGCACCGGCATCGGTGCGGCCGTCGCGCGGCGGCTCGCGGCCGACGGCTACGGGGTGGTCGTGACCGGGCGCCGGCTGGATCCGCTGGCGCAGGTGGCGGCCGAGATCGGCGGCATCGCGGTGGCGGGCGACTGCGGCGACCCTGCCGGCGCCGAGACCGCCGTCCGCACGGCCGTCGAGGAGCTGGGCGGCCTCGACGCATTGGTCTACTGCGCGGGCGTGTCGCACTCGGGCAGCGTCGTCGACCAGACGCCGGAGAGCTGGGACGCGGTGCTGCGCAGCAACCTCACCGGCGCCTTCCTGACCGCACGCGCGGCCCTCCCCCACCTCGAGCGGCGCGGCGGCTCCCTGGTCGCGGTCTCCTCGCTGGCCGGCCTGCGAGCCGGGCCCGACTCATCGGCCTACTGCACGTCCAAAGCCGGCCTGAACATGCTCGTGCAGTCGATCGCCGTCGACTTTGGCCCGCGCGGTGTGCGCGCAAACGCGGTCTGCCCGGGCTGGATCCGCACCCCCATGGCCGACGGCGCGATGGACGAGCTGGCCGGGCTCCGCGGCACCGACCGCGAGGGCGCCTACCGGCTGGCGCACGCCCACATGCCCATCCCCCGCGCCGGTGAGGCCGACGAGGTGGCCGGGCTGGTGGCCTGGCTGCTCTCGCCGGCGGCCGCCTACGTCAACGGCACCGTGATCCCTGTCGACGGCGGCGTCAGCGTGCTCGACCTTGGCCTGATGGAGTTCCGAACGTGAGCACGGTCGCGAACATCACCGTCCCGTCGGGCCACTTCATCGGCGGCCAGCGGGTCGACGGTGACGACACGTTCGAGGTGATCTCGCCGATCGACCAGCGCGTGATCGCCGAGGTCGCCCGCGGCGACCAGAAGGCCGTCGATCAGGCCGTGGACGCGGCCCGCGCCGCCTTCCCGGACTGGGCGGCGCTGGGGGCGGAGGGCCGCGCCGCCCACCTGCACCGCCTGGCCGAGCTGATCGACGCGAACATCGACCGCATCGCCACGGTCGAGTGCCTGGACATGGCGATGCTGGAGCGCTCGCTGAAGGCGCGCGTGATCGCCCGCGGCGCGCGCAACTTCCGCGCCTATGCCGACCTGTCCGCCACCTACCAGGAGCGCGTGTGGAGCTCGAACTCGACCCAGAACCGCGTGATCCGGATGCCCAGCGGCGCGGCCGCCGTTATCACGCCCTGGAACGCGCCGTTCATGCTGTCCACCTGGAAAACGGCGCCGGGTCTGGCCGCCGGCTGCACGGTGATCCTGAAGCCACCGGAGTGGGCGCCGCTTTCGTGCTCGCTGCTGGCCGACCTGACGGCCGAGGCCGGATTCCCGCCCGGCGTGTTCAACGTCGTCCAGGGCATCGGTGAGGAGGCCGGCGCAGCGCTGGTCTCGAGCACCGGCCTGCGCCGCATCAGCTTCACCGGCTCACCCGAGACCGGGCGCTCGATCGGCCTTGCCGCCGCAGCCAACATCGTCCCGTTCACGGCCGAGCTGGGCGGCAAGGGGCCGCTGATCGTGTTCGCCGACTCCGACCTGGACGCGGCCGCCGCCAAGGCCGCCGGCCAGTACGACGACGCCGGGCAGGTGTGCCTGGCCGGCACCCGTCTGCTGGTCGAGGAGTCGGTCCGCGACGCCTTCCTGGAGCGGTTCCACGCCGGCGTCGACGCCCAGGTGCTGGGCGACCCGCGTGACGACCGCACCACCGTCTCGCCGCTGATCCATCCCGACCACCTGGCCCGCGTCGAGGGCTTCGTCGAGCGGGCGCGGGCAAACGGCGACAGGATTGTGCGCGGCGGCAGGCAGCCGGAGATGGGCGGCCTCTGGTACGAGCCGACGCTGATCGAGCCGCGGTCCAACGACTCCGAGGTGGTGCAGCGGGAGGTGTTCGGCCCCGTGCTGACGTTCCAGACGTTTCGCGACGAGCGGGAGGCCGTCGAGCTGGCCAACTCCACCCGCTACGGCCTGTCGGCGATCGTCTACACCGGCACGCGGGAGCGGGCCGAGCGGGTGGGGCGGGCGGTCCGCGCCGGCACCGTCTGGGTCAACACCTTCCTGGTGCGCGACCTGACGGCGCCCTTCGGCGGGGTAGGCATCAGCGGCATCGGCCGCGAGGGCGGCGACTACGCGCTCGACTTCTACTCCGACCTGAAGACGCTGCAGATCCTGGATGGGAGCACGGCATGACCCACACCCTGGCCGATGTCTACCTCGACAACGACGCCTTTGCGGAGCGGATCCCGCACGAGACGTTCACGCTGATGCGCCGCCAGGCGCCCGTGCACTGGTACGACTGGGAGTACGGCAAGGGGTTCTGGTGCATCACCCGCTACGACGACGTGGTGGCGGTGCTGAAGGACTGGCGCACCTTCTCGTCGGAGACCGGTGCGACGGCGCTCGAGGACCTCGACCCCGACCAGATCGAGGCCCGCAAGTCGATGCTGGACACCGACCCGCCCAAGCACTCGAGCCTGCGCGCGATCGTGAACAAGGGCTTCACCCCGCGGGCGGTGGCCGCCTATGAGCAGCTGCTGCGCGATCTCACCCGCCAGATCCTGGACGAGTCGCTGCCCCGAGGCGAGTTCGACTTCGTCGAGGAGGTCGCCAAGCAGCTGCCGATCCAGGTGCTGTGCCGGATTCTGGGTGTGCCGCTGTCCGACGACGAGCGGCTGATCGCCTGGGGCGACAAGATGATCGGCAACACCGATCCCGACCTCGGCGGCCTGCACCCGGCCAGCCCGGAGAGCGCAAAGTACCGGCTCTACCCGTTCCGCAGCCCCTACGCGATGGAGCTCTACAACTACGGGCACCAGATCGCCCGCGAGCGCCGCGAGCATCCCACCGACGACCTCGTCTCGAAGCTGGTGATGTGGGAGGACGAGGACGGAAACCGGCTGACCGAGCAGGAGTTCGACACGATGTTCCTGCTGCTGGTGGTGGCCGGCAACGAGACCACGCGCCAGTCGATCGCCCACGGCATGCAGGCGCTGATGGACAACCCGGAGGCGATGCGGCGGCTGCAGGAGCAGCCCGACCTGATGGGCAGCGCGACCGAGGAGATCATGCGCTACAGCTCGCCGGTGATCCACTTCCGGCGCACGGCAACGGCCGACACCGAGCTGCACGACGTCCGCATCCGCGAGGGCGACAAGGTCGTCACGTGGCTGGTGTCGGCCAACTACGACGAGCAGCAGTTCCCCGATCCGCTGCGGTTCGACATCACCCGCAAGCCCAACAACCACGTCACGTTCGGCCGCGGCGGCCCCCACTTCTGCCTGGGCGCGCATCTGGCCAAGCTGGAGACCCGGATCATGTTCGAGGAGCTGTTGCCGCGCATCTCCGCGGTCGAACCGACCGCGCCCGCCAGCCGCATGCACTCGAACTTCACCAACGCCTACAAGACCATGCCGGTGCGGGTCACGCCGGCGTGAAACACTTCGATCCCTCCTCTCGGAAAGGGCGGTAGATGGCCGAAACGCTCGATCAGCTGATCAAGGCCGGCGTCAACACTGTCCGGCTCAGCTACCCGGATCTGCATGGCATCGCGCGCGGCAAGGAGTTCCCGGTCTCGTTCTTCGAGCACCTGTCCGACGACGGCGCGGCCCACTGCGAGGCGATCATGACGGTCGACCTGCGGCACAACGTGGTGGCCGGGTTCGAGCACGGCTTTCAGGACATCGTGGCGCGGCCCGACCCCTCGACGCTGCGCCGGCTGCCCTGGGATGCCGATGTCGCCCTCTGCCTGGCCGACCTGGAGCGGATGGACGGGTCGCCCTACGGCGTCGACTCGCGCGGCGTGCTCAAGCGGGCGATCGCAGGCTACACCGAGCGTGGGCTGGTGCCGGTGCTGGGCCCGGAGCTGGAGTTCTACCTGTGCGAGGCCGACCCGTCGGCCCCCAACGGCTACCGCCGCTACGTCGACAACGACAGCCACGTCTACACGGTGGGCGCGGTTGCCGACCCGCGCGGACTGCTGCGCCGGATGCTGCACGCGTGCGTCGACATGGATCTCGGCGCCTACGCCGCCAACCACGAGTTCGGCCGCTCGCAGTACGAGATCAACCTGCGCCACTCCGACGCGCTGGACGCATCCGACCGCGCCTACCTGTTCAAGAACGTGGTCAAGGAGATGGCCGCGATCGACGGGCTGCTGGCCACGTTCATCGGCAAGCCCTGGAACGACGACGAGGGATCCGGCTTCCACCTGCACCTGTCGCTGTCGGACGACTCCGGGGCGAACCTGCTGAACGGCGACCGCGACCAGGGGCTCTCCGACGTCGCCCACCACTTCCTGGCCGGGCTGCTCGACCACGGCCCGGCGCTGATGGCCTTCTTCAACCCCACCACCAACGCCTACCGCCGCATCAACGAGGAGGCGCTGGTGCCGACCCTGGTCAGCTGGGGCCACGACAACCGGCTGTGCCTGGCGCGGGTGCCACGCGAGCGCGGCGGCGCCACCCGCATCGAGCTGCGCCTGGGCGACGGCGCCGCCAACCCCTACCTGGCAGCCGCGGCCGCACTGTTCGCGGGCCTGGACGGCATCGAGCGTCAGCTGGAGCCGCCGGAGCCGTTCGAGGGCCTGATCTACGAGCAGCCCGGCGCCGAGGACTGCACCCCGCTGCCGCGCACGTTCGACGCGGCGCTGGAGGCGCTGGACGCCGACGCCGTGATCAAGGACGCGATGGGCGAGGAGCTGGTCGGCACGTTCCTGACGATCAAGGGCGCCGAGCTCGACCGCGCCCGCAAGTACGTGACCGACTGGGAGTTCGCCGAGTACACGCACCACCTATGAGCTCGATCGAGACGTTCGCCGAGTCGATCACGGTCGCGGATCTGGAGCGGGATCCGTTCCCGATCTACCGGCGGCTGCGCGACGAGGCACCGGTCTGCCACGTGCCGGCGGTGGGGTTGACCCTGATAACGCGGTGGGAGGACGTCCAGCACGTTGCGCGGCACCCGGAGCTGTTCACGGCCGACGTCGGCTCCTCACCGCTGACCCGCACGCTGGGACAGAACATGCTGACCGTGGACGGCGCCGAGCAGCGCCGGATCAGGGCCACCATCGACCCGGCGATGCGGCCGCGCGTGGTGGCGGGCTATGCCTCGGCCGTGATCGAGCCGATCGCGGGGCGGCACCTGGCCGCGATCGAGCCGGACGGCGGCGGCGAGCTGATGGCGACCTACTGCGAACCGGTCTCGGTGCTGGCCCTGGGCGCGGTGATGGGCCTCGGCGACGCCGACGCCGACACGCTGAGGCGCTGGTTCGGCGCGCTTGCGCTGGGCGGCTCGAACTTCGAGTCGGATCCCGGCAAGCAGGCGATCGCCGACGCCGCGAGCGCGGAGGTCGATGATCGCGTGCTGCCGCTGCTCGACCGGCTGGAGCAGAAGCCGGACGGAAGCGTTCTGTCGGACATGCTGCACACCCAGCCGCCGGACGGCGAGCGGCTGTCGAAGGCGGAGGTGCTGGCCAATCTGAAGCTGATCCTGCTGGGCGGCATGCAGGAGCCCGGGCACGCGCTCGGCATCGCGCTGTGGGCGCTGCTGCAGCACCCCGAAGCGCTGTCCGAGGTGCGGGCGCACCCGGAGCTGCTGGACGGTGCGGTCGAGGAGGCGCTTCGCTGGCACTCGCCGGTTGGCACGCAGACGCGGCAGGTGACCGAGCGCACGGAGATCGCGGGCGTGACGCTTCGGCCGGGCACGGTGATCGCCGCCGTGCTGGCGTCGGCCAACCAGGATGAGCGCCACTGGCAGCAACCGGAGCGGTTCGACATCCACCGCACGGGCGCGCACGCGGCGTTCGGCCTGGGCGCGCACCACTGCGCGGGCGCGTCGCTGGCCCGCCACGAGGTGCGCCTGCCGCTGCGGCTGCTGCTCGAGCGGCTGCCGCACCTGCGCCTGGATGCGGAGCAGCCGGTGGAGCTGTCGGGCTGGGAGTTCAGGGCGCCGCTGGCGCTGCACGCGAGATGGGACGTGATGCATGGCTGACTGGACGACCGTGGCGGGGGCCGGCGACCTGCCCGAAGGCGAGATGCTCGAGGCCGACAACCGCGGTGAGCCGGTGGTGGTGGCCCGCAGCGGCGGCAGCCTCTACGCGTTCGAGGGCTGGTGCACGCACGAGGAGTGCCCGCTGGCGGAGGGCACGCTCACCGACCAGCAGCTCGAGTGCTACTGCCACGGCGCCGTCTTCAACATCCGCACCGGCGAGGCCCTGGTGGGCCCCGCGGTGGCTTCACTCGAGACCTACCCGGTGCGCGAGCAGGACGGCGAGATCCAGGTCGAGATGTGATGCCGGTCGCGGACGGCGACGATCCGCTGCGGCACCTGTCCCCGCTCGAGCGCGAGTGCCTGCTCCGGTACTGCGGGATGCTGCGCGAGCGCCTCGGCGGTTCGCTGAAGCGCCTGGTGCTGTTCGGGTCGGCCGCCCGCGGCGACATGTGGGACGCGGGCTCGCCGATGCACTCCGACATCGACCTGCTGGTGGTGACCGCCGAGGCGCTGCCGCCGGAGACGGCCGAGCAGCTGGTGAACGAGACCTATCCCCTGTACCTCGAGTGCGGCCGCCAGATCGGGCCGCAGTTCCGCGGCGCCGGCGAGCTGTCGAGGCCTCGCGGCGATCGGGCTACGGCCTTCGCCGAGAATCTGGCGCGGGACGGGGTCGACCTGCCCGTCTGAAGCGGCGGCGCTCAGGCGGCGCGGCGGCGACCGTGCTGCTTGGTGCTGTACATCGCCACGTCGGCCGCCCGGATCAGGTCGTCGCCGGTGCCCGCGTCGCGCGGGAACAGCGCCAGGCCGACGCTGCCGGACACCTCGAGGTCGGCGCCCTCGACGTTGAACGGGGCCAGGAGCTGCTCGTAGACGCGGTCGCAGAGACCGTCCAGCTGCGCCTGGTCGGCAGCGCCCAGGCAGGCCAGCATCAGGAACTCGTCGCCGCCCAGGCGTGCCACCACGTCGCCGTCGCGCGAGATCGCCGAGAGCCGCTCGCCGACCGCCCGTAGCAGCGAGTCTCCGGCGCCGTGGCCGTGGGCGTCGTTCACCTGCTTGAACCCGTCCAGGTCGATGAACAGGACGGCCACGAAGGAGCCGCCGCGGCCGGCGCGGGCCAGCGCAACGTCCAGATGCTCCTGGAACTGCGCGCGGTTGGGCAGCCCGGTGAGGTGGTCGTGGTAGGCCAGGTGCGCCAGACGGGCGTGCGCCTCGGCCAGCTCGCGCTCGACGAGGTGGCGGTCGGTGATGTCGGTGACGATGCCGTCCACCAGCCGCCTGCCGTCGACCAGCGGCCGGGGGATGCAGCGCTCCCAGACCCAGCGGGTGACACCGTCGAACCCGACCAGCCGGTACTCCGTCTCGGTCGGTTCGCCGTTCAGGAGCGGAGCCAACGCTGCCTCGTAGCCGGCGCGGTCGTCTGGGTGGATACACGCCTCCCAGGCCGCTTCCTTGTCCATCCCCACCGGCACGGCGCCCAGCAGGCTCTCCAGGGCCTGGCCGATCCAGACGTGGCAGACGTAGTCGAAGTCGTCGAACAGCTCCATCTCATACATGTGCACGCCGGCGGTCGCAGCCACGCGCCGAAGCAGCGCTGCCACAGCCGCGTCCTGGTCTGAGGGATGGTTCGGAGCCATGTCGGTGCTCAAGAGTCTCGAGGATTGCATCGGCTGAATCCGCCCCGGCCATGAGCCGCGCGGAAGCTCAGCGCCGGTCGAGCGCCATCGCGGCCGCGTACGCGGCGCGGACATCCTGCTCCGTCCAGGTGCGCGGGTTCACCGTCAGGCAGTAGTCGGCCAGCGAGAGCTCGACCAGGCGGTCGATGTGGCCCTCTTTGACACCCGCTTGGCGCAATGTGGGCAGCCCGATCGCGGCCAGCAACCGGCGCACGGCGCGCACCGCCCGGGAACCGTCGCCGCTGCCGTCGTCCGGCTCGCCCAGCGCATCGGCGACCCGTTCCAGACGGCCGGCGCATGCGGGGCGGTTCAGATCGAGCGTCTCGGCCAGCACCAGGCCGACCGTGAGCCCGTGCGGCAGCCCCAGGGTCGATCCGATCGCGTGGCCGAGCGCATGGTCGGCGCCGGAGTCGGACAGGTTCATCGCCAGGCCGGCCATCAGGCTGCCGAGGCTCAGCTCGGTGCGTGCGTCGACGTCGGAGCCGTCGGCCAGCGACCGCTCCAGACCGGCCGCGACGTGGCGGCCGGCCTCCAGGCC
The DNA here is from genome assembly GCA_045806525.1 of Gaiellales bacterium. Classification (GTDB taxonomy): domain Bacteria; phylum Actinomycetota; class Thermoleophilia; order Gaiellales; family JAICJC01; genus JAICYJ01. Next base: position 38,943 of record JBJMJD010000087.1, on the reverse strand, counting down.
GAGGGCCAGCGACATCGGGTTGCCGTTCGAGACGATCGCGCCGCCGATCGCCTGGGCCAGGGCGTCCGCGCCGGTGTAGGCAGTCGGCTCGGGCGGCAGCGCCAGGGTCAGCAGCGGGTCGACCAGCGCATCCTGGGCTCGCATCAGCGGATGCGCCACCCCCAGCTTGCGCCCCTGTGCGGGATCGACCACCACCGACCCGCCGGACACCTCGCTGCCGGTGCCGGACGTGGTCGGCACTGCGATCAGGTCGACCGCCGGGACGGTGACCGCCGCCTCGCCCGCCAGGAACGCCTCGATCGGCCGGCCCTGGCCGGCCACCAGTCTGGCCGCCTTGGCCAGGTCGATGGCCGAGCCGCCGCCCACCGCCACCAGCACCTCGGGCCGCTCAGCAGCCACACGGGCGGCGGCGTCGGCGACGAGCGCCGGCGTCGGCTCGCCGGGCTGCTTCTCGTAGAGCGGCAGCGCCGCCACCGCCGCGGCGACGGCGTCGATGGCGAGCACCGGCGGCTCGGACACGACCAGCGCACGACGGCCGCCGATCAGCTCGGCCAGCGCGCCGACGACGCCCGGGCCGAACCTGATCCGCACCGGCAGCTGGGCGTGGAAGGGCTCGATCACCGCGCGAGCCTACCAACCGTGGCCCGGGGTACCGGTGCCCTGGCGCCGGCCGCCGCTCAGTCCCGGAGCAACGCCCCCAGCGCGACGCCGAACACGGCGTGCCCGGCCATCTCGTGCACCAGCGCGCGCCGGTCGCCGAACAGCTCAGGCCAGCTGCCGTCGCGCACGTCGGGGTGCAGTGCGTCGAACACCAGCAGCGTCGGCCACAGGCACAGGTTCTCGATCTCGGCGGCCGCCACCGCCCGGATGATGCCGCGGCCGCCGAGGCGATTGAACACGAGGCCGAACACGGCCCCGTTCACCACGTGCACGGTCAGCCCAACCGGCAGCCAGTAGCGCTCCGGCGCCAGCATCCGCCCCACCAGCCGCGGCTCGGTGTGAGGGGAGTGCGTGAACCGGCGCAGGCCCGGTTCCACCGCGGCCCAGAAGCCGGCCGCGGCGGCACCCGCGGCCGCTGCTCGCAGTGTCTGTCGCATCCCGGCATAGTAGGGCTAGGGTGCGTGCGTGACGACGCTGGTCTGGTTCCGGAGCGACCTACGGCTGGCCGACAACCCCGCACTGACCGCCGCCGCGTCGCGCGGCCCGGTGATCCCCGTCTACGTGTGGTCTCCGGATGAGGAGGACAGCTGGCCGCCCGGGGCGGCTTCGCGCTGGTGGCTCCATCACTCGCTGTCCGCGCTCGAGCGAGCGCTGGAACGGCAGGGCTCGCCGCTGGTGATCCGCCGCGGCCCGGCCGACGAGGCACTTGCCGGCCTGATGGACGAGACCGGTGCGGACGCCGTCTTCTGGAACCGCCGCTACGAACCGGCCGCCGTCGCCCGCGAAGCTCAGCTGAAGCGCTCGCTGCCCGGGCCGCAGAGCTTCAACGGGGCGCTGCTGCATACGCCGTGGACGGTCGTGACCGGCTCCGGGACGCCGTATCAGGTGTTCACCCCGTTCTGGCGCAGGCTGCGGAGCATGGAACCGCCGCAGGCGCCGCTGCCGCCGCCCCGCCTCGCGCGTCCGCCGCGTGGGCCGCGATCGCTGCGGCCACTCGACCTGGGCCTGCTGCCCGGCTCCGACTGGGACGGCGGCCTGGCTGCCTGCTGGACCCCCGGCGAGGCCGGCGCGGGCGAGGCGCTGGATGCGTTTGCTGAGCGATCCGCACGCTATGCCGACGACCGCGATCTGCCGGCCCGCCCCAGCTCGCGACTCTCGCCTCATCTGCATCACGGGGAGCTCTCGCCGGGCCAGGTGTGGCACGCGGTGACGCTGGCTTCCGGCGCGACCGCGGAGCCGTATCTGAAGCAACTGGCCTGGCGCGAGTTCGCCCACCACCTGCTCTACCACCATCCGGCCAGCGCCGAGCAGCCGCTGCGCCCGGGATACGGCCACATGCCGTGGCGCGACGATCCCGCCGCGCTCGCCGCCTGGCGGCAGGGTCGCACCGGCTACGCGCTGGTGGACGCAGGCATGCGCCAGCTCTGGCAGACCGGCTGGATGCACAACCGGGCGCGGATGGTGGCGGCGTCGTTTCTGACCAAGCACCTGCTTATCGACTGGCGCGAGGGTGCCCGCTGGTTCTGGGACACGCTGGTCGACGCCGACCTGGCGAACAACACGCTGGGCTGGCAGTGGGTGGCCGGCAGCGGCGCGGACGCGGCTCCGTACCACCGCATCTTCAGCCCCGACCGACAGGCGCAGCGCTACGACGCCGATGGCGGCTACCGCGATCGCTGGCTGGACGGCGGCCACCGGCCGCCGCCGATCGTCGACCACACGGCCGCCCGCACGAGGGCGCTCGCGGCCTACGACGCGGTGCGGCACTCGGAACGCCGCTAGCCTTCGGCCATGAGCGACGAGCTGATCACCGACGGCGAGGGTACCGGCCCCCGCGACCCCGAGCAGCTGGAGGCCACGGCCACGACCGCGACCGCCGAGATCGCGCCGGAGACGCACATGGGCGCCGTGCACCTGACCGTGGCCGACCTGGGGCGCTCGATCCGCTACTACCAGGAGCAGATCGGGCTCGGCGTGGTCGCACAGGACGACGGCGTGGCCACGCTCGGCACCGGCGGCCGCGGCCTGCTGGTGCTCACCGAGCTGCCGGGTGCGCCGCCCGCACGCGGCCACACCGGGCTCTACCACTTCGCCCTGCTGGTGCCCGAGCGCGATGACCTGGCCCGCTGGCTGGCCCATGCCGCCCGCGACCGCGTCACGCTGGTGGGTCTGTCGGATCACTTCGTGAGCGAGGCGCTCTACCTGCGCGACCCCGACCACCACGGCATCGAGATCTACTGGGACCGCCCGCGCGAGACCTGGCAGGACCAGGTGGACGTGCGCATGACCACCGAGCCGCTGGACGTCGAGAGCCTGCTGGGCGAGCTGGACGACCCCGGATCCGAGCCGTTCGAAGGGCTGCCCGGCGGTACCACCATGGGGCACGTGCACCTGCAGGTGGCCGACATCGACTCGACCGTCGGGTTCTATCGCGACCTGCTCGGCTTCGGCCTGATGGCGCAGGTGGGCGACAGCGCCGCCTTCCTGGCGGCCGGCGGCTACCACCACCACCTGGGCGCGAACACCTGGGAGAGCCGCGGCGCCGAGCCGCCCCCGGCCGGCACCGCCGCGCTACGCCACGCGACCATCGTCCTGCCTGACGACACCGCCCGCGGCCGCGTGCTCGAGCGCCTCCAGCGGGCTGGCCACGTCACCGAACACGGCGAGCACGGCCCGGCCGTGTCCGACCCATCCGGCAACCGGCTGGTGCTGTCGACCGAATGAGCTGGGCGGCGACGCGTTTGCAGCGCCGCGACCGGCGCGTGACACGCAAACCTGCAACGAAGCTCACGCCGCCGTAAACGCCCCGTCGGGATCTGTGACGATCCACACGGCCGGTCCGGCACGAACATCACGACCCCAGACCGGCTCCCGCGCAGCCACGCGGCCACGCACCACGGGCTCGTCACGACACGTCACGTTCCCGTGCCGGACCGCCATCGCCGCCCGAGTCGGTGTTTGACTCCGTTAAGAGCGCGCCGGGCGTTGCACGGCTGAGTGAGCGACGTGAGCCGTCGTTGCCGGCTCGGGACAAATGGCCGGGATCAGGCCGTCTCGTCGCCGAGGCGCGCGCGCTCGATCGTCTCGACGATCGCCTCCGGCGGGTGAGCGCCGGCCAGTCCATAACGGCGGTTGAAGACGAAGAAGGGCACCGAGCTGATACCCAGCTCGAGCGCGTCGGTCTCGTCGGCGCGGACGTCCACGACGTAGCCATCGCTCGCCAGCATCTCGCTCACGGCCGCCGGGTCGAGCCCTCCGCGGCCGGCCGCAGCCGCCAGCGCCGCCGGGTCTCCGATCGGCTCGCCTTCGGCGAAGTACGCCGCCATCAGCTGATCCTGGACGGCGTTCTGCAGGCCGGCGGCGTGCGCCATGTGCAGCACCCGGTGGGCGTCGAAGGTGTTGCCGCGGCGGGCATGGGCGAAGTCGAACGTGAGCCCCATCTCGGCACCCATCCGCTCCGTCTCCTCGTGCATCGCGCGCGCCTCCTCGAGGCTGATGCCGCGGCGCCGGGCCAGCTCCTCGTCGGCCGATCCGGCGTCGGCCGGCAGCGTCGGATCCAGCTCGAAGCTGCGCCAGCGCAGATCGACGAGCTCGCGGTCGGGCACCATCTCGAGCGCCTGCTCGAGGTAGCGCTTGCCCACGTAGCACCATGAGCAGACCACGTCCGACCAGATCTCGAGCGTCAGTGCGGGTGCCCGATCGGTCACGACATCGTCAGCGCAGCGGGATGCCGGCGCTGTCTCCCTCCGCCCTGGGGCCGTCGATGCGGCGGTCGGCAGGCTCGATCGAGACGTCGTTGATGCTGGCCTCGCGCCGCCGCATCAGCCCGTTGTCCTCGAACTCCCAGTTCTCATTGCCGTACGACCGCCACCAGCGGCCGTCCCCGTCATGCCACTCGTACTGGAACCGCACGGCGATGCGGTTGCCGGCGAACGCCCAGAGATCCTTGCGCAGCACGTAGTCGAGCTCCTTCTGCCACTTGCGCACCAGGAACGCGTGCACCTCCTCGCGGCCCGACAGGAACTCGTCGCGGTTCCGCCACTGCGTGTCCTTGGTGTAGGCAAGGACGACGCGGTCGGGATCCCGCGTGTTCCACGCCGCCTCGGCCGCCAGCACCTTCTTCCACGCATCCTCCTCGGTGAACGGCGGAAACGGTGGGCGCTCGACGGCTGACATGCCAGGGATCATAGGCCCGCCCCGATCCGCACGAACTCCGTCTCCTGATCGTGGTCGATGCCCGGGTTGCCGTCGACTGCGAAGTCGTCGGTGTGCACGACCGCAGCACCGCCCAACGCGACCGCCAGCCGGGCGGCGAACATGGACGTGCCGGCGCCGCCCTACCCGTCGACGGCCACCAGCCGCGCACCGCCGGGCCGGGCCAGGATCGGCTCGGCCAGCGACCGGAACGACTGCACCCACCGGTCGCCCATCAGCCGCGTCGATCGTCACCCATCTCGACGGGTTCTACCAGACGGACGACGGGCTACGATCGACCCTATGATCCGCGAGGTGGTGGCCGATAGGCTGCGGCCGAGGTGAACCGACTCCTCTACCCGCTGGTGTTCGTAGCCGGCGCAGGCACGATGGCCACCGAGATGTGCGCCTCGCGGCTGCTGGCGCCCTTCTTCGGAGCCTCGATCCTGATCTGGGCGAACATCATCGGCCTGATCCTGATCTACCTCTCGGTTGGCTACTTCTGGGGTGGCCGGCTGGCCGACCGCCACCCCAGCCTGCCCTACATGTGCCGGCTGATCGTGTGCGCTGCGATGGCGATCGCCGTGATCCCGTTCGTGTCCGAGCCGCTGCTCTCGGCCGCGGTGGGCGCATTCGCGGAAGCGTCGGTGGGCGCCTTCCTGGGCTCGTTCTTCGCCTCCATGGCGCTGTTCTCGGTACCGATCACGCTGCTTGGGATGGTGTCACCGTTCGCGGTGCGACTCGCCGTTGACTCGGTCGAGCGGGCCGGCGAGATCGCCGGGCGGCTGTACGCGCTGTCCACCGCCGGGTCGATCCTCGGCACCTTCCTGCCGGTGGTGCTGCTGATCCCGCTGATCGGCACTCGCCGCACCATGCTGGCCACGGCCGCCGTGCTGGCGCTGGCGGCGACGCCGGCGCTCGGCTGGCGATACGTGCTGGCACCGGCCGCGGCGGTGGCGCTGGCGCTGGTGCCGCCCGGGCTGGTGAAGCCAGGGGCGGGTGTGATCTGGGAGGGCGAGTCCGCATACCAGTTCATCCAGGTGCAGTCGACGGCCGACGGGGGGCGCGTGCTGCACCTGAACGAGGGCTGGGCGGAGCACTCGGTCTGGCACCGCAACCGCGTTCTCACCGGCGGCTACTGGGACCAGTTCCTGCTGGCGCCCGTGATGCACGGTCGCGGGTTCGAGTCGCTGGCGATGATCGGGTACGCGGGTGGCACCGTCGGCCGCGCCTACGGCACCTTCTGGCCCGCCACGAACGTGCTCGGCATCGAGCTCGACCCCGAGGTCACCGCCATCGGGCGCCGCTACTTCGGCCTGGCATCGAACCCGCGTGTGCGCGTGGCCACGGCCGACGGCCGACCCTACCTGGACACCCACGCGACTCGCTACGACGCCATCTTCCTGGACGCGTTCCGCCAGCCGTACATCCCGTTCTACCTGACCACGCAGGAGTTCTGGAGGCTGGCGGACGAGCGGCTGCGGCCGGGCGGGATGGTGATGGCGAACGTCGGCACCATCCCCGGCGACGAGCGGCTGCCCAGCGCCATCGCGGGCACCATGGCCACGGTCTTCCCCAGGGTCTACCGCTGGCGGGCCGGTGGCTTCAACGAGATCGTGGCCGGGTTCACGCGGCCGGTCTCGGCCTCCCGGCTGCGCGCCCGCCTGGCGGCCGCCGCGCCCGCGCTCGACCCCGCTGCCGATCTCGCCGAGGGGCTGCAACCGCAGGCGCCGTCCAGCGACCCGCTGACCGACGACCGAGCGCCGGTGGAATGGCTGACCGACCAGCTGATCGTGCGCTACGCGGACGGCGGCTGAGCGAGGTCGAAGCGCAGGGGCGTCAGCGCGGCGTGATCCGCCACTCCCCGCCGCGGCGCCCGCCGTGCGTCGATCTCGTACCGCCAGGCGAGCGTGCGGGCCTCGACGGCGGGCGGCAGCCCGACCGGGATGTCGAAGCTGCACGGATACCAGCGCCGGTCCCCGCCCAGCTCGACCGTGGCCTGCTCCTGCCACAGCGACCGGCTGTGCCAGAGCGGCGGATGCCTGCGGTTGCGGATCCGCAGATTGGTGCGCCACGCCTCCTCGAAGCGGGCAACGATCACGACGCTGCCCTCGTCGAGCCCCTGCTCGGCGTGCACGCGGCACTGGATGTGGCCGCCGCCCTGCAGTCGGACGTCGGACAGCTCCAGGTGAAACCGGCGCCCCGGGTGCGACGCGATCACGCGGTCGGCATGGTGGCTCTGGTGGATCGCCTGCTCGCCGCCTGAGATCACCAACGGCACCGCTCCGTGCCGGCGGTTGCGGCGCGAGCCGCTGAGGGCACGGATCGCGTACCCGAGCCCCGTCCGCTCCCCCGACCAGCCCGGTGGCAGCCCGTCGGGCAGCGGCAGCTCGAACTCCGCGCGGCCGTCGACCGGCACCACTTCGCAGTCGCTGACGCCGAACGACAGCGTGGCCGAGGGAGAGCGCTCGAGCCGCACGATCGTGATGGTGACGGCGTCGTCGGCGCCCCGCACCTCGCCGTTGAGCGACCCACCCGCCGGCCACTCGTGACTGGCCAGGACGAGCTGCAGCTCCCGGCCGGTGCTCCGGCGAGTTCGAAGCCCCACCACAAACCTCCACGCGACGTGCCGGCCCCCGATCCTTCGGGGCTCAGGCGTACTCTACCCGCGGTAGTGGAGTCCCACGGTACGAGCTCGCACGAACGCGCGATGGACGCCGACACGCACGACGCCGTGCACGACGCCACCGTTCGACGCCCGCAGGTGGGGCCAGTCGACGCTGTGCGTGCTCGCCTTGTAGGCGGAGTCGCAGCGGGCCGCGGAGCCGCGCATGCGGTCGTGTGGGTAGACGAACTGCGCGGGACGCACGCCGTGCGGCGGGCGCACCCAGAAGTTCCTCATCCACAGCGCGTTCGTGACGTTGCAGTTGAGCGCCGAACTGTCGTTCGACGGCGGGTTCGGCTGCGTGCCGATCGAGATGCCCCGCAGGGTGTGGCGCGGAATCGTCCCGGGGTTCTGGTAGCCGAACATGTTGGCGTTCTCGATGATGACCCGCCCGATGGCCGGCTTCAGCGGGTTGGTCTCCCGCCGGAAGTAGAAGTTGTTGTAGTGGCTCGAGCCGGTGAAGTCGTCGATCAGCAGTTCCTTCACGCCGCCTCCTGGCTGCACAACGTCGGCGTGGTAGCCCCGCAGCGAGCCGTGCAGGCCGACGATGCGGTCGTGCTCGAGCTGCACGATCGTATGGGGAGCCTTGATCTTGATGCCGTCGGACGGCACCCTGCTCGACCCGTTGATCAGCAGACCCTCGATGTGGACGATGCGCCCGTTGCGGGTGCCGCCGTCGTCCATGATCACGATGTTCGGGCCCTTGACCCTGGTGGACATGAAGCCGCCGACCAGGCGGACGTTGCCGCCGCCGCGGATGAACAGCGGGCCGGTCTTCTTGACCCTGGGCATGCGCAGGATGTAGTTGCGCGAATCCTTGAGGTGCAGCGTGTCCGTGCCGACGTGGAGCCGGATCCTGATCGCATTGGGGACTGCCGGCCGCGGCCACGGCGCTTTGGTGACGGCGGCCGGGACGGCGCTGGCTGACGCACGGATCTGGCCGCTGGCGCCGGGTGTGAAGGCCGCGAACATGGCCAGGGCGGTGGCTGCGACGAGCAGCGTTGTAAGCGATCGGGGTCGGGGCATGGATCCTCCTGCTGGCTCCGGGGTACAGCCCTCACCATCGGCTGCGGCTGTGATGAGGGTGTAAACAGGGCCTGAGATCTGTGTACGGATCCTCGCAGGAAACTGGAAGCAGTCCTCGGATCCGTGGGGAAAGGCCGATCTGGCCTCCGGATCTACTCCCCGTCGGCGCGGTTCTGCACGTACTGGTAGCCGAACCGTCCCTTCACGCAGAGGTTCCCGCGCGTGATCCCGTGATCGAGCGGCGAGGTGACCTTCACGATCGAGTTGTCCTGCACGTGCAGCTCCAGGCTGCAGCCAACGCCGCAGTACGAGCAGATCGTCTCGGTCACCGTCTGCTCGCTCTCGTCCCAGGTGCCGTCCTCGCGCATGTCGTGCTCGCTCTTGAACATCAGCGCGCCGGTCGGGCAGACCGCGATGCAGTTCCCGCAGTAGACGCATGCCGAGTCGGGCAGCGGGGCCGCGTACTCCGTGGAGATGCGCGCGTCGAATCCGCGTCCGGCCACCGCGATCGCAAAGGTGTTCTGCCAGTCGGTGCCGCAACCCTCGACGCACTTGTAGCAGAGGATGCACTTCGCGTAGTCGCGGATGTAGCTCTCGTTGTCCACCTTCACGGGCTGGGCCACGGTCGCGGCCGTCTGGCCGTCGCCCGCGTGGTGGTGCCCGGCCTGGGCGCGGTCGCGCGCGCCCTCGGCAGCGGGCGGCGCGGGCGGGCCGTAGCGCTCGGGCCTGGCGTCGTACTCGTTCATCCAGCCGTCCACGTCCGGCGCCGTGGTCAGGTCGACGCTGGAGCCCAGAAACTCGAGCACCATCTTGCGGCTGTGGCGGACGCGCTCGGTGTCGGTCCTGACCACCATGCCGTCCTCCGCCTTGCGTGCACAGCTCGGCACCAGCACCCGCGAGCCCTCGACCTCGACCACGCACACACGACAGGCGTTGACGGGCGTCAGGGTGTCGCCGTAGCAGAGCGTCGGCTGATCGCGACCCTGCGCGCGGCAGGCGTCGAGGATGGTGGCGCCCTCCCGGACGCGGACGCTCTCGCCGTCGATCTCGAGCTCGACGGTGCGGCTGATGGTGACGGGTACGGTGCTCACTCAGGCTCCCTGGGGCTCGAACACGCGAAGGCTGTTGATGGCTGAGTCGATCGCATTGGCGGCAGTCTGCCCGAGACCGCAGATCGACGCGTCACGCATCGCCTGCGCGATCTCGGCCAGCAGCGCGGTCTCGTCGGCCACGCTGCCACGCGGCCGGTCGGATGCGAGCCGCAACAGCGCCTCCTGCTGACGGACGGTGCCGACCCGGCAGGGAACGCACTGCCCGCAGGACTCGTCACGGAAGAAGGCGGCGATCCGAAGCAGGATCGGCACCAAGTCGACGGTCTGGTCGAACACCAGCACCACGCCCGATCCGAGCGTCGCTCCGGCTGCCCGCGTCGCCTCGAACGAGAGCTCGAGGTCGAGCATGTCCGGGCCGACGAAGCCGCCGGCCGCGCCGCCCAGCAGCACCGCCTTGAGGTCGTTGCCGCCGCGCACGCCTCCCGCCATCTCGAGCAGCTCGCGCAGCGTGACGCCGAACGGCGCCTCGTACAGACCGGGCCGCTCGACGCACCCGGCCAGGCAGAACAGCCGCGTGCCGGTGGACTGCTCGGTCCCGATCCGGGCGAACGCGGCACCGCCTTCGTGCAGGATGCCCAGCACGTTCAGCAAGCTCTCGACGTTGTTGACGACGGTGGGCTTGGCGAACAGGCCCTTGTCGACCGGGAACGGGGGCTTGCTGCGCGGCTCTCCCCGGTAGCCCTCGATCGAGTTGAACAGCGCGGTCTCCTCGCCGCAGATGTACGCGCCGGCGCCCTTGCGCAGCTCGACGTCGAAGCGAAAGCCGCGGCCCATCACGTCGTCGCCGAGCAGTCCTCGAGAGCGGCACTGCTCGATCGCGTGCTCGAGCCGCGCCCAGGCCAGCGGGTACTCGCCGCGCACGTAGATGTAGCCATGCTCGGCGGCCGTGGCGTACCCGGCGATCGTCAGCGCCTCGATCAGGGCAAACGGATCGCTCTCGATCACCACCCGGTCTTTGAACGTCCCCGGCTCGGACTCGTCGGCGTTGCATACGATGTAGTGGGGCATGGCGGGGTTTCGGCCGACGGCCTCCCACTTGCGGCCGGTCGGGAAGGCCGCGCCGCCACGACCCAGCAGCTTCGAATCGGTCACCTCGCGGATCACCCCGGCAGGCCCGATGTCAAACGCAGTTCGCAGCGCCTCGTAGCCGCCGGCGCTGCGGTAGCTGTCGAGGCTGTCCGGATCGATCGTGCCGACGCGGTGGAGCAGGCGCAGGCCGTCGCCGCCGCCCTCGGTCTGCGGTGCCAGCGTCTCGGTGCGCTGCTCGCTGCGGCCGGCCAGCGCCGCCGACACGTCGGTCGCCGTGGCTCTGCTGATCGAGTGATCGGCGGGCGTCTCCCCCGCTTTGGTGACCAGCACCGCCGGAGCCTGCTCGCACAGGCCCAGACAGGGGCTTTCCAGCCAGATCGCCGAGCCGTTCGAGGGGCGCTCACCGGACGGCCCGATCGTGCGCTCGAGCTCGCCGACCAGCTCGACGCTGCCGCTGCACATGCAGGCGATGTCGGTGCACACGTGTGCGACCAGCGGCGCCCGCGGCTCCAGCGCGAACAACGCATAGAAGCTGGCCACGCCGTAGGCCTCGGCGGGCGGCACCGTCAGACGACGGCACGCGTAGCCGAGCCCTCCCTGGCTGATCCAGCCGATCCGCCCCTGCAGCGCGTGCAGCACCGGCAGCAGCAGATGGCGCTGCGCTCGGGCGGCGTGGCCGCCGTGGGCGGCGTGGCCATCGTCTCCCCGCTCGCCACCCACCCATGCCGAGTCCGGCGGCCCCAGTATGGAGTCGACCGCCGCGCGCTCTGCCTCCGTCGGCTCCTGGTTTGTGAGACGCAGGTCCATCGGCTAGCGGGCCGCCACGTTGGCCCCGGCGGCGGTCTGCTGCTCAGCGGCCGATGCGTCGAGCTTGTCCACGCGGATCGCGCTGGCCTTGAACTCGGCGGTGCCCGACTTCGGGTCGGTCGCGTCGATGGTGAGGATGTTCGTCTCCACCTGGTCCGGGAAGTGCAGCGTCATGAAGGCCAGGCCCGGACGCAGCGTCGGATCGATCCGCACCGGCGCTTCGACCGACCCCCGCCGCGAGCTGACGCGCACGCGCTCCCCGTCGGCAACGGCCAGGCGGTCGGCGTCCTCGGGCGACAGATCGAGCGACTCCCCCCGCCGCAGCGGCGAGCTGTAGCCGCCGCTCTGGACGCCCGTGTTGTAGGAGTCGAGGCGGCGCCCCGTCGTCAGCCGGATCGGGAACTCGTCCGACAGCTCATCGACCGGCGCCACGTTGTTCACGACGTTGAACGGAGCCGGATCGCCGCTTGCCTTCGGCTCGTCCCACAGGCGAGCGTGCAGGAACTGCTCGCCGTCGTGCTGCTCATCCCAGCACGGCCACTGGATGCCGCCCAGCTCGGCCAGCCGCGGGTACGTCATGCCGCGATGCATCGGCGACAGCGACCGCAGCTCCGTCCACACCGCCTCGGGGCCGTCGTAGCTCCACTCGTGGCCCATCCGCCGAGCGATCTCGACAACGATCTCGATGTCGTCGCGGGCCTGGCCGGGTGGGTCGAGCGCCTTACGCACTCGCTGCACGCGGCGCTCGCTGTTGGTGACCGTGCCCTCGGCCTCGCACCAGCTGACCGACGCGGGCAGCACGACGTCGGCCAGTTCGGCCGTGCGAGTCAGGAAGATGTCCTGGACGACCAGGTGGTCGAGGCTCTCGAGCAGGTGCAGCGTGTGGGCGGCGTCCGCCTCGGACTGCGCCGGGTTCTCGCCGACGACGTAGAGCGAGCGCAGCTCACCGCGCTCCATCGCCTCGAACATCTGCGTCAAGTGCCATCCGTAGTTCGGCTGGATCGTGGTGTCCCAGGCCGCCTCGAACCGCGCCCGTGCCTCGTGGTTCGCCTCGACGTCCTGAAAGCCGGGAAGCTTGTTGGGGATCGCGCCCATGTCGCCCCCGCCCTGCACGTTGTTCTGGCCGCGCAGCGGGTTCAGGCCCGAGCCGTAGCGGCCGACGTGGCCGGTCAAGAGCGCCAGGTTGATCAGCGCGAACACGTTGTCAACCGCGTTGTGGTGCTCGGTGATGCCGAGCGTCCAGCAGATCATGGCCCGGTCGGCACGGGCATAGGCGAGCGCCGACTCGCGGATCGCCTCGGCCGGGATGCCCGTGTCGCGCTCAGCCCGCTCCAGCGTATAGGGCTCGACGCTGGCCGCGTACTCCTCGAAGCCGCTGGTGGCACGGTCAATGAACTCGCGGTTGTGCAGGCCGGCGTGGATGATCACGCGCGCCATCGCGTTCGAGAGCGCGACGTCGCTGCCCACGTCGAGACCGAGCCAGGTGTCGGCCCACTGGGCCGAGCCGGTGCGACGCGGATCGACGACGAACAGGCGCGCGCCGTTGTTCACAGCCTTCAGCACGCGATGGAAGAAGATCGGATGGGTTTCACGAGCGTTCGAGCCCCACAGGAAGATCAGATCGGTCTCCTCGACCTCCCGGTAGGAGCTGGTACCGCCCCCGGCCCCGAACACCGTCGCCAGACCGACGACGCTGGGTGCGTGTCAAGTCCGGTTGCAGCTGTCGATGTTGTTGGTGCCCATGACGACGCGCGTGAACTTCTGGGTGATGAAGTTCACCTCGTTGGTCGCCTTGGAGCAGCTGAACAGCCCGAACGCGTTCGGGTTGCCGGCCGCGCGCACCGCGTCGAAACCGCTCGCGGCTCGATCGAGCGCCTCGTCCCACGTGGCCGGGCGCAGCGCGCCGTTCTCGCGCACCATCGGCTGCGTCAGCCGGGTCAGTGTCTTCCGCATAACCGATCACCTCCTCTCAAAGCTTGAAAAACGCCCGGAGAACCGGCTCCGGTACATACATGATGCCATTCTCGGCCGGATGCGGCAGTGGAGAACCGGCCACTTCGACGGCACCGGCGCTTCACCTCGACTGCGGTATAACGCCGGGGAGAGATGTGAGGATGGATCCGGCCCATGAAATGGCTCAACACCCCGTCCCGACGGAGGGGCGGGAAGCCTGGCGTCTGGCTGTGGCGGCGACGCTGCACTGCCTGACCGGCTGTGCGATCGGGGAGGTGCTCGGCATGGTGATCGCGACCGCGATCGGGCTCGGCAACGCGGCCTCGATCGTGCTCTCGATCGTGCTCGCGTTCGCGTTCGGGTACGGGCTGACGATTCGCCCGCTGCTGGCCGTGATGAGCCTGCGCCCGGCAACGCGCCTGGCCCTTGCCTCCGACACGGTGTCGATCACCACCATGGAGATCGTCGATAACCTGTTCATCATCGCCGTCCCGGGCGCGCTCGCCGCCGGCCTCGTCGACGGCCTGTTCTGGTGGAGCCTGGTGGTGTCGCTGGCGGTGGCGTTCGTGTTCACCGTTCCGGTCAACCGCTGGCTGATCGGCCGCGGCCGCGGTCACGCCGTGATGCACGCGTACCACTAGACAGCGCCGCACGCGCTACCGTTCCTCCTGTCGTGATCAGGTACGCAAAGATCGGATACCGCCTGGCGGGGATGGCAGCGGTCGTCGCGCCACTGCTGCGCGAGTCCCGCACCTGGCACGCCGACCAGGGCCCTGAGGTGTCGGAACTGCTGCGGCCGCGACCCTCCGAGACGCTGGACGCACTCGGCTACTGGATCGACCGTCGGCGCCGACTGCCGTTCTACCGCCGAAGCGACCGGCGCGAGGCCGAGCAGATGATCCGCGTCTGGCAGGAGCGCGCCGTACATGACGTCCCTGCCGCGCCGCTGGAGGCCCTGACGAGCGGCCGGGTGATCGCGGTCGGCGGCCAGGTCGCCCGCTACCACGCCGGGCGCTGGCTGACGCGGCTTTCCCGCGGCGCCCTCATCGCCGCGATGATGCTCACGCTGCTGATCGTGCTGGCCGCTCGCCTCTAGCGAGCTACGAGCCGGGCGCGACGGTGTATTCGGCGTCGCTGACGTGCTCCCCCCAGCTGGCGTTGTTACCCTCCTCGTCGACGTCGAGCATCGCGAGGTGCGTCATGAAGCGGTCGGGCGCGGCGCCGTGCCAGTGCTCCTCTCCCGGCTCGAAGAAGACGCGGTCGCCCGGGCGGATCTCCTCGACCGGGCCGCCGCGATGCTGCGCCCGGCCGACCCCCTCGGTCACGTAGATGGTCTGCCCGTTGGGATGGGTGTGCCAGGCGGTGCGCGCGCCGGGCGTGAAGTGGACGCTGACCGCGCTCAGGCGTGAGCCCGCGGCGGGCGCCGCCACGGCGTCGATGTAGACGGCGCCGGTGAACCAGTCGGAGGGGCCGCGGGCGGTCTCGAGGCTGTTCCTGGTCAGCTGCATGTCGTCTCCTTGGCGTTGTGATCGTGCCGGCCCCACGAGTCTACGCGGAGGTGCGCCCACGGGCCCCGGGTTGCGCCCGTCCCCCGGGGGGACGAGAATCGCGCAATGTCCGCGTGCACGCACTGCGGTGCTGTCGTCCCGAGTGGAGCGCGGTTCTGTCCAGCCTGCGCTGCGCCGGTCGAGCGCGCGGCGGAAGCCGCCGAGGAACGGAAGGTCGCGACCGTCCTGTTCGCCGACCTCGTCGGCTCCACCGCGCTGGCGGGCTCTGAGGACCCCGAGCGCATCCGCGTGATGCTCGACCCCTTCTACGACGCCATGGCGACCGAGATCGAGCACGCGGGCGGCACGGTCGAGAAGTTCGTCGGCGACGCCGTGATGGCGGCGTTCGGCGCTCCCCTCGCCCTCGAGGATCACGCCGAGCGCTCGCTGCACGCAGCGCTGGCCATGCAGCAACGTCTGCATGAGCTGTTCGGCGACCGCCTTGCCCTGCGCATCGGGGTGAACACGGGAGACGTGGTCGTGGGCCGCGCCCGGGAGGGCGGATCGTTCGTCACCGGTGACGCGGTGAATGTGGGTGCGCGGCTGGAACAGGCCGCCGGCGCTGGCGAGATCCTGGTCGGTGAACGCACAGCCGCGGCGGTGCGAGGGGCATTCGAGCTGGACGACCCTATCCTCGTCGAGGCCAAGGGCAAGCCCGGCGGAGTTGCCCGCCCGCGGGCTCGTGCGCGCCCTCTCGCTGATGCACCCGCGCGGAGTCGGTGGACTGCACTCGGCGTTCGTCGGCCGCGACCGCGAGCTGGACGGCCTTCGCGCAGCCTACGAGCAGACCGTCAGCCGGCGTGAGCCACAGCTGGTGGTGATTACCGGCGACCCGGGGGTCGGGAAGACGCGGATCGTCCGGGAGCTGTGGTCATGGCTGGCAGATCAGCAACCGCAGCCGCTACAGCGGACGGGGCGCTGCCTCTCATACGGCAACGCCACGGCCTACTGGCCGCTTGGGTACAGATCGCGGTGATGGATGGGCTCGTCAGACTGGGCGACCACGCCCGCATCCAGAAGCTGGCTCCGGAATGGCTCATTCCCGATACGTACATCGAGCCGTTCGCGCTGCGCGCGCTCGGTTCGGCGCGCGGTGACGATGCCATGATCGAACAGGCGGTCGCCCGGTTCGAGGGAATGGGCCTGGAATGGCACGCCGAGCAGACGCGCAAGCTGATGACCTAGCGCGTTGCCGGGTGATTTGACCCAAGCATCCGAGCGGTGCTAGCGTCGTGCACATGCGCCAAGTGGCACACGGCGCATGGACAGCCGAATCGGGGTGGGTGTGGGCCCGCGGGCAACAGAATGGGGACTGGCCTGGCGTGTGGCGGCGTGCGCGTGCGCTGTGCTCGGAGTAGAGCGGATCACCACCGCCGCGGCGACTCCGGCCCGAAGCCCGACGACGTCCCCCGCCCCGCTGGCCGGGCCCGCCGGATGCAGCTTCGCGCAGGCCGGAACGGGGACGTTCGCAAGCACGCTCTGCTGGCTGGATCTCTCCGCGTACAACCCGACCTCGGCGTCGAAGCCGGCCGGGCAGCCCATGACCGTGACGCTGCCCGGCGGCTACACGATCAGGTTCAACCTGCACGTCTCAGGAGGACCGGTGGCGGCTACCGGTTTCCCGACGTTCGTGGATGCGTTCCTCGGGAACAACGCCCACTACACCGGCGTTTCCGGTCGGCCGGCGCTGAACCAGACGACCCGCGGCACCACGACCACAGCGACGCTGGACGGAATCACGGTGACCGGGCCGGGTGGCGTGCCGGAGAGCGGGTATGCGTTCGTGGGCGCAGATGCGGAGTCGACTGACCGCAAGGAGTCGATCACGTGGACATCGAACACGCCGTTGACGCTGTTGGAACCGGTCGGAAACGCGTGCAACTCGGGTTCGGGGCTGACCGGAGTAGGCACGAAGACGGTCACGTGTCTGGCGTCGGTATCGAACACGAAGACCGGCACGGCGATGCTGGCCGCCCAGGCGCCGAGCTCGATCGCCCAGGAGATGGTCGGCGGCGGCCATCAGGGCATCGCCTTCGGCGTGCTGGTGTCCACCGTCCAGATCAACAAGGTGGTGACAAGCCGGATCGACCCCTCCGACGCCTTCGGGGTCAGCATCCACTCGCTGCCGACGGACGACCTGCTCGGCTCCGCCAACACCGGCACGGCGAACACGGCTTCGACCGGCCCGATCACCGTCCTCACCAGCGATGTCGGCTCCAGCTTCACGTTCGCTGAGCAGATCACCTCCGGCCTTCCATCCAACTACACCGGCGCGTGGTCGTGCACCCGAAACGGCGTCTCCGATCCAGAGCTGCCCTCCGGTGACATCGGGTCCTCGGCGACGATCACATTGGGCATCGGCGACTTCGTCGACTGCACGATCACGAACACATCCGAGCCCGTCGGCGTCGCGCTGCAGAAGGACGCGGGCACACCCACCGACGTGAACAGCAACGGCCTCACCGACGCCGGAGACACGATCGCCTTCACGTTCACGGTGACCAACACCGGCGTCCTGCCGCTGTCGAGCATGAGCGTTTCCGATCCGACCATCGGAACGATCACGTGCCCGGATCCGACCCTCGCTACCGGCGACTCCGAGACCTGCACCGCGGACAACGTCTACACGGTCACCGCGGCAGACGAGGCCGCCGGGTCGGTCACGAACATGGCCACAGCGAGCGGCGTGCCGCCGGGCACGACCCTCCCGACCGGCTCACCGCCGTCCTCGACGACAACGCCGACCGAGAGTCCGCAGCCGCTGGTGTCGCTCATCAAGACGGGAGTCGCGTCAGGCGGGTTCGGGAGCCCTCTGCGGGCGGGCCAAACCATCTCCTACACCTATCTCGTGACGAACATCGGAAACGTCGTCCTGACCTCGGTCGCAGTCAACGATCCCACGCTCGGCTCGGTCACCTGCCCGACGCCTGCGTCACCCGGGCTCGACATCGGAGCGTCGGTCACCTGCCACGCCGACAGCGACCACGTCGTGACCGCCGCCGATGTCGCACGCGGATCGGTGACCGACACCGCAACCGCGACCGGCGAGGGCGGGACCGGCGGTACCAGCCCTCCGTCTGATCCATCGACCGAGATCATCCAGACGGAGCCGCCCGCGCCCGCGGTGGCGATGCACAAGCTCGCCGCCGTGTCTCCCGCGGCTGATCAGGACGCAGCCGACCTGGGCGACACCCTCCACTACACCTATCTGGTCACCAACGTCGGCAACGTCAACCTGACGTCGCTGGCGGTCGACGACCCGGCGATCGGCTCCGTCACGTGCCCCACGCCGCCGCCGCCCGGGCTGCCGCCGGGCAGCTCGGTGACCTGCACCGCCGACACGCCGCACACCGTCACCCAGGACGACCTCGATGCCGGCCAGGTGACCGATACCGCCACGGCCACCGGGGTCGGGGAGGCGGGTGGCACCAGCCCCCTGTCGGACCCGGCGACGGTCACGGTTCCGACGGTGGAGGGCGACCCGCGGGTGTCGATCGTGAAGAGCGGCGGCGTCTCACCCTCGGGCGACCAGGGCGGCGTGCTCGTCGATGACACGATCACCTACTCCTACCTCGTGACCAACACCGGCAACGTCAGCCTCACCTCGGTGGCGGTCAACGATCCCACGGCCGGGCCGGTCACCTGCCCGACGCCGTCACCGCGTATGGCGCCGGGCGACTCGGTGACGTGCACCGCCGACACGCCGCACACCGTCACGCAGGGCGACGTCGACGCCGGACAGGTCACCGACACGGCGATCGCCACCGGAACCGGAGTCCGCGGCGGCGAATCAGCACCGTCCGGCCCGTCCACGGTGACGATCCCGGCTGCAACCGTGGTCTCGGTCTCGCTGGATAAGCTCGCAACCGTCGATCCGACCCGCGACCAGCTCGGTGCCACGGTTGGCGACACCATCCACTACGCCTACCTCGTCACCAACACCGGCAACGTCAGCCTGACCGCGGTGATGGTGGACGACCCGACGATGGGACCGGTCACCTGTCCCACACCGTCCCCGCCGCTGGCCCCGCTCGGCTCCGTCATCTGCACCGCCGACAACGCCCACACGGTGACCACCGGGGACGTCGATGCCGGCTTTGTGACCGACACCGCGACCGCCACCGGCACGGGGGTGATCGGCGGCACCTCCGGCGCGTCCGATCCCGCGACGGCAACGATCGCGACCGCGCCGGCGACGCCGCTGGTCGCAATCGCGAAGAACGGAGCGGTATCGCCCGCCTCCCACCAGGCCGGGGCGCGCCGCGGCGACACGATCAGCTACTCCTATCTGGTCACGAACATCGGCAACGTCGACCTGACATCGGTCGCCGTCGACGACGCCTCGCTGGGGCCGGTAACGTGCCCGCCCCCGGCTGCTCCCGGGCTCTCCCCCGGCCATTCGCTGACCTGCACCGCCGATCAGACATACACGGTCAGCCAGGCGGACGTCGATGCCGGCCAGGTGATCGACACGGCCACGGCCACCGGCGTCGGCATCAGTGGCGGCGTCTCCGCCCAATCCGACCCGTCAACCATCACGATACCGACGCTGGCGCCGCTGCCGCAGCCCGGCGGGGACGGCGGCGACGGTCCCGGGGGCATGCACGGCGGGGTGCCGGTCGGAGCGGTGCAGACCGGCGGCCGCCCGTCGCCGGCCGGCCACGCAGCGCTGGGCGAGGCACTGGTCACGCTCGGCGGCCTGGCAGGAATGCTGGCCTTGGTGCTGGCGCTGCGCGCCGGGCCTCGACGGTCGCGGCTGCTGGCGGCGTGCGCGCTTGGCCTCGTCGCCGTCGCGATCGCCGCGGCAACGCTTTCGGGTAGCGGCGCCGCCCCTACCGGCCATCCGGCGGCGACCGTCCATCACCCGTCGCGGACCACGCCGATCCTGCCGGCAAGCAACCATGTGCATCTGAGGCGCGCGGGCATGCGCGTCCGCGTGCCGGCGATCGGCGTCGACGCGAGCGTCGTCAGGCTCGGCCTGAACAGCGACGCCACCCTGCAGGTGCCCATCAACGCCACCGACGCCGGCTGGTGGAGCGGTGGCACGGCACCCGGCCGGCGCGGGGCAGCGGTCATCGTCGGCCACGTCGACTGGGATGGGAGCGAGGGCGTGTTCGGACGCCTCCACGAGGTCGTGCTCGGACAGGAGGTGCTGGTCAGCCATCGAAACGGCGTCACCGATCACTACCGCGTGACCGCGAGCGCCGTCTACCCCAAGAACAGCTTCCCGACAGGCCTGGTCTACGGCCCGCTCCCGTACCCGGGGCTCCGCCTGATCACCTGCGCCGGCAACTTCGACCCGCGTACCGGGCACTACGACGACAACCTGATCGTGTTCGCGCGGCTGACCGCTCGCACCGGCCGGCCGGCCACGCGGACGCTCTGACCGCTCAGGTCTGGTGCTCGTCGACCGCGCGCCCGGGCGCGACCGCGCGCCGGGTGTCGAGCAGCGGTGCCCGCGGGGCGGCGCGGCGGCGCAGGAACTTGCTGGTCTCGATGACCAGTGGCAGCAGCGCGGCCAGGCCGAAGCATGCCAGCCACTCATGGCCGGTCAGCGAGGTGGTCAGCAGCCCCTTCCGGAAGCCCGGCAGCTCGGTCGCCAGCACCACCATGGCCAGCGGGAACAGCGAGATCGCGAGCGCCTTCAGCAGCGGCGGGTCGAGGCCGCTGGCCGGGTCTCTCCGGTTGGTGAGGGCGTTGAAGATCGTCCCCAGACCCATCACGACGAAGGTCATGGTCATCGACGCCGTCGCGACGTCGGTGCGCGGGTCGTCGGGGCCGGCCACCAGCGGGATCATGGCGGCGATGAACAGGGTGGCTGCGTAGACCACCCACAGCGTGATCGCCTGCCGGTTCGTGATCGGCAGGCTCGGGTCGCGGGGCGGGCGGTGCATCACGTCCGGGGCACCGGGATCGACGGCGATCACCACCACGCCCGACGCCGTTACAAACACCAGCAGGTACAGCACCATCAGCGGCGTCAGCGCCACGCCGTGGTTGACGTCGAAGGCGGTGGCCGCCAGGAACAGGAACACCAGCGCCAGCAGCTGGGTCATCTGGTAGCGGACGTACGACACGACCTTCTCGTAGACCCTGCGGCCGATCTCGACGGCGTGCACCAGTGTGCCGAAGTTGTCGTCGGTCAGGATCATGCGTCCGGCCTGCTTCGTCACCTCGCTGCCGCTACCCATGGCGACCCCGATGTCGGCCTGCTTGAGCGCCGCCGCGTCGTTGACGGCATCGCCGGTCATCGCGACGATCAGACCCTGTTCCTGCATCAGCCGCGCCAGGCGCAGCTTGTCCTGGGGCGTGACGCGGCCGAACACGTGCAGCTCCGGCAGGCGCCGCACCAGCTCGTCGTCCGACAGCGCCTGCAGCTCGGCGCCGCTGATCGCGCCAGGCCCGAGGCCGAGCGTCTCGCCGATCGCGCGGGCGGTGACGGCGTGGTCGCCGGTGATCATGCGCACGTCGATGCCGGCACCGAGCGCCGTCTGCACCGCCGCCTTGGCCTCGGCGCGCAGCGGATCGATGATGCCGACCATGGCAACGAACGACAGCCCCCGGGTGAGCGACATGGGGTCGTCCTGCATCGCCTGCAGCTCGCCATCGGCGACCAGCCGCGCGGCGAACGCCAGCACCCTCAGGCCCTGCTCGCCCATCCGCGCGTTCGCCGCCTCGATCGCGGCTCGGGTCTGCTCGATCGGCTGCTGCGACCGGCTGAGCGGACCGCCCGACTCGCTGCAGCGTGCAAGCACCACGTCCGGTGCTCCCTTGACCAGCTGGATCACGTGTTCGGCGCCGTCCAGCGTGACACGATGAAACGTCGCCATGAACTTGTAGTCGGAGTCGAACGGCACCTCGGCCAGACGCGGGTAGGCACGGCGCGTCTCCTCGGCGTCGACGGCCAGCTTCGCCGCCAGCACGACCAGGGCGGCCTCGGTCGGATCGCCGACCACCGTGCCGTCGTTGCCCACGGTGGCATCGCTATCCAGCGCCAGCCCCAGACCCAGCCTGGTGAAGTCCGGCACCGGCCGGCCGGCGACGGCGGTGATCGCCCCGGTCTTGCGGTAGCCCTCGCCCTCGACGTTGAACCAGGCGTCGGCCGCGTAGAGCACCGATACCATCATCTCGTTCATCGTCAGCGTTCCGGTCTTAGCGGTGTTGATCGCGCTGGTGGCGCCGAGCGTTTCCACATCGGTGAGGTTCTTGACCACCGCCCGGGAGTCGGCCAGCTGCCTGGCGCCCATCGACAGCAGCCCCGAGACGAACGCGGGCATGCCGGTCGGGATGGCCGAGATCGCCATCGCGGTGCCCAGCAACAGCACATCCTTGAACGCTTCTCCGCGGGCGACACCGACGATCACGATGAAGGCAACCGCACCCCAGGCGACAATGCCCAGCACCTTCGTCAGCGATCCCAGCTCCTTCTGCAGCGGTGAGCGGGTGCGGCTGATCGAGGAGAGCATCGTGGCGATCTGACCCATCTCCGTCTGCATTCCGGTGGCGGTCACAACCATCGCACCGGTACCGCGGGTCACCGCAGTGTTCTGAAACAGCATGTTCGCGCGATCGCCCAGCGCGGCGTCGGCGCCCTGCAGCGTCGCCGCCGACTTGCCGATCGGCGCGCTCTCCCCGGTCAGAGCCGCCTCCTGCGTCTCCAGCGTTGCGGAGTGGATGATTCGCCCGTCCGCCGGGACGATGTCGCCCGCCTCCACCTGGACGATGTCGCCGGGCACCACGTCCACCGCCGGCACCTGCGCCACCGAGCCGTCTCGCATCACCCGGGCCTGCGGCACCTGCATGCTGGCCAGCGCATCGATGCTGGCCCGCGCCTTCAGCTCCTGGCGCGAGCCCAGCACGACGTTCAGCAGGATCAGCAGGGCGACGATGATGCCGGTCGACACCTGGCCGATCACGACGCTGACGATGCTGACCGCGATCAGCATGATGTTCATCGGGTCGCGCAGCTGAGCGACCGACACCTCCCATACCGAGGGCGGCGGTTCGCCGGTGATCCGGTTGGGACCCAGCCGGGCGAGCCGCTCCGCCGCCTCCGCGCCGGTCAGGCCGGAGCCGGCATCCGAGCGCGCCGACGCGACGACGTCCTGTGCATCACGTGCGTAGGGCGGGAGTATCTCGACCTCCGTGGTGGTGTCGGGGGCGCCGGTCATGGCTGCGTGGTGGCCTCGTCGGCAGTCAGAGATTCCAGTCGATCCGCTCGCCCGCGACGATCGTTCCCGCCTGCCGGGAAGCATGCCCTCGAGGCCCGACAAGTATGACATAGCTCCACGGCCCGGAAGCGTGCGGAGCGGCCGGACTCCCGCCCGTCACCTGTGCAAAACCTGTGGTGTAGGCTCGACCGTGATGTTCCGGGTGCGTTATGTGGTCGCCGTGCTGGTCGGGCTCGCCGTGGGCGCCGCGGCCGGGTGGATGTCGGGTCGCGGCTTCGAGCATGCCCACCAGGCGGCGACGCCCCGGGCACAGGCCGGCCATGTCCGGGCGCGGGCACTGGGGCCTCAGCCCCGCTCGGATGGCGGCCCACCTCGCCGGCAACCTCAGCAAAGGCACGTCGTTCCGGGGCTGCAACAGGTGCAGCAACGGATAGTGCGGTGTTTGTATGACAGCTCGACGTGGCGACAACAGGTCGTGTGCCTGCGAGCCGCGCTTCGGCTGGAGGTTGCGGGTAGCCGTGCGCTCGGCCTCTCATTCGCCGGACAGCCGTTCCGCCTGGTCGGTCAATCCCTCGCTCAGACCTAGCGGCTATCCAGCCAGCCGCGTAGCACCTGCCGAAACGGTTTCACTCACATACATACCTCGCTGGCACGAGTGACGCTACGACGGGAGTGACGTCCGGCTGCGACCGGCGACTACGGCCCAGAGCTCGCCAAGCGTGGAGCGGGAGATGCGGCGTGCGGCCGGAGATACGCCCGGAGCGTGGATGGGCAATCGGACGCGAAGCGCGGCCGGCAGGCTCTCGAAGACCAGAGGCGGGTCGAGAATCATGGCCTCCCCGTCGACGCCGATCTCGACCGGGCCGCCGGAGTCGATGCGAAACCGCGGCGTCGTCCACTCATGCCATCCCGAGAACCTGCGGATCTGGCCGGCGGCGTTGAGTGCCACCAACCGCTCCGCCGCTCGAACACCGTCGATGCGCGCCGTGACCACGCCCAGCAGCCCGCGGTCGATCCGCTCACGGGTCCCTCTGCCGGAGAAATCCGCCAGCTGGTAGGCATTGTTGGAGACCAGCACCATATGAGCGGTCTCGTGCGCAGTCCCGTCGGGTCCCGTGTATCGCAGGTCAAGCGGCTCGGCGTCCGGGCCGATCAGGTCGGGCAGCATGGCGGCCGCCGTCCGCAGCTTGGCGTCCCGGTATTCCTCCGACTGGACGATCTTGGCGTACAGGCCAAGCGAGGCGTTGTTCACGAACACCCGTCCGTTCACGGTGGCCAGATCTATCGTGCGCTCGACCGCCGCCGCGAAGGCATCGAGAGCACCGACAACGTCATCGCGGTCGAGGCCGAGGTCGAGCGCGAAGTGGTTCCGCGTTCCGGCAGGCACGACCACGTGGGGAATCCCGTGACGGCTGGCCACGGTGGCGATCAGCGCTTGGGAGCCGTCACCTCCGGCCATGCCGATCACATCTGCGCCGGCGGCAATCGCGTCCTCCGCCAGCTTGAGCAGGTCATCGTCGGGGCCGAGCACGACGGCCTCGATCTCGCGTGCGGCGCACTCGCCGGCCAGATCGAACTTCACCGCCTTGCCACCGCCGGATTTGGGGTTCATCAGCAGCACGGGATGAACCGCGGCCGGCACCGGGCTGCCCGGGGTAGGTGCGGCCTGAAGCTCGTCGACGCGGGTGTGCAGAGCCGACCGGGCCGCCGCGACCGACACTGCGGCGAGCGCCGCAGCACCGAGCGCCCGCCACCACACGACATCCGCGATCCCGATCGACGCCAGCAGCAGAGCCAGCCCGACTGCGGCGATGGCGAGGGCGATGGCACGGCCGGGGCCGCGGCGCGACATGGCCGTCCAGCCCCCGCCGACCACCACGACGGCTCCCACCAGGGCGACGATCAGTCCCCTGCCGTTGTCCAGTGCGGCAACGACCACCACCACCACCGCAGATGCCGCCGCAAGCAGCGAGATGGCTGCCATCACCCGGTCGCGAGCGCTGGGACCGGTGCTCAGAACGGTTCGGGAATCCATCGCAAGGGCAGATTGGGTTCGGCGTAGCCTCCTGGCTCTTGCCGCTGCGGAAGCTTGACCTCGCTGATCGTGAGCGGCCCGTAGGGAATCTGGCTCAGGAGATGGGAGATGATGTTGAGCCGGCCGCGGCGCTTATCGCTGGTGTCAGCGATGTACCACGGGGCCCACGCCGTATCCGTCGCCTGCAGCATCGCGTCGCGTGCGCGGGAATAGTCGTACCAGCGGCTGTATGACTTGAGATCCATGTCCGACAGCTTCCACACCTTCCGCGGGTCGTTCATCCGGGCCTCGAGGCGCCGGGTCTGCTCGTCGGCATCGACCTCGAGCCAGTACTTGATGAGGAGGATGCCAGAGTCCGCCATCGTCCGCTCGATCAGCGGCACGCTTTCGAGGAACCTGGCCGTCTCCTCCTCGGTGCAGAATCCCATGACCCGCTCGACACCGGCACGGTTGTACCAGCTGCGATCGAAGATCACCACCTCGCCGCCGGCAGGCAGATACTGAATATAGCGCTGCGCGTAGAGCTGGGACCGCTCCCGGTCGGTCGGCGCCGGCAGCGCCACGACGCGGAACACGCGCGGGCTGACGCGCTCGGTGATCCGCTTGATGGTTCCGCCCTTGCCCGCCGTGTCCCGTCCCTCAAAGACGATGCAGATCTTCGCGCCGGTGGCCTTCACCCACTCCTGCATCGCAACCAGCTCGCCGTGCAGCCGTCGCATCTCGGCCTCGTATGGCTTGCGCTTCATCCGGACGGCCCGGCCGTCGACCTCGTCTGGGTGCTCGTGCTTCTTGTGCTTACTCATCTCGTCCCTCTCGGATGGCCGAGCCCGTGGATCCACTCGGCATAGGAACAGGCCTCCTCCGCCCTGAACGCCGAAGCCGCCGGAAGCGGCTCGGCAAAGACTACGGCCGCGGTGTGTTTGATGCGGCCAAGAGCGCCGCGGCCCCCGGCTTCGAATCCGAGCGTCCACCAGGACTGGTCGAGCACCTCCACCTGGGTGAGCTCCACCGAGCAGACGGCGGCGCCCGGTGAGCTCGGCCCGCCGCCCGTATCGATCGGGAACCCGGCGATCTGCCGGCGCTTGCTCACTCGCCGCCAAGCCGCTCCCTCCAGCGGGCGCGAGAGGTCGACCCCTCCGGTGAGCGGAATCGACCGCTTGATCCACGACTCAATGCTGCCCTCGGCCGCGCCTGCGATGTCGAGCGCTCCCACCGTGCCACGGTGTTCTTTCACCTCGAAGCTGGCACCGCCTCGGATCTTGATGGACAGGCCGCGCAGGCGCGGAGAGATGAGATAGTCGTCGTCGCGCGACTCGGGCACCTGTAGGAACCGTGAGAACCAGCCGGCGATCTCGGCTCCGTGGCGGCCGCGGCGGATCCATCGCACCTCGCACGTGCGCTCCTGGGCCGGACGCCGTTGATCGGAGCTCCTCTCGGTCATGGCTGCTGCTGCGTCCAGCGCGCGCCGGTCTGCTCCTGGTAGGCGGCGATGGCGCTGTCGAGGGTCGGGTAGAAGTGGTTGGGATCGATCGTGCGGGTCAGTTCGTAGGCCAGGATCTTGGCACGGACGGGGTCCTTCATTTCGGCGAACACGAGTGAGATCCCCCGGGCGTTGATCGCCTCGTCGAGATCTTCCAGCATGTCCGCCGCCGTCGTGTCGACGTCGGTGATCGGTTCAGCCGCGATCAGGATCCAGACGGGCGCCGGGTCGCGTGACGCCAGCAGCAGGATCTGCTCGCGGAAGGTGCGTGTGTTCGCAAAGAACAGCGGGGCATCGAAACGGAACATGACCAGTCCGGGAAGCACCTCAGCCTCGGGGTAGCTGGTGACGTCGTGGTAGCCGGGCAGGTTCTGCACCCGACCGAGCTCCGCGTGGTAGGGCAACCAGGAGCGCCGAAACAGGTTCATCACCGAGAGCGCGACGGCGACCACGATCCCCGGCAACACGCCGAGGAAGGCGACGCCGAGAAAGGCGGCGATGGAGAGCGCGCATTCGGAACGCCGCTGTTTCCAAAGCCGGACGGTGCCCGGCACGTCGGCGAGCGACAGCGACGCCGTGATCACCACTGCGGCGAGCGTCGGTTGCGGCAGGTCGCGGAACAAGCCGGGGACGAACAGGAGCATGGCCGCGATCAGGATCGCGCCGACCAGACCGGTCACCTGCGTCTTGGCACCGGCTTGCTCGGCCACGGCCGTGCGCGACCCGCTGGTGCTGACCGGGAAGCCCTGAAAGAGACCGGCGCCGAGGTTGGCGACGCCGATCCCCACCATCTCCCGGTTGCCGTCGACCTCCTCACCCGATCTGCCGGCGAACGCCGACGACGTCGCGATTGTGTCGGCGAGCGACACCAGCGCGATGCCGAACGCGCCGCCCACGAGCGGGAGCAGGTCGGAGCGGTGCACGTCCGGGACGGTCAGGGGCGGGAACCCCTCCGGGAGCGTGCCCACCAGCTTGACACCGTGCTGCTCGAGCCCGAAGCCCGCTGCAACGGCGATCGACACGACCACGGCCACCAGCACGTTCGGCACACGCGGCACCGTTCTGCGCAGCACCGCGATCACCACCAGGCCCAGCAGGCCGACGGCGAGCGCGGCCCCCACCGTCTCGCCGTCCCGGACGCCGTCGATGAACGCCCGGGTCTCGTCGACGAGGCCGTTCGCGTCGGTCGAGAAGCCGAACAGCTTCGGCAGCTGTCCGACCAGGATGGTGATCGCAAGTCCGTTCATGTAGCCGATCATGGTCGGCTTCGACAGGAGATCCGCGACGAATCCGAGCCTGGCCATGCCGCCCACGACCATGATCACGCCGACGATCAGCGCCAGCATCGACGCCAGCGCGACGGCTCGAGCGGGGTCGCCGTTGGCGGCGATCAGCGGCAGGATCGTGGCCGCGATCATGGGACCGAGCGAGGAGTCCGGGCCGAGCACGAGGATCTTCGACGGGCCGAAGATCGCGTAGCCAAGGAGACAGAGGATGGACGTGTAGAGGCCGGTGATGGCCGGCAGGCCCGCCAGCTCCGCGTACGCCATGCCCTGCGGCACGAGCAGCGTCGTCAGCACCAGGCCTGCGACCACGTCCTTGGGCAGCCACTCCCTGCGATAGTGGCGCAGCATGCGCACCCCGGCCGGGACGGCGATCGAGCTCGGTATCTTCTCCCCCGCCGCCTCAGCCACGGCGACAACGATCGGCGTTTGTCATTCGGCCCGTTTCATCGGTGTGGCGATATGCGGTGCGCGAGGGCACAGAATCTCACAGTCGGCGGAGCCCCCACCCATCCGGCGTCCCGGGTGGTCGTGCCGCCGATACGATCGCGAGGGTGCGAACAGCCTGGCATGAAGGCTCGCGTGACGACGGATCCGCCGTCACCGCTTCGGTCGCGATCTCGGCGGCGTGCTGGATCGCGTTCGCGGCGCTGGCGATCGTTGTCTCGACGAGCGACACCCCATCGGTCGACCAATCGGTGCTGACGTGGGTGGGCGAGCACCGCGGCTCCGCCACGACGACGGCGATGCGAACCGTCACGTGGCTGGGATCCGCTGCCGTGCTCTATCCCGCGACGCTCGTGCTCGCCCTGTACTGGTGGTGGCGCGATCGCGAGTGGCGGGCGGGAGCGATGCTGGCCGCAAGCGTTGCCGGATCGACCACGCTCTATATCCTCTTCAAGCGGATCACCGAGCGACCGAGGCCACCGGCATCCGACGCGCTCGGGACGTACACACACTGGTCGTTCCCGTCCGGTCATGCCACGCAGTGCATGGCCTTCTTCGCCATGCTCGTCGTGGTCGGCTGGCTCGCAGGGTGGGCCCAGCTGCGAGTGTGGGCGATCACCGCTGCTGCCGTGGTGCTGGTGGTGGGCGCTTCGCGGATCTACCTCGGCGCGCACTGGTTCACGGACGTGCTGGGAGGCTACGCGCTGGGCGCGGCATGGGTGGCGCTGCTGACCGCTGTCTGCCTGAAAACGATGCTCCAGGCGCCGCCGCGGGACCGATAGGATCAGTCCATGCGGGGTATCCTGAGGCAGGTGAAGCAGGTCAAGGCGAGGGCGACGTCGCTGGCCCACCTGATCCTGGAGCTGGGCCAGCTGGAGGCAAAACGCAAGGCGGCGGCGCTCGGCAAGGCCGCGGTGTTCGCTCTCAGCGCGGGCGTCCTTGCCTTCTACGCGCTCGGATTCATGCTGGCCGCAGCGGCCGCCGGGCTGAACCAGACGCTGTCGCTGTGGCTTTCGCTGCTGATCGTCGCAGTCGCCCTGCTGCTGGTCGCGGCCGGGCTCGCCCTGTTCGCGGTACGGTTTGCCCGTGCCGCCTCACCCCTAGCGCCCAGCCAGGCCGTCGATGAGGCCCGGCGGACCGCCGACACGCTGAAGACGCATGCCTGAACGCAGCGCGGAGCAGATCCGCTTGGAGATCGCGGCCGAGCGGCAACGGTTGGCCGACGACGTGGCCGAGCTGCGCAGGGAGGCAAAGGTCGTGATTCCGATCGCCGCCGCTGCGCTGGTCGCCGTCACCGTCCTCTCGCGTACCAAGGCCCCGAGCCGCGCGGCAAAGCTGCTCTGGAGGCTGCGCTAGCACGGCGCGGTTCTGCCGGCCCGGCCGGTCGGCGATCGCGCTCGGTGAGGATGGGCTGCGCTTGGAGCCATCCCGCAGCCGCGCGGGAACCGCCATGATGTCCCGGATGGAGTGGGCATTGGTCATGGTGTCGCTGGCGCTGCTCGGTGTTGCCGCCGTCTCGGGGAGGTTGGTGGGAACGCCGATCACGCCGGCCATCCTGTTCGTCGGGTTCGGGTTATTGGTCGGGCCAAAGGCACTCGACGGTATCGACCTTGCCACCACGGACTCGGTGGTGCGCACCCTGGCGGAGGCGACATTGGCGCTGGTCCTGTTCAGCGACGCCTCGCGCGTCGATCTCAGCCATCTGCGCCGCGCGGTGGGGGTGCCGCTACGGCTGCTGGCGGTCGGACTGCCACTGACGATCCTGCTGGGCGCCGTCGCGGCAGCCGTCCTGTTCGGCCAGCTCACCGCAGCCGAGGCTCTGATCCTGGGCATCGTGCTGGCGCCGACCGACGCTGCGCTGGGGCAGGCGGTCGTCACCGAGCCGCGCGTCCCGCAACGAATCCGCCAGGGGCTGAACGTCGAGAGCGGACTCAACGACGGCATCTGCGTGCCGTTGCTGTTCGCCGCCGTCGCCCTGGCCGACCTGGAGTCCGACATCTCCGGAGGCCGCGGCGCCGTCAGGCTGCTGGTCGAAGAGATCGGCTACGGGGTGGCCGGGGGAGTCATAGCCGGCGTCGCGATCGCGGTGATCATCCGCGCTGCAGGCGGGCGGGGCCTGATCGCCGGCCGCTGGTATCCCGTGATCCCGGCAGCCGGCGCGGGCCTTGCCTACGGGATCGCCAGCGCGCTTGGTGGGTCGGGCTTCATCGCGGCGTTCGTGGCCGGCGTCGTATTCCGGCTGGCGCTGGGACGCGACCCGGAGGGGCTGAATCGGCTGACCGACGAGGTGGGCGACGTCCTGAACGGTGTCACCTTCATCATCTTCGGCGCGGTCCTGCTCGGCCCCACGCTCACCGCGTTGAGCTGGCAGCTGATCCTGTACGCCGTGCTCAGTCTGACGCTGGTGCGCATGATCCCCGTCGCGATCGCGATGTGGGGCACGCACGCGGGTCGTCCCACGCTGGGCTTCCTCGGCTGGTTCGGTCCTCGCGGCCTGGCATCGATCGTCTTCGCCGTGATCGTGGTCGAGGAGTCACGGCTGCCGCACGAGCACCTGATCGTGCTCGCCGTCTATCTGACCGTCGGGCTCTCCGTGCTCGCGCACGGCCTCACGGCCGGCCCGCTGGCCGCCCGCTACGCGACCTGGTACGAGTCCCATCCTCACGACAGGCGCCCGGCGATGGAGAGCGCTGCCACCGAGATGACCCGGCCGCGCGGTCATGCCACCGACGCGGTGCCTCCGGCTGCGAGAGGCGAGCCCGTCTGAGGACGTACACGCAACCGCTGCGATGCTAGCGTTCGCGGAAGGCCCGCAGCTGCCCGATGCGTCCAACCTGACCGAGAGCGTCGCCGACGGATGAACGACACCCCGGCCCCCACAGACACCCAAGCGAGGTGGCAGCGCTGGGCCGCGCAGACTCGCGCATGGGGGCCGCCGGGGAACGAGCGGCTGACGGCATCCGTCGGGCTGGTGCTGCTCGTCCTGCTCGGAATCGAGACGCTGACAGCGCTGGTGCTGTCCTCGTATCTACCCGAGCACATCTTCCTGGGGCTGCTCCTGATCCCGCCCGTCGGCCTCAAGCTCACGAGCACCGGCTGGCGGTTCGTCCGCTACTACACGAACAGCAGGCCATACCGGCTGGCGGGGCCTCCCCGGCTGCCCTTGCGGCTGATCGCGCCGGTGCTGGTCGTATCGACGCTGACGCTGTTCGGGAGCGGCGTCGCCCTGATCATCGTCGGGCACGGCGGCGGGCCCCTGCTCCAGCTGCACGCGATCAGCTTCGCGGTCTGGGGGGTGCTGATCGCGATTCACATCCTCGCCTACCTGACCCGGGTGCTGCGAGACGGGCCGGCGGACTGGCGCCCTCACGCGGACGGGGTGGCGGGAGACGGCGGCCGCCGGGCGGCACTGCTCGGCGCTCTGCTGGCCGGGGTGATCCTGGCGCTGGCGACCTACTCGGCCCAGGACTCGTGGCTGGACCACCGACACGAGCACCGGCACGCCGACGGCGTGGCGCGCGCAGCCGTCGCCTCAGCACGAACAGAGGCGAGCTGAGCCGTGCAGTACGGGCTGTCACTGCCGACCGGAGGGGAGTGTGGTGACCCGCGCTTCCTCGTCGACCTGGCGGAGCGGGCGGAGGCCGCCGGGTGGGACGGCCTGTTCCTCGAGGACTACGTCTGCTACGGGGGCGATCGCGCGACGCCGACGTGCAACGTGTGGGCGGTGCTCGCGGCCGTGGCGGTGCGCACCCGGCGAATGCGGCTGGGCACGGAGGTGACGCCGTTGACGCGGCGCCGGCCCTGGAACGTCGCCCGCGAGGCGGCGGCGGTCGACCAGCTCTCGGGCGGGCGCATGGTGCTTGGTGTCGGACTGGGCGACACCGGCGAGGCGATCACCGCCGATCCCAGCTACGTGTCATTTGGTGAGGAGCCGGACGCGCGGAGGCGCGGCGAGATGCTGGACGAGGGGCTCGAGATCGTCGCCGGGCTCTGGACCGGCGGGCCGTTCAGCTTTCGCGGCAAGCACTTCCAGGTCGACGATGTGACGTTCCTGCCGCGGCCGGTGCAGGAGCCGCGGATACCGATCTGGATCGGCGGCGGCTACCCGAACCCGCGCCCGACCCGCCGGGCGCTGCGCTGGGGTGGCTCCTGCCTGTACAAGGAAACCCACGGCGGCCCATGGCAGGACATGTCTCCCGACGACGTGGCCGCGCTCCGCAGCGCCGCCGGCGATCGCCCGTTTACGATCGCCGTCGGCGGAAGCGGGCGCCGCGACGACTGGGAGGCCGAGCGCGACCACATCGGAGCGGTGGCCGCGGCGGGTGCCGACTGGTGGATCGAGTGGGTCCCGCCGGGAGATCGCCACAGTATGGTCGCGGCCGTCGAGCGTGGAAGCTTGCGGCCGCCGGCGGAGGTCAGTCCACCGGCGTGAACGCGGCGCCAACGTCAGCGGGCGCTCGAATCAGCACGCGCAGCCCGCCTCGAGGCCGCAGCGTGAACCGCGCGTCGATCCGCGGGTTGGCGTCCTGAGCCTCCACCTCCCAGCGCTGGGCCAGCGTCGCGAGCACCAGCACACCCTCGAGCATGGCGAAGCGCTCCCCGATGCACAGGCGCGGGCCACCGCCGAACGGGAAGTACGCTCCCGGATGCGGCTCCGCTCCGCCGAGCCACCGCTCGGGCCGGAAGGCCAGAGCGTGCTCGAAGAGCTCCGGGTTTCGCTGCATCACCCACTGGCTCATGATCACGGTGCCGCCATCCGGAACGACCAGGTGGCCGAGATGTACCTCGCGGACGGCAATCCGAGCCAGCGCCCACACCGGTGGGTAGAGCCGCAGCGACTCACAGAACACCGCCCGGGTGTAGGGAAGTCGGGCGTAATCGGCGGCGGTCGGGGAACGGCCGCCGAGCACCTCTGCCAGCTCGCCACGCAGCCTGGTTGCCACGTCGGGATACAGCGTCAGCAGGTGCCACGTCCACGTCAGCGCCCGCGCGGTCGTCTCATGACCGGCCAGCAGCAGCGTCACCGCCTCGTCCCGGATCTCGGTCTCGGACAGCCGACCGCTGCCGCCGTCGTCCTCGAGCGAGATCAGGTGGTCGATCAGGTCCGGCGGATCCTGTGCGGCC
Source organism: Gaiellales bacterium (assembly GCA_045806525.1). GTDB lineage: Bacteria > Actinomycetota > Thermoleophilia > Gaiellales > JAICJC01 > JAICYJ01. The sequence continues at coordinate 5,410 of JBJMJD010000087.1, read as the reverse complement.
CGATTCCGGCTCCTGATCAGCGCCAGCATCATCCGGTCGAAGTCATCGCGTGCGCTGTTGAATCCGCGTGTCGCCGGCAGCGGCAGGTGCCAGAGCAGCTCGCCACCCGGCAGCAGAAAGCGGTGGAACACGCGCATCCCGGCTTCCAGCACATCGCGGATCTCCGTCGCCTCCGACTCAACGTCGGCGTTGAAGATCGTCCTTCCGACGATGTCGAGTGCGAGGTCGGTCATCGCCACGTCGACGTCGAGCTCCATGCCGTCGCGCCAGCGAGCTGACGTACGCTCCGCGGCCGCCACCATCTCGGCGCCGTACGCCTCGATCACGGCCCGTCGGAACACCGGCTGGATCATCCGCCGCCGGCGCAGGTGCTCGGCGCCCTCGCTGGTGAGCAGCCCGTCGCCGAGCAGGCGCCGCGCTGCGCGCAGCGCGCGGCCCTTCACGAACGACGCATGCTCGTCGACCAGGACGCGGCGGATCAGGTCAGGATCGCTGACGAAGTGGAAGCTGTGGCCGCCCGGAAACGGCACGCTCGCGACCGGGCCGCCCGTCCTGGCAACGCCCTCCAGGTACGGCAGCGGGTCTCGCAGATAGGCGGCGGCGTTGCGCCAACCGGCCGCCGGGCCGCCACGAACGCCCTCGGACTGGGAAACCACCGCCACGCGAGCAGTCTACGGCCGCAGCGCGCCGGCCGACGTGCTTCAGCAAGCATGAGCGGCCGGCCTGCCGTTGCGAACCGCGCGTCGATGGCTACCGTGCAGGTATGAGCTCGGCTGACTCCAGCGGGTGGCGATGGTGGACGCTGGTTGCGCTGTGCGCAGCGACGTTCATGCTGCTCGTCGACGTGACCGTGGTGCAGGTGGCGCTGCCGACGATCCAGCGGGATCTGCACTCGGGCTTTACCGATCTCCAGTGGGTGATCGATGCCTATGCGCTGTCGCTGGCCAGCGTGATTCTGACCTGCGGCGCACTGGCCGACAGGTTCGGACGAAAGCGGGTGTTCATCGTCGGCCTGGTGGTGTTCACCGGGGCGTCGTTTGCGTGCGGGCTGGCACCGACGACGGACGTCCTGATCTGGTCGCGCGCCGTCCAGGGTCTGGGCGGGGGTGCGATGTTCGCCACCGGCCTGGCCCTGATCGGGCAGTCCTACCACGGCCCTGACCGCGGACGTGCGATCGCCGCATGGGGGTCGACCGTCGGCGCGGCGGTGGCCACGGGGCCACTGGTCGGGGGCTTGCTTACCGACACTCTGGGCTGGCGGTGGATCTTCTTCGTGAACGTGCCGATCGGTATCGCCACCGTCGCGCTGGCGGCGGCCAAGATGGTCAACGTCGGCGACCCGGATGCCAAGCGCCTGGACATCGCCGGCCTGGTGACCTTCGCGGGAGCGCTGTTCCTGATGGTCTTGGCGCTCTTGCGCGGGAACGACGACGGCTGGGGCAGCACGACCATCCTCGCGCTGTTCGGGGGCTCCGCGCTGCTGGCGATCGCGTTCATCGTGGCGGAGCTTCGCCAGGAGCGGCCGATGTTCGACCTGTCCCTCTTCCGGAAACGCGGGTTCGTGGGGGTGTCGCTGGCGACGTTTGCGATCGGCGCGGGCATGTTTGCCATGTACCCGTACATCACGCTGTACCTGCAGAACGATCTGGGGTACTCGCCCCTGGCAGGAGGCGTGCGACTTCTCCCCTCAACCGTCCTGCTCTTTATCGTGCCGCTCGCGACCCGCTCGGTCGTCGAGCGGTTCCCGCCCGGTGCGGTGCTCGGGTTCGGCATGCTGGTGACCAGTGTCGGGATCGCCTCGATGGCGAATCTTTCAACCGGGTCGACCTGGACGCATCTGATCCCCGGCCTGTTGCTCACCGGCTTTGGCATCGGCATCGTCAACCCCGCGATCGCCAAGATCGGACTGGGCGTGGTGGAGCCCCAGCGCAGCGGCATGGCCTCGGGTATCAGCAACACCTTCCGGATCGGCGGGCTGGCCACGGGTGTCGCCGCTTTGGGCGCGGTGTTCGAACACCAGCTGACCAGCGATCTGGCGCCGCGCGGAGGCCTTGGCGTGCCGGCCTCGACCCTGGCCAAGACGATCGCGTCGGGCGGCACCCGTGCAGCCGCAGCGCTCAGTCCCCACAACCCCGCGATCGAGACGGCATCCCACCGGGCCTTCGTTTCGGGGATGAACACGATCCTGCTGATCGGCGCGGCCACGGTGCTCGTCGGCGCGCTCTGCGCTGGCCTCGTGCGGCGCTCCGATTTTTGGGCTGCGTCCCCACCGGCAAGCAGCGATCCCGCGCCAGACCCAACGACCGTCGCCCGAGCCTGAGCAGAGCGGTCCGGCGTGTTTGACGCCACGATCAGCCGGGAACGTGAGCAGTCGTGGATGCCGCGCTGGAGCAGGAGATCAAGCTGCAAGCCGGAGACGAGTTTCCGGGGATCCCGTTGCCCGGACGTGAGCTTCCCGCGCGGACGCTCTGGTCGACGTACTTCGATACCGAGCAGCTGCGGCTGGCCGGGTCGTCGATCACGTTGCGGCGACGGGTCGAGAGCGCGGACGGCGACGGCCCGGGCGCCTGGCAGCTGAAGCTGCCGTGCGGCGACGACCGCCTGGAGCTGGAGTGGGATGCGCCAGATGTTCGGGTGCCGCGCGAGCTCGAGCAGCTGCTGCTGGCGCACACGCGCGGCGCCCCGCTGGTGGCGGTCGCGACGCTTCGGCAGGAGCGCGCGGGAGTGATGGTCGAGCGAGACGGCACGGACGTGGCGATGGTCCTCCACGACACGGTCGAGGTGCGCGAGGACGGAGAGGTGGTCGATCTCTTCGAGGAGTTGGAGGTGGAGCTGGTCGAGGGCAACCGAGCTGATCTGAAGTGGCTGGAGTCGGAGCTTCGGAACGTTGGCGCGGTCGATCCAGATGGCCGGCCGAAGGTGCTGCAGGCGCTGGACGTGCCGGCTCGCAGAGCAGCCGCGATGCCAAGGAAGCGCAGCGACGAGCAGTTGGCGGCGGCGCTTCGCGACCAGTATTACGAGATCCTTCGCCACGACCCGGGCACGCGGCTTGGCGACGCGGAGCAGCTGCACGACCACCGGGTTGCCGTGCGCCGGCTGCGGGCGTTGCTGCGCGCGGGCCGGCCGATGCTCGACCGCCAATGGGCGGACGGCCTGCGAGATGCCCTCAAGCCGGCCGGTGAGGCGCTCGGGCGGGTGCGAGACCTCGACGTGCTGGTGGCCGACGTGGAGCAACGGTCGGCCGCCCTCGAGGACCGCGAGCGGGCGGGCGCGACCGACATCTCCGACCTGCTTCGCGACCGGCGTGCCGGCGCCCAGACGATGCTGCTCTCTGAGCTCTCAGACTCCCGGTACCTGAGCCTGCTCAACCGCCTTCAGGCGGCCACCGACGAGCCGCGGATCATCGCTGTCGAATCACCCGCAAAGATGCTCCGAAAGGAACATCGACGCGCCCGCCGCCGTGCCCGCCGTGCATCTCCCGACACGGCCAGCGCCGCCGAGTTGCACGAGCTCCGAAAGGCGGTGAAGCACGCCCGCTACGCAGCCGAGCTTGCAGCCGCCAGCGGCGTGAAGGGCGCTCGTGGCTACGTCAAACGCGCCAAGACGGTGCAGGACATCCTGGGCGACCACCAGGACGGTGTCGTCGCCGCGCGTGTGCTGGCCGACCTCGATCATGAGCTCCAGCGGCCGATGGCCCATGCAGCCGTGGACAGCCTCATCGAGCAGCAAGAATCCCGGAAGCTGGCGGCACGCAAGGCGTTGCCCAAAGCGTGGCGGCGTCTCGACAAACGAGCGCGAAGATTCTGTTAGGGAACTCGGTTGAGTCCGAATGATGGAGGCGGCGGGAATCGATCCCGCGCATCATTCCCCTCGCTTCGCTAGCAGCCTGGGCCTCGTTCGAAGATGTCGATTCGGCCGTTTGTGTCGCCCGGTGTGAGGTTGGTCGAACTGGACAGAAAGGCGGCGTAGAGCGTGTTTTCAGCGATTGCTCCGCCAAATGACCGGCCGCTTCCCTGAACTCCGGTTGTGGAGACGCTGCAGCGAACGGTTGTGTGGAGGTGGTGGTCGCGAACGAAGATGTCGATCTTGCCGTTGGTGTCGCCGGGGACAAGGTTGGTTGCCTTGGAGTCGAACAGCCGGTAGCGGCCATCAGCGGACAAGCCCAGGCCGCCTGATGATCTGTTCGCCTGACGCCCCGCCGTGTTGCCGACGCTGATCCGACGAGTGTGATGGGCAGCGAGGTTTCGGACGAAGACATCCCACGTGCCATTGGTGTCGTGGCGAATCAAATTGCTGGACCGACTGTCAAACATGACGAAACGCCCGTTGCCGGAGATCGCATCCGGCGAATGGGTCGGCGACCCGTCCGCCGACGGCCTGGTCGAAGCGCACCAGGCCACCGGTCAACGGCTTCCAGACGCGCGGCCCCGATGAGCCGTTCACAAGCACGGCCCGCCCGTTGTCGGAGACGTCGACCACACCAGCCTCGTCCCTGCCGACGCGCGTTTGCTTCAGTTTTCCGGTAAGCCGGTCGTATCGGATGATCGTATTGTCGTGGCCCGGCGGGCCGGCGGCGAAGAACCGCCCGTTCGCGCTCATCACCCAGGTGCCACCCACGTCCACCGTGATATGCGGCACGATCGTGGTCGTCCCGAGTTCGCGGTCACGCAGGAACACATCATCGAAGTCATTCTGATCGCTGCGAACAAGATTGGTCGCATCGGACGCGAACAACACAAAGCGGCCACCCGCCGAAATGTCCACCGGGCCGCTTGAGTCGCCATTCGCCTGGGCGCCGCCACTGGACACACTCACGCGCTCCGTCACACCGGTGGCCATGTCACGCACGAATACATCGGAAGCATCGTTGCTGTCCCCAGCAATGATGTCTGAGCGACCCGAGTCAAACGCGACGAACCGACCACCGGCGGAAACGGTCGGCCGACCAAGATACGGGAAGAAATCGCTCGCAAAACCGCTGCCCGGAGTGATCATCACCGTCGACGGCGTTGCAGCCGCGGTACCCGCGGCGGCGAACAGCGATCCACAGACGCAGAGAGCCGCCCAACCCACACGACGCACGTTCTGAGCCAACCCGTCACGCATCACGCCTCCTCCCGAAGGGCGGCACACTGCGACCGCTGCAGTGACCCGAGTCTACGCCTCGATCGTAGCGCCTGCAACAAACTGGAGCGACGGACCTTTCAGCTCTATTGGCGCGATTGGTCGCACTCTTGCGCGCTCCTTCCGCGGTTGCGGGCGTCGTGTGGTTCATCCGGGATGTCGCTGATGCGCAAGTACGGGCGCGGCTGATCGACGCGCTCCGAGGTCGGCGGGATCAGGCGATCGCCGGGGGTGGTTTTGGATCCGCACCGGCCAGCATCGGGTTGAGCGCAGGTTGCGGATGGTG